>JBGSJA010000281.1:0-11571 GCA_041742235.1 Salaquimonas sp. | reverse complement strand
GGCTTTCCTCGCTTCTGTTCTCTTGAGTTTTGCCGCGCTCGCGCCAGATTAGGCTTGGCCGGTCATTCGGCCAGGCAATGGAGAGATGTTGATGAAAGCCGGCAACGCAGATTACCTTACGCCTGCAGACATCCCGTCAGTCATTCCCGTCTTTCCCCTTTCCGGGGCGCTGCTTCTTCCCGGCGGCCAGATGCCGCTGAACATCTTCGAGCCGCGCTACCGCGCCATGGTCGATGACGCGCTCGGCGCCGACCGCCTGATCGGCATGGTCCAGCCGCGTTCCGCCATCGGCGCCGAAATCATGGCCGACGGACCGACGGGTCCGGCGCTCTGCGAACTGGGCTGCCTCGGGCGCATCACCGCATTCCAGGAGAGCGGCGACGGGCGGTACCTCATCAATCTTGCCGGGGTGGCGCGTTACCGAATTCTCGACGAGGAATTGACCGCGCGGGGCTATCGCCGCGCCAGCGTGGAAGTGATGGCCGCAGACCTTGCCGAAGACGACAACGGCAAGTCGGTCGATCGCGGCAGCCTGCTCGAGACGTTCCGGAAATATCTGAAGGCCAACAACATGGAGGCCGACTGGGACAGCATCAAGCGCGCCTCCAACGGCTCGCTCGTCACGGCGCTGTGCATGATGAGCCCCTACGGCCCTGCGGAAAAGCAGGCATTGCTCGAAGCCTGCGACTTGCGGACTCGCGCCGAAACGTTGATCGCCATCACCGAGATCGCGCTCGCCCGCGGATCGGACGAGCCCGGATCGCGCATACAGTGAGCGGGCAATGAGCGAACGTGCAAAGCGCAAGACCGAAGGGCGCGACACCGACCCGAAACTGCTCGAACTGCTGGTTTGCCCCTTGACGCGTGCGGTGCTGCACTACGACCGCGACAAGCAGGAACTGGTGTCGCGCCCGGCAAGGCTTGCCTATCCCGTGCGCGACGGCATCCCGATCATGCTGGCCTCGGAAGCGCGCACACTCGAAGAAGACGAACTGGGACGCTAGCCGCTGGCGCGCTCAGATGGCCTCGCCCTGCAGCAGCCTCGGCGATCCGGCCTCGCGCCCCGCCGCCTGGTTGATGAACTGCTTCTTCAGGCCCGGCAGCCGGTCAACAACACCCAGCCCGAAGCTGCGCGCCGCGCGAAGGAGCGGATTGTCGTTCGAAAACAGCCGGTTCAGCACATCCGTAAGCACGCCCATGCGCACCGTGTCGAAACGGCGCCAGCGCTCATAGCGCTCCAGCACGGTCAGCGATCCGATGTCGAGCCCGAGCCGGTCGGCTTCCACGATCGTCTCGGCGAGTGCTGCGGCATCCTTGAAGCCGAGGTTGAGGCCCTGTCCGGCAATCGGGTGAATACCGTGCGCCGCATCCCCTGCCAGCGCAAAGCGGTCGCGGACATAGTCGCGCGCCAATGTCAGGCCGAGCGGATAGGCGCGCGGCTTTCCTTCGACCGAGATCTCGCCGAGCTTGTGGCCGAACCGGCGCTCCAACTCCAGCGCGAAGGTGAAATCATCGCCTTCGACAAGTCGCTTGGCATCCTCCGTGCGCTCCGTCCAAACAAGCGAGGAACGGTTGCCCTTGAGCGGCAGGATGGCGAACGGCCCGGCCGGCAGGAAATGCTCCTCCGCCCTTCCTTCATGGTCGCGCTCATGCCTGACCGTCGCGACGATGCCGCTCTGGCCGTAGGGCCAGTGAACGGTGCGGATGCCGGCAAGGTCGCGCAGCTGTGATTTTGCACCGTCGCAGGCGACGAGCAGTTTCACCTTTCTCGCCTGGCCGGAGCCGAGGGTCACATGCATCGCTCCGTCGCGATTATCGAAACCGGTGACCCTTTCCCCGTTGAGAAGTTCGACGCCTGTCTCCTCGCAACGACGGCGAAGCGCTGTCACCAGATCGCGATTGGCGACCATGTGGGCAAAGGGTTCGCCCTGCGCACGTTCGTCGCCGAAGGTAAGAAACACCGGCCGGACCACATCATGCAGACGGCTGTCGGTGACGATCATCTCGTTGATCGGCTGGGCGTTCGCCGCAAGCTCGTTCCAAATGCCGAGGCGCTCGAGCATTCGCGCCGCCGCGGCCGCGATAGCCGAGGCGCGCGTGTCGGAAAGGGCGGCGTTGGCGGGGGCGATGTCTACGACTGTCACGGACAGATGCGGCGCGGCGGTCTTGACAGCCAGTGCGACACATAGCCCGACATAGCCGCCACCCGCGACCAAAAGGTCGCCGGTATCGGAGATGCCGCCAGCAATCGCGGCCTTTTTCGAAGCGGTCTTCTTTGCCATTGCGGTTCCTTTCCCATCACGGCTAGCATATGCCTTCCCGGCACACCATTGACGTTGTCGCCGCACCGGAAAGCCCTGAATGTCCAGCCACAATAGCGCCGTCGAAACCCTTATCGCCACCCTTGACCTCGAAACGCTCGAGAAGAACCTTTATCGCGGCATGAGCCCGCAGGTCGGCTGGCAGCGCGTTTTCGGCGGACAGGTGATCGGCCAGGCGCTGGTCGCCGCGCAGCGCACCGTCGAGGCCGATCGCAAGGTGCACTCGTTGCACTGCTACTTCGTGCGCCCCGGCGATCCGGCGGTGCCGATCATCTACGAAGTCGACCGGATCAGGGACGGCGGCAGCTTCACCACCCGCATCGTCGTCGCAATCCAGCATGGACAGGCAATCTTTTCTCTGCTGGCCTCTTTCCAGGCAAGCGAAGCCGGTCTCGAACACCAGATGCCCATGCCGGACATTCCCATGCCCGAGGACCTGCCGACGGAAAAGCAGCTCGCCGAGCAATATATCGACCATGCGCCGGAAAACGTGCGCCGCTACTGGCAGCGCGAACGGCCCATCGAGCTTCGCCCCGTCGATCTCAAGCATTATGTCTCGCGCGAGAAGCTGGAGCCGCGGCAGAACATCTGGTTCCGCGCCACCGGCCCCTTGCCGGCGGACCCGGCCGTCCAGTCCGCCGTACTGGCCTATGCTTCGGACATGACGTTGCTCGATACATCCTTGTTCGCACATGGCATGTCCATCTTCGATCCCAAGCTGCAGGGTGCAAGCCTCGACCATTCCATCTGGTTCCACCGCCCGGTCAACATGGAGGAATGGCACCTCTATTCGCAGGACAGCCCAAGTAGCGCAGGCGCGCGCGGCTTCACCCGCGGCACGATCTTTTCGCGGACAGGAACATTGGTCGCCTCCGTCGCGCAGGAAGGGCTTATCCGCGTCAGGCGCGACCAGCCCCAAGGTTAACTGCACAGATTTTACGCAAAATTCAAGAAATGCATAAAAATTGTGCGTTGGCGTATTGTGAACTGGCTGGCCATGTGTCCGGAAAAACGCTGTTGCGTTAACAACCTCCTAATTTGACAGGCCTTTTCGCCACAACATTCCGCTTGGCACGATGCTTGTATCGCCCGTTGCCGGCCGGGCCGGGAATTCCCTGCCCTGATCGCAACCGGAAGCGTCCTGCGCTTCCCATCCAAGCGGGTGCATGCATGAAGATTGTCATGGCTGTCATAAAGCCGTTCAAGCTCGACGAGGTGCGCGAAGCTCTCACATCCATCGGGATCGAGGGACTGACCGTCACCGAGGTCAAGGGCTATGGCCGGCAAAAGGGTCACACCGAAATCTATCGCGGCGCGGAATACGCCGTCGCCTTCCTTCCGAAACTGAAGATCGAGGTCGCCGTCGCTTCGTCCATGGCCGACAAGGCGGTCGAGGCGATCGCCACGGCTGCGAAGACCGGCCAGATCGGCGACGGCAAGATTTTCGTCTTCGCCATCGAGCATGTGGTGCGCATCCGCACCGGCGAAACCAATGCAGACGCTCTTTGACAGCGCGACAAACCAGGGATTACCGCAAATGACAAACCGATTTTTCAAGACCTCCATCGCGGGCGGATTGGCTTCGCTGCTGATGGCGGCTGCTGCCGTTGCGCAGGAAACCGCCGCGGAGGCTCCGGCTGCCGCGGCCGAAGCTGCGGCAACGACGATGGACAAGGGCGACACCGCCTTCATGATGATATCGTCGGTGCTCGTGCTTTTCATGATCCTTCCGGGCCTGGCGCTGTTCTATGGCGGCCTGGTGCGCGCCAAGAACATGCTTTCCGTTCTGATGCAGTGCATGATGATCACTGCCGTGGTCATCGTCATCTGGGTGGTCTACGGCTATTCCTTCGCCTTCGGCGGCAGCACCAGCCCGTGGTGGGGCGGCACAGCCAAGCTCTTCCTCGGCGGAGTGACCATGGCGTCGGAAGCGGCGACCTTCACCCCCGGAGTGGTCATTCCCGAGTATGTCTTCATCGTCTTCCAGATGACGTTCGCCTGCATCACGCCGGCCCTCATTGTCGGCGCCTTCGTCGAGCGCATCAAGTTCTCGGCAGTCATCGCCTTTGTCATTCTCTGGGTGACATTCGCCTATTTCCCGATCGCCCACATGGTCTGGGATGCTAACGGCTACCTCTTCGGCCTCGGCGCTCTGGACTTCGCCGGCGGCACTGTCGTCCACATCAATGCCGGCATCGCTGCGCTGGTCGCAGCGATCATGATCGGAAAGCGCGAAGGCCTCGGCCGCGACATCATGGCGCCGCACAGCATGACCTTCACAATGGTCGGCGCCTCGATCCTGTGGGTGGGCTGGTTCGGCTTCAACGCCGGTTCCAACCTCGAAGCCAATGGCGGCGCGGCCTTGGCGATGATCAACACCTTCACCGCCACTGCCGGAGCCATCATCGCATGGGCAGCCATCGAAGCCGTGCTGCGCGGCAAGGCTTCGATGCTCGGCGCGGCGTCAGGCCTCGTTGCCGGTCTCGTTGCGGTAACACCGGCTGCCGGAACCATCGGCCCGGTGGGTGCGATAGTGCTTGGCGCCATCGCCAGCGCTACCTGCTACTTGTTCGTCTCCAAGGTGAAGAACAGCTTCGGCTATGACGACAGCCTCGATGTTTTCGGCATCCATGGCGTGGGCGGCATTGTCGGCGCCATCGGGACGGGCATCTTCTCAGCCGCTTCGCTCGGCGGCATCAAGGGGGATGACTACTCCATCGCCGGCCAGACCATGATCCAGATCCAGGCGGTACTGGTCACGATCGTCTGGTGCGCCATCGTATCGGTGGTGGCCTTGCTGATCGTGAAGGCCGTCTTCGGGCTTCGCGTTTCCAAGGAAGCCGAATCGACCGGCCTCGACCTCACCTCGCATGGCGAGGCGGCTTACCACAGCTGATCCACTACCGGCGCCTTCGGGCGCCGGGCTTCCTCCCGTCGGGACGCTTGCGTTCCACAACTGGGCCCGGTTCGCCGGGCCCCTTTTTTTTGCTCCTCCCGTGACGGCCTTCCATGGTTAACAGCGCCTTAACCTTCGCCTCTTACGGTGCGGGTGGGGCGGCGCAGTCCGGACGGATCACGCCCCGCCACGGCACGCGGAGCAAGGCATGCAGATCAGCCAGATTTCCCCCGGGCAGCGGGCAGGATACGAGCGCTCGGCCTATTCAGGCTGGATAGGCGGACAGATCGGCGTGCTTTCCGGCTTGCTGCTGTTCGCCGCCGTCGCCTTCTGCTTTGCCAGCCTCGCGACCTGGTCAGTCGATGATCCGTCGCTTTCAAATGCAAATTCCAACATTCCTCAAAATGCGGGCGGATTCTTCGGCAGCGCGATCGCAGACCTGCTGATGCAGTTCACCGGCCTTGCAAGCGTTGTCTTCCTTGTCGTCCCGGCCGGATGGGCCTGGCTCAAGATCATCCGTCGGCCGATCCATCGGATCAAGGCGCGCCTCATCGCCTGGCTGCCGGCGACAATCATGGCCGCTGCGGCGCTCGGCTGTTTCGGGCGCCCGCAAACCTGGCCGCTCCCGACCGGACTTGGCGGCGTCGCCGGCGATCTCGTCCTGAAAATTCCCGCAACGCTGATCGGCCAATATCCTTCCGGGCTGCTTGCCGCGCCCTTCGTTGCGACCTTCGGCATTCTTTCGCTTTTCCTGACGCTCTTTGCCGCCGGCTTCATCGTGCGCAGCTCGAACTCCGGCGACCTTATCTACGACCCCGAAACCGGCGAGATCATCGAGGAGGACGATGACGAGGCGGAAGTTGCGCTGGGGGCGCTGGCGCATTGGTACTACTTGATGCGCGCCCAATTCCGGCGCAAGCCGGCAACGGCGCGCGGAAGGACCGCGCGGCGCATGGCAAGGTCCCGGGTTGCGCCCCGTCCCGGACTGTTCGCCCGCGCAAAGACCTTTTGGGACGGCCTCGTCAGCCCGCCAAATGACGGGCTGGAAGATTTCGATCCGCGTGCCCGGCGCGACCCGGGTTTCGGACATGGCAGTGCAGCACGCCCGGAGCCGCGGCTCGATTACGACGACTATCATGACGGGGACCGCGACTATCTGCGCGCGCCGGAGATGGCGCCGGCCTATGGGGAGGAAATCCACGATCCCGAGGAGGATTTCGATCCTGCCGAAGAATGGGAGCCGGACCCCGCGCCCGCCGCAGTACCGCAAAAATCCGCCCTGGTGCAGCCGATGAAGCAAAAGCTCCAGCCGGGCAGCCGCATGGCCCGCGAGGCGCAGGGCTCGTTCATTTCGCCCGATGTGTTCGAACTTCCGTCGCTGCATTTGCTTTCGGAGGCCAAGGCGGTCGGCCGCGATGCCAGCCTTTCCACCGAAGCACTTGAGCAGAACGCCCGCCTGCTCGAGGGCGTGCTGGAGGATTTCGGGGTGCGCGGCGAGATCATCAATGTCCGCCCCGGTCCTGTGGTCACCATGTACGAACTGGAGCCGGCGCCGGGCATCAAGTCCTCGCGCGTCATCGGCCTGGCCGACGACATCGCCCGCTCGATGAGCGCCATCGCGTGCCGTGTCGCCGTGGTGCCGGGCCGCAACGCCATCGGCATTGAACTGCCGAATGCCCGCCGTGAAACGGTTTATTTGCGCGAACTTCTCGCCAGCAAGGATTATGAAGGCGCCAAGGGCCGCCTTTCGCTGATCCTCGGCAAGACGATCGGCGGCGAACCCGTCATCGCCGATCTTGCCAAGATGCCGCATTTGCTGGTCGCCGGAACCACCGGATCGGGCAAGTCGGTCGCCATCAACACCATGATCCTGTCGATCCTCTATCGCCTGACGCCCGAGCAGGTGCGGTTGATCATGATCGACCCGAAAATGCTGGAACTGTCGATCTATGACGGCATTCCGCATCTGCTGACGCCTGTCGTCACCGATCCCAAGAAGGCCGTTGTCGCGCTCAAATGGACCGTCCGCGAGATGGAGGAGCGCTACAAGAAGATGTCGAAGCTCGGCGTGCGCAACATCGAGGGCTACAATGCGCGGCTGGAACAGGCGAAGAAGAAGGGCGAGCAGCTCACCCGCACTGTGCAGACCGGTTACGATCGCAACAGCGGCGAGGCGGTTTACCAGACCGAGGAACTGGACCTGTCGCCGATGCCGTTCATCGTCGTGATCATCGACGAGATGGCAGATCTGATGATGGTCGCCGGCAAGGACATCGAGGGCGCGGTCCAGCGGCTTGCGCAGATGGCGCGCGCGGCGGGCATCCACGTCGTCATGGCGACGCAGCGTCCGTCCGTCGATGTCATCACCGGGACGATCAAGGCGAACTTCCCGACGCGGATTTCCTTCCAGGTCACCTCGAAGATCGACAGCCGCACGATTCTGGGCGAGCAGGGCGCCGAACAACTGCTCGGCATGGGCGACATGCTCTACATGGCCGGCGGCGGACGGATCCAGCGCGTCCACGGCCCGTTCGTGGCAGATGACGAGGTCGAGGGTGTGGTGGCCCATCTCAAGATGCAGGGAACGCCGGAATATCTGGAATCGGTCACCGAGGAAGATGACGGCGACGACGAAGGCGGCGGTATGGGTCCGGCCGGCACGCTGGAACTGTCGGAATCGAACGATCTCTATGATCAGGCCGTCGCGGTGGTGCTGAACGACCGCAAGGTCTCCACCAGCTACATCCAGCGCCGCCTCGGCATCGGCTACAACCGCGCCGCGTCGCTGATCGAACGCATGGAGAAGGAAGGGCTGATCGGCAAGGCCAACCACGCCGGCAAGCGCGAGATCCTTGTTCCGGGCGAGAACGAAACCATCTGACAGGGGCAAGCGGGACGAACGCCTTGATTCCGACAAAGGACTCGGCCATTGCGGCGCAACGATCAATCCCCAAAGGGCCGGGCGAGGCCCAGAGCAAAGCCAAGCGCTACGCCCAGAGCAAGGGAAGACAGAATGCAGAAACCTTCAGGCCGGATCTACGGCAGCATGGTCGCAGCCGCATTGGCTGCAATGATCCTTTTTCCCGGAATGCCCGCGCGCGCGGAGAACGCCGCGCCAGCCAGCAAGGAAGAGACTGTCGCGCTGCTCAGCGAGCATTTTGCCTCGGTCCCGACCATGACGGGCGAGTTTGTGCAATTCGGCCCCAATGGCGAGCAGACCGGTGGCACATTCTATATCGAGCGGCCCGGCAAGATCCGCTTCAACTATGAAAAGCCGGCAGCCGTGGAAGTCATTTCCAACGGCAGGACTGTTGCGGTCCACAACAGCAAGCTGAAGACCTGGGATTTCTACCCGCTCGACAAGACGCCGCTGAAAATGCTGCTGAGCGACAGCGTCCAGATCGACGACAAGAATATTCGCGATGTCATTGTCGAGCCGGACCTGACAACCGTGGTCATGGGGGACGACAGCGTCTTCGGCAATGCGCTGATCACGCTGATGTTCGACCCGGCCAGCTTCGACCTTCGCCAATGGGTCATCAAGGATCCCAAGGGCAAGGAAACCTCGGTGATGGTCTTCAATGTCCAGAAGAACGTGGAAATCCCGGCCAAGTTCTTCCAGTTCAACGAGGGCGAAATCCGCCGCCGGCAACAGGACGCCAAGAACCCCGGCTGATCGGGCCTTAGCGAGGCTGTGGGCGCAGCCACCACTGCCCTTGCGCCGGGCGGTGGTCTCTTTCATATCAGGCGTATCAAGCCTGACGAAAGCGCCACGACATGCCCCTGAAGATCGCCACCTGGAACATCAATTCGGTTCGCCTGCGGCAGGGGCTGGTCGAACGCTTCATGTCCGAGCACGAGCCGGACATTGTCTGCCTTCAGGAAATCAAGTGCCAGAACGACCAGTTTCCGGCAAAGGCGTTCCGCAAGCTTGGCTACGAGCACCAGGCGGTGCACGGGCAGAAGAGCTATCATGGGGTGGCGATCCTTTCGAAGCGCCCGATCATCGAAAGCGTGACCCGCGATTTCTGCAACATGGGCGACTGCCGCCACATCAAGGCCTATTTCAAGGCGGGCGGGGAAACGATCCGGCTCCACAATTTCTACGTTCCGGCCGGCGGCGATGAACCGGACATCGCCATCAATCCGAAATTCGATCACAAACTGCGCTTCGTCGAGGAAATGAATTCCATTCCGGCGGTCGAAAACGGCATGCCATCGATCCTCGTCGGCGACCTTAACATCGCCCCGCTCGAGAACGACGTCTGGTCGCACAAGCAACTCCTCAAGGTCGTGAGCCACACGCCGGTGGAGACGGAAGGGTTGACGCGCGTCTACCGCAATGGCGGTTGGGAAGACCTGGTTCGCAAGGTTACGCCGCCCCACGAGAAGGTCTACACATGGTGGAGCTATCGCGCCCGCGACTGGGCGGAAAGCGACAGGGGCCGGCGGCTGGACCATGTCTGGGCCGCCCCCGGGATTGCCGCCCGGTTGAAGGATTACGCCATCCTGCGGGAAGCGCGAGGCTGGCAGCAGCCTTCCGACCACGTGCCGGTCATGGTTACGCTCGACATCGACTGAGCGATCAGTATCCAGGTTTCGGAGGAAATTTCGGCGCCGACTGGATGGTCTCGTGCAACCGTTCCAATTGCCCCAGCATTTCCAGCACCGAGCGGGAAATGCGCTGGTGCAGGATGGCCGCCGTTTCCGGGTAGGCGTTCAGCATCCTGTGGAACAGCATGCGCGGGATGAACATCACCTCGCTGTTGGTGCGTGCAACCGCGCTGGCGGTGCGAACGGCGGCGGTGATCAATCCCAGTTCGCCAATGACTTGCGCCTCGAACCGTGAGTCGAGCAGCACCTCGCGATTGCCGCGATAGATCACCTGGTCGATCTGCCCTCCTGCGATGACATAGCCGCCGGTGCTGACATCGCCCTGCTTGAACAATTCGCGCCCGGCGCGCAACAGTTCGCGCTCGGTGCCGAAAGCAATGAGGCGCAATTGTTCCGCCGGAAAACCGTCGAACAGCGCCACGCGCGACAAAAGGTGCAAATCATTATCAAGCGACATGCACCACCTATCCCCCTCGTTCCGTCTTTCGTCAATCGCTACGAAATGGCAGCTTTCCGCAGGCCGCGCGGCGGCTCACTGTCCTATATCCAACTACTTATAAGAACAATTGTCCGGCAATGCCCTTGATGATTGCAATGCCTGTCCGTGCGGGGCTAAAACAGCCCATCGTCTGACCGGAGGGCACATGATTGCTTCACGCATTGCAAGCGCCACAATTTGCGTGGTGCTGCTGGCTTGTCCGCCAAGTGCCCGGGCGGTGGTGCTCGCGACGCTGAAAACCGGTACGCCCGAACTGCGGCTATGCCCAAGCACTGCCTGTCCGGCGGTGCCGGCGCAATTGCCCGGATCAAGAGGCATGGTGCCGATCTACGAGTTCAGTGGCGGCTTCGTCCGTGTCGGTCCTTGGACGACACGGGAGGAAGCGCAGGCAAGGTTTGCTGGCATCGATGCTTCCAGGCTTCCCGAACGCGTGGCGTTGTGGGTCTCGCGGTCGCAGGTGGCGACGGGCGATCCGGCAGCAGACGATGCGGCGGCGCTCGCGGCATTGAAGGAAGCGAAAGCCATCGTCAAACCCGTGCGCCCGCCCCTGCCCGCGTTCCCGCCCGTTCCCGAACGCGCGCCAAGGGGCGTTGTCGCCGGAACCCATGCGGCAAACACTGTCCCGGCCGGGGCAGGATTTCTTTTGCCGCTTCCGCCTGGGGCGCTGCGAATTGCTTCAAACGCGCCGGCTTTACAACCAAGCGAACAAACGATTATACCGGAACCGAAACAGAAGATTGATGAATCGGACAATCTCGAATCGGTGGCCCCGCCAGGGAAACTAACGCCGGAACTGATGGACAAGCGACTTGCCGTTTTGCCGGCTAAGCCGGATGCAGACTACAGCCTGCAACAGATCGTGGCGCTTCGCCGGCAGGCACTGACCTATCTGGAACAAGGCTCCTGCGAAGGCATCAGGGAAGGCGGAAAGACGCTCTCGCCCGGCTTTCTCTACATTGTCTGCGACGGCGACGAGGCCTGGCGGCAATTTGCCGAATAGCTCTCAGGGCACCAACTTGTAGCCGCCGCCCTCAGTCACGAGCAGGCGCGAGTTGGACGGATCCTTCTCGATTTTCTGGCGAAGGCGGTAGATATGCGTCTCCAGCGTATGGGTGGTCACGCCGGAATTGTATCCCCACACCTGTTCAAGAAGCTCGTCGCGGCCGATCACCTTCTGCTCGGCGCGATAAAGATATTTGACGATCGCGGTTTCCTTCTCGGTCAGCCGCACCTTGCCGCCA
>JBGSJA010000280.1:0-3834 GCA_041742235.1 Salaquimonas sp. | reverse complement strand
TGTCGAGGCCCTGCAGCGCGATTTGCGCAGGCTCGGCCATCCGCTGATCGCGGACGGCGATTTCGGCCCGGCGACGGAGCGGGCGCTGAAGGCTTTTCAATCGTCGGCAGGACTTGCCGCCGACGGCGT
The DNA here is from genome assembly GCA_041742235.1 of Salaquimonas sp. GTDB lineage: Bacteria > Pseudomonadota > Alphaproteobacteria > Rhizobiales > Rhizobiaceae > BOKV01. The sequence continues at coordinate 3,705 of JBGSJA010000280.1, read as the reverse complement.
TTTCGGCGCCCGCTCGCTCGAGGCAATGGCCCGGGTGTTGCCGCCGGCGCGGCTTGCGTGATATTGACGCCGCGGCTTTTCACGCAAGGCATGCTGGTGTAAGCGGGACGCATGAGCACTAGCCAGAATGCGAAGCAGAATATCCTCGAAGCCATGATGAAGGCCGCGCCAGTCATTCCCGTGGTTATCATCGACGACCCGCGAAAGGCAGTGATCATGGCGCGCGCACTGGTCGCGGGCGGACTTCCGGCAATCGAGGTCACGCTTCGCACCCCCCGGGCGCTGGAATGCCTCGCGGCAATCGCGGCGGAGGTCGAAGGCGCGATACCGGGCGCGGGCACGGTGCTGGAGCCGGCGCAAATCGAGGCCGTTGCGGCAGCGGGCGCGCAATTCATGGTCAGCCCCGGGACATCACCGAAGCTACTGGATGCGGCCGGCGAAAGTCCGGTACCGCTTCTTCCCGGCACCGCGACGGCCAGCGAAATCATGGCGCTGGGCGAGCGCGGCTATCGGCATCTCAAGTTTTTCCCGGCGTCGGTCGCAGGCGGGGCGCCTTATCTCAAGGCATTGTCGTCGCCGCTGCCGCAGTTCCGCTTCTGCCCCACGGGCGGAATTTCGCTGGCCAATGCACGCGACTACCTTGCCCTGCCCAATGTTCTGTGTGTCGGAGGGTCATGGGTGGCGCCTGCCGAAGCGGTGGAAAAGGGCGACAGCGCCGCCATCGAGGAACTGGCCCGGCAAGCAGTTTCGTTACGCGCGGGCTGAGGCAGGTCAGCCGACCTGCCTTGAAATGCCGTGGTCATGTTCCCATGCTATCGGCTGCACATGTTTTCGCCTTGGAAGGGACACCGCGATGTTTGATGCAAAGAAACTGCTCGACCAGTTCATTGGCGCTGCCGAAACCTATGCCGGCAAGGAAAATGTCGACAAGGTGAAGGCGGCCATCGCGGCCAATCCGGGCATGGCAAAAGCCGCTGGAATCGGTCTTGCGGCGGTCCTCATGGGTACTAAGTCCGGACGCAAGCTTGGCGGCAGCGCGGTGAAGCTGGGCGGCTTGGCCGTTGTGGGCGGGCTTGCCTACCAAGCTTACCAGAACTGGCAGCGCAAGCAGGGAATCGAAGCCGGCACGCAGCCGGCGGAACTTTCGCCGCCGCCGCCGGACTCGGTCTTCTCGACCGCCGGGGGAACGGAACAGGATCGCGCCAAGGCATTTCTCGTCGCCATGATCGCCGCTGCCAAGGTTGATGGGCATATCGACATGGAAGAGCAGAAGCGAATCCATGGCCGCATGGACGGTCTTCTCGATGCCGAAGCCAAGGCGTTTCTCATGGACGAGATGATGGCGCCAAGCGATCTCGACCGGGTTGCCTCCATGGCGAATTCGCCCGAAATGGCGATGGAAATCTATGCTGCATCATGCCTCGCGATTGACCTCGACCATGTCGAGGAGCGCGCATGGCTCGACAGTCTGGCGGCAAGGCTCGGACTTGATCCCGCATTGACCGAGGAAATCGAGCATTCGGTCACGCGCGATCGCGCCACCGCCTGATGCGTCAGAGCGCGCGGCCTATGATCCTAAGGATCTGGGCCTCGCGTTCCGCAACGGGCAGCGCGGACAGGGTCTTGAGCCGGCCTGCGGCAAGCAGGTCCGCAAGACCGTGCGCGATGGCCCATGTGCCCTGCAAATCAATCAGGGCTTCTGGATCGGTCGCCGGATCTCGGCCGGTGACTTCCATCACCTGCTGCCGCAACATTTCATAGCTGTCGCTCGATGCGACCGAAAGTTCGGGATTGTCGAAGTCGGGCCTGTCGGACGAGAAGATCAGCCGGAACAGCGCCGGCGATGCGGCGGCGAAACGCACGTAGCCCAGCCCTGCCGCCTGCAATTGCGATTTCGGATCGGCGGGTGCTTCTGCCATGGCCGCCTTTTGCGTGGCGAGGAAGCGGCGGAACCCTTCCGCGGCAAGCGCGGTCAGCAATCCTTTGACATCACCGAAATGATGCGCCGGCGCGGCGTGGCTGACGCCGGCGCGCTTGGCCACCGCCCGCAGTGAAAAGCCCTCAATGCCGGTGCGAGCGAGCTCAGCCTCCGCAGCGGCCAGAAGGGCCGCCCGCAAGTCGCCATGATGATACGGCGTGCGGAGTGAGGCGCTCATGTCATTATGTACAGAACTTTTCATACTTACTCATAAATCGTCGAGCCGGTCTTGACAATGTCAACATTCGCTTGCACTCTATCTTGACAGTGTAAACATAAGGAACGCAGATGAATCCGGACAGCGTTTTCCAGATTGCCAACACGATGGTGCTGCCTGGATGGCTGGCGCTGCTGGCAAGCCCGTTCATCGGTCAATGGGCGGACCGCATAGCCGGTCTCGCAATACCCTTGCTGCTTTCGATAGCCTATATCGGCCTTGTCCTTGCCTTCTGGTCCGGCGCGCAAGGCGGCTTCGACAGCCTCGTCAGTGTCGAAAAGCTGTTCCAAACACGCGAGATCGTGCTGGCCGGCTGGATACATTATCTCGCCTTCGACCTTTTTGTCGGCGCGTGGGTGGTGCGGACCGCAAGGGCGGAAAAGATCCCGTTCCTGGCCGTCGTCCCCTGCATGCCGCTCACCTTCCTCTTCGGCCCGGCCGGGTTCCTGGCCTTCCAGGCAGTGCGATTCATCCGCGCCAACATGCCCGCGACGGCTCATCATGGAGAAGCCACATGAACACCATCGCAATCGATCCGTCGCGCGCGCATGCCGCCCGGTCCGGCTTCGGCCTTGCTGAACTGTTCCGCCGCGAGCCATATTTCGCGGCGACCGCCTGCCTGATGGTAATCGCGATGGCGCCGACGCTGTTTGCCATGGCGGTCGATCCGCGCCAGTTCAACGGCATCAACATTTGGGACAAGCCGTTCAAGTTCGAGGTGGCGCTTGCCGTCTATCTCGGCACGCTGGCGCTGTTTGCCGGATGGCTGCCGCAGGGAATGACCGCGCGGCGCAGCTATCGCATTTTCTCCGGCATCGTCTGCGCGGCGGTGATAGCCGAAATGGTCTGGATCGGCGGAGCGGCCGCCAACGGCGTCGCATCCCATTTCAACAATACCAGCCCATTGATGAGCGCGCTTTATCCGGTCATGGGCATCATCGCCATCACGCTGACATCGGCGAGCCTCGTCTATGGCATCGCGTTCCTGCGCAATCGCGACAGCATGCTCGACCCGGCGTTCCGCCTGTCGCTGGGCCTGGGGCTGGTGCTCACATTCGTCATGACCCTCGTCACGACCGGCTACATGGTCTCGGGTACAGGACACTGGGTTGGCGGAAATGCATCGGACGCCGAGGCGGTAGCCTTCATGGGCTGGGCGCGCGATGGCGGCGATTTGCGCGTGGCGCATTTCTTCGCGACCCATGCGCTGCATTTCATCCCGGCGGCAGGGTTCGTCGCGGCGGCAACGCTCAAGCCGGACGCAGCAAGAGCCGCCGTTTGGATTGGAAGTATTGCCTATACGGTCTTCATCGCATTCACCCTTTTCCAGGCAGTCGCGGGGCGGCCATTTCTTTCTTTCCTCTAAACGCGTCGTTAACGATGCGTTAAGAAATTGAGCGCAAATTTACGAAATCCCGCAGCCTCGAAGTCCTCCCCGGGGCGCGGTCATGAGAGGGTCGCTTCTCTCCCGTGCGATCCGGTCTAAAGGCGGCGTGTCGGTTCAGCGCCG
>JBGSJA010000279.1:0-4143 GCA_041742235.1 Salaquimonas sp. | reverse complement strand
CCGGGCACCGGCCAGACCGGCAATCCCTCGGCCCGCGCCTGCCCCACCAGCCTTTGCCCGGGATCGGAGACCAGCGGCGTTCCCGCATCGGAAATCAGGGCCGCCGCCCCGCCTTCGCGGACGATTCCCAAGATTTTTTTCCCGGCCGCCGCTGCATTGTGCTCGGTGTAGGAGATCATCCGGGTCGAAATGCCGTAATGGTTCAGCAGCTTGCCGGAAACGCGCGTATCCTCCGCGCCGATCATCCGCACGGAAGCGAGCGTTTCGAGCGCCCTGATCGTGATGTCACCCAGGTTCCCGATCGGCGTTGCCACCACATAGAGCCCGCTTTCCAGTGCGCGTGCGGGAAAAACCGCGCCGCGTATTGAAAAATCCGACATAGTCATGCTCCGGGCGATTATTTTGCTGTGATAGACTTGCAGTTTTCCATCAATTGCAGCAACGGCAACACGAATTGCAAGTCACAGGCATGTGGCGCACCGCGGCGAGGCGGTGATATCATCCCCACTGCCCGCTGTCGCGCAGAACGGGCAAGATGGATGCGGAAGGCAGGTAAGCAGGAATGTTGAGGGCGATCATCAAGGCGCGGACGGCGCTTGCAGCATGCTGCCTCTGGTCCGCCATGCTGCTGGCTGCGGGGTGCCAGTCCACCGATCTGGGCATCGATCCGGGCCAGGGCAATGCCGGCCAGGCGGTCCCGACGCCCAATCCCGGCGGCGAAGTGCACGGCACGGCGGGCAAGACGCGCATTACGATGATGCTGCCGAGATCGGCCGCGGGCAATGGCGCGGTCGTCGCGAACGAGGTTCGAAATGGCGCGCTTCTGGCGATGAAGGATTTCGGCAATGCCGACATGGAATTGGTAATCAAGGACGATACGGGGCAGGCGGCCGGCGCACAGGCGGCCGCCAGCGAGGCTGTCCGCGAGGGATCGACCGCGATCCTGGGCCCGGTCTTTGCCGCAAATGTCACGGCTGCGGCTGGGATCACCTTGCCGGCCGGACGCACGATGATTGCGTTTTCCACCGACACCTCAAATGCCCGGCGCGGCGTCTACCTGCTTTCCTATACTCCGCAGGAAGATACCCGGCGCATCATTGAATTCACGCTCTCGCGCGGCTCGCGCTCCATCGTCGCCTTCCTGCCGTCCAATGCGGAAGGGTCGGTCCGGGAGACGGTGCTGCGCCAGATTGCCGGAACTGCCGGCGCCGGCGTTGAGGTCATCCGCTACGAGCGCTCCGCCGCCTCAATCGAGGAGGCGGTCAAGGGTAGCGCCGCGCTGATGGCGGCAACCGACACGATCTACATTCCCGAGGGCGGCGATGTCCCCAACGCCATCGCGCTGATGTTCCGGCGCAACGCGATCGACATCGTGGGCAAGCAGATCCTGGGCTCTGGCGCCTGGGAAAGCGTCGTCTTCAAGGAGGCCCAGCTTGAAGGTGCGCTTTATCCGGGACGCGATCTTTCGCGCTTCGCCGATTTCGCAACGCGCTACCAGGCGACCTATGGCAACCGGCCCAATGTCTGGGCGGCGCTCGGCTATGATTCCATAACGCTGTCCGTGAGCCTGATCCGCACCGGTCGCCCAGATCCCTTCAATCCGCAGGCGCTGGAAAACCCGGGCGGATTTGCCGGCATCAACGGCATTTTCCGGCTCAAGGCCGACGGAACCGCCGAGCGCGGCCTTGCGATCTACCAGGTCGAGCGCAACGCCGGAAAACTGGTTGTGCCCGCGCCGACCAGCTTCTCGCGCAGCGGCAGCTGACCGTCAGGCGGCCAGATCGGCAACGATCGCGTCAAGCACCAGGAAGCCGGCGGGGGTAGCCCTGACGAGCGTTCCGGGCAAGCGCTCGACCAGCCCCTCCTGTTCGAGGAAAGCCAGCCTGCCCGGGTCAAGTTCGCGCCCGCTGATTGTCGTGTAGCGCGACAGGTCTATGCCCTCGCGCAGGCGCAAGCCCATGAGCAGCATCTCGTCGGCGGATTCCTCGACCGTGAGGCGCTCCAGAATGTCCATGCCGTGCCCCTTTACCATTGCCTGCTGCCACCAGTCCTCGGGGTTGCGGAGCGTTGCCGTGGCATTCTTGACGCCGTCGATCGTCAGGCGGCCATGGGCGCCGGGGCCGATGCCGGCATAGTCGTTGTAGCGCCAGTAGACGAGGTTGTGCCCGCACTCGGCGCCGGAAGCGGCGTGGTTGGAGATTTCGTAGGCTGGAAGACCGGCCGCCGCCGTGATCGCCGCGGTCAATTCGTAAAGATCGGCCGCCGCGTCTGGATCGGGTATTTTCAGCCGGCCGCGCGCCTGCAGGTCGAAGAAGGGCGTGCCCGGTTCGATGGTGAGCTGGTAGAGCGACAGGTGATCGGCGGCTAGGCCGAGCGCCGACTTCAGTTCCGCTTCCCACATGGCGGGCGTTTGGCCGGGCCGTGCATAGATGAGGTCGAAGGAAAGGCGCGGAAAGATCTCGCGGGCAAGGCCGATGGCCGTTCTTGCCTCCGCAGCGTCGTGCAGCCGGCCAAGCGCCTTCAACTGGCTGTCGTCGAGCGACTGGACGCCCAGCGATACACGGTTGACCCCCGCCGCGCGGTAGCCGCGAAAGCGTCCGGCCTCGACGCTGGAAGGATTGGCCTCGATCGTGATTTCCGCGTCGTCCGCCACGCTCCAGTTCGCGGCGATCTCGTCGAGGATCGTCGCGACTGTTTCGGGTTCCATCAGCGAGGGTGTACCGCCGCCAAAGAAGATGCTTGTCACTGTTCGGCCTGGCGCCAGCGAAGCCATGTGCGCGATTTCGCGCAAATGCGCGCCGGCAAACATTTTCTGGTCCACCGGCTGGTGGCGGACATGGCTGTTGAAGTCGCAATAGGGGCACTTGGCCGCGCAGAATGGCCAATGGACATAGACGCCGAAACCCTCGTCGGGCGGGTTCGGGGCGTTGCTCATCCCGGTGCGCCCAGGCATAGGGTGGCGAATTTCGCGAAGGCGCGCGCGCGATGCGACAGGCCCAGATCCCCGCGCCCTGCTTCCCAGCCATGCTTTTGCGTTGCTTCCATTTCGCCAAAGGTCTGGGTGAAGCCGTCGGGCAGGAAAACCGGATCATAACCGAAACCGCGGGTCCCGCGCGGCGGCCACACAAGCGTGCCTTCCACCTCGCCGCGGAAATACTCGGCATGGCCGTCGGGCCAGGCAAGGCACAGCACGGCGACGAAGCGGCCGGTCCGCTCGGAAGGGGAGAAGGCGCCCTTTGCTTCCAGCGCGTCCTCGACCTTGCGCATGGCCATCTGGAAATCGCGCCCGCCTTCCGGCATTTGCGCCCAGTCGGCCGTGCGGACGCCCGGATCGCCGCCGAGTGCGTCGACGCAAAGCCCCGAATCGTCCGACAAGGCAGGAAGTCCGGTAGCCAATGCTGCCGAGAACGCCTTGGTGTAGGCGTTTTCCTCGAAGGTTTCGCCGTTCTCCTCCGGCTCGGGAAGGCCAAGTTCGCGCGCCGAGCGTGCGGTCAGGCCAAAAGGGGATATCAGGTCGTTGAGTTCGCGGACCTTGCCCTCGTTATGGGTGGCGACGATGATCTCGCGGCCTTCGAGTTTGCGCACTGCCGGGCCTCAGATGGTTGAAAGCTTCTGCAGGTCGACGAGTTGCGCGATACCCTTTCGCGACAGCGCCATCAGCGCGTGGAACTCCTCTTCACTGAAAGGCGCGCTCTCGGCCGTTCCCTGAATTTCGACGATGCCGCCCGAACCGGTAAGCACGAAATTGGCGTCCGTTCCGGCAGTGGAATCCTCAGCATAGTCGAGGTCCAGAACCGGTACGCCGTTGTGGATTCCGCAGGAAATCGCCGCGACATGGTCGCGAATGACATTGTCGCCCACCATGCCGCGCGCCTTCATCCACTCGACGCAGTCCTTGAGCGCCACCCAGCCGCCGGTAATGGCCGCCGTGCGCGTTCCGCCATCGGCCTGGATGACGTCGCAGTCGATGGTGATCTGCCGCTCGCCAAGGGCGACGAGATCGACAACCGCGCGCAGGGACCGTCCGATCAGGCGCTGGATTTCCTGGGTGCGGCCGGACTGCTTGCCCGCGCTCGCCTCGCGGCGCATGCGCTCGGTGGTCGAGCGAGGCAGCATGCCGTATTCGGCGGTCACCCAGCCTTT
>JBGSJA010000278.1:0-4231 GCA_041742235.1 Salaquimonas sp. | reverse complement strand
GCGCTTCCTGCCACGCCCTTCGCCGGAGCGCTCGCGGCCACGGCCTCCACTCTTGCCTTCGGCGGGACGGCCTCGGCCTCCGCGGCGGGCGCGATCGTCCCACTCGACCGGCTCGCCCTGCCATTCAATCTTCTGGCCGATGAGTTGTTCGATCGCCTCGAAGCCCTTTCGGTCGCCCGGGGTCACGAGCATGAAGGCAGCGCCGGAACGCCCCGCCCGTCCGGTGCGTCCGATGCGGTGGACATAGTCCTCGGCCGAGACCGGCACGTCGAAATTGAACACGTGGCTGACATCGGGAATGTCGAGGCCGCGCGCGGCAACGTCGCTGGCGACGAGAAGCTGGATCTTGTTGTCCTTGAACGCCTGCAACATGGCCATACGCGAGCGCTGGTCCATGTCGCCATGCAATGCGCCAACCGAGAAGCCGTGCTTGTCGAGCGACTTCCAAAGCGTCGACACATCCACCTTGCGGTTGCAGAAGATGATCGCGTTCTTGAGGTTTTCCGCCTCGCGGATGAGTTCGCGCAATACGGCCCGCTTTTCGAAGTCATCAATGGCGCTGGGCACGGCGCGTTGCGTGATCGTTACTGACGCGGAGGATCGCGGGGAAACCGAAACCATCACGGGATTTTGCAGGAACTGGGCCGATAGCCGCTCGATCTCCGGCGGCATGGTGGCCGAGAAGAACAACGTCTGGCGGGTGAACGGCACCAGCTTCACGATTCGCTCGATGTCGGGGATGAAGCCCATGTCGAGCATGCGGTCGGCCTCGTCGATGACGAGGATTTCCACGCCGGTCAGCAGCAGCTTGCCGCGCTCGTAGTGGTCGAGCATCCGGCCCGGTGTTGCGATGAGCACGTCCGCGCCGCGGTCGAGCTTTCGGAGTTGTTCGTCGAACGAAACGCCGCCGATCAGCAGAGCAACGTTGAGCTTGTGGTTTCGGCCGTAGCGGTTGAAATTTTCCTCGACCTGCGCGGCGAGTTCGCGCGTCGGTTCAAGAATGAGCGTGCGTGGCATTCGCGCACGGGCGCGGCCCGTTTCCAGGCGCGAAAGCATGGGCAGCACGAATGAAGCGGTCTTGCCGGTGCCGGTCTGGGCAATGCCCATCACGTCGCGGCGCGCAAGCACATGGGGGATGGCCTGTTCCTGGATCGGGGTCGGCGTGGTGTATCCCGAGGATGTCACCGCATCCAGGACCTTCTTCGAGAGGCCAAGGGTATCAAAACTCATGGGGAGTGTTATCTCTTTATATCCGGAAAAACTGGCGGGCGTCGGTTACGCGGTTCCGGTTGGCAGATGTGATCCGGCGACGAAAGGGGCGGACGCCACGCTTGCCGGATAAAAGTTGCGATACGGCAAAGTGTTCCGCAAGTCAAACAAATCCGGAATACACCTGCTACCCGGCCGCGGAGGCCGTCCACACGAGAAATGTGAAAAATCGCGCTTTTACGGGCCTGCCCGCTGAGCGGATCACCTCTATTTCATCAAATGATTCCAACAACATCGTGATGGAGTCGGCGTGAACCCGCAACGGGCGTGAGCCGTATATAGCATTGTTGGCCAGCGTGAGAGGCCATCGAGAACCCGAGGGAGATATCATCGTGAAGTTTGCTCGTATTGCAGCCGCCGGCATCATTGCCATGGGCGCGGCCGTTTCCGCTACCATCCCGGCCAAGGCCGCCGACATCGTCGATACCGCAGTCGGCGCTGGTTCCTTCAAGACGCTGGTCGCCGCCGTACAGGCTGCCGGCCTTGTCGAGACGCTGAAGGGCGCAGGCCCGTTCACCGTTTTCGCCCCCACTGACGAAGCCTTCGCCGCACTTCCGGCGGGCACGGTCGAAGACCTGCTCAAGCCAGAGAACAAGGACAAGCTCGTTGCGATCCTGACCTACCATGTCGTGCCGGGCAAGGTCATGTCGACCGACCTCAAGGACGACATGATGGCCAAGACCGTACAGGGCGGCGAAGTGAAGGTCGACCTGGACAATGGCGCCATGATCAACGACGCGAAGGTCGTAACCGCGGACATCGCGGCCGACAACGGCGTGATCCACGTAATCGACAAGGTCATCATGCCGGCGATGTAATCCTCGCCGTATTGGAACAAGCCGGTCGTGGAAACACGGCCGGCTTTTTTATTGCCCTCAGCCGGTCTTGACCTTCTTGAGCTTGTTGATGCCCAGGAGCTGCAGCGCGGCCTTTTCGTAGAACGGCTCGCTGGTGCCGCTGCCGAGCTTGCGCAGGAAATACTTCTCGAAGGCGATCTTGCCCCAATGCACCCACCGGCCCGACGAGGACCAGTTGACATTGCGCGGCGGGATTTGCGGCTGCGCCACGAATGCGATGCCCTTGTCGCCGAAATCGGCGAGGCAGATCGCATTCCAAGATCCCTGGTGGTTCGGCTCGTGCCCGCGTAGCACCTGCCCGATATTGTGCGCAGTGGCCGTGACCATGGACTCGATCATGAAGCCGGTCTTGGGCACGCCGCAGGGAACCGGGGTCGGGCCGATCGGCGGAATCGCCACGCACACGCCAACTGCGAAGATGTTCGGGTATGTCGGGTTGCGCTGATGATTGTCGACGATGGTGAAACCGCGCGGATTGGACAGGCCCTCGATCCCTGAAACCGCCGGAATGCCGCGGAATGCAGGCAGCATCATGGAATAGCCGAAGGGGACTTCCTTGGTCGCGGCGACCGTGCCGTCATCGGCAATCTGCTCGACGGTCATCTTGCCGTCCTCGACCTTCTTGATGCGTGAGGACGTCATCCACTTGATGTGCTTGTTGCGCATCTCGCTTTCGAGAAGGCCCTTGGTGTCGCCAACGCCGTCGAGGCCCAGATGACCGATATAGGGCTCGGCCGTGATGAACGTCATCGGCACCTGGTCGCGGATCTTGCGGCGGCGCAGCTCGGTGTCGAGGATGAAGATGAACTCGTATGCCGGGCCAAAGCAGGATGCACCCTGCACCGCGCCGACCACGATGGGTCCTGGATTCTTGCAGAATTCCTCGAACTTTTCGTATGCCTTTTCGGCATGGTCGATGTGGCAAACCGACTGCGTGAAGCCCTCGGGACCCAGCCCCTCGATCTCGTCGAAGGCGAGTTCGGGTCCGGTGGCGACCACGAGGTAGTCATACGCAACGGAACTGCCGTCCACCAGTTCGACGCGGTTTTCGGTGGCGTGAACCTTCTGCGCCGCGACGGGCGTGAACTTGATGCCGCGCCGTGCCATGGCCTTGGCAAGGTCAATGGAAACCTCGCCGCGCTTGCGCCAGCCAACTGCCACCCAGGGGTTGGACGGCACAAAATGATACTGCGGGTCCTTTGTGACGACCGTCAGCGTGTCTTCCTTGCGGATCTGGTCCTTCAACTCGTATGCCATGATGGCGCCGCCCAGTCCGGCGCCGAGTACAACGATATTGGCCATGATTTTTCCTCCTGCAGGCACTGCCTGCGATGAGGGCATTATACACATTCATGGGAATATTAGAATATGCTAATTTAGCGCGGCGTTACACCTTTGGTAGCGGCCGGCACTGGCTCACACATCCAGCATGTCTTCCTGCGCGAAGGCGGCGTTTTCCTGGATGAACTTGAACCGCGCCTCGGGCTTGTTGCCCATCAGCTGCTCGACGCTGGCCTTGGTGGCATCCTCGCCGCCGACATCGATGGAAACACGGAAAAGCGTCCGCTTTGACGGGTCCATGGTGGTTTCCTTCAGTTGCGCCGGCATCATCTCGCCAAGGCCCTTGAAGCGCGAGATTTCCACCTTGCCGCGGCCGGTGAATTCGGTGAGCAGGAGCTCTTCCTTGTGGGCGTCGTCGCGGGCATAGGCGGATTTGGCGCCCTGCGCGAGCTTGTAGAGCGGCGGAATGGCCAGGAAGAGGTGTCCGCCGGTGATCAATTCCGGCATTTCCTGGTAGAAAAAGGTGATGAGCAGAGAGGCGATGTGCGCGCCATCCACGTCCGCGTCGGTCATGATGATGATGCGGTCGTAGCGTAGATCGTCGGCGCGGTATTTCGCGCGGGTGCCGCAGCCCAGTGCCTGGATGAGATCGGCGATCTGCTGGTTGGCGGCAAGCTTGTCGCGACCGGCGCTGGCGACGTTGAGGATCTTGCCGCGCAAAGGCAGCACGGCCTGCGTCGAGCGGTTGCGCGCCTGCTTGGCGGAGCCGCCTGCCGAGTCGCCCTCGACGATGAAGAGTTCCGTGCCGCCTGCGGCGTTGTCGG
>JBGSJA010000277.1:0-1995 GCA_041742235.1 Salaquimonas sp. | reverse complement strand
GCCAGCGCCGCCTTGCGGCCGATGAAGTTGACGTTCTTGTCGTAGCCGACGAAGCGCGACAGACCCGCCTCGAGCGGGCCGTAGATCGGCCGGTATTCGCGGCCCCAGCTTGCCCAGTTCTTTTCAAGCCGCAGCGCATTGAGCGCGCGCAGGCCGAAGGGCGTGATCCTGAACGCCTTGCCTTCCTTCATCAGCAGGTCCCAGACGTATCGCAGGTATTCGACCGGCATCCAGATCTCGTAGCCGAGATCGCCCGTGTAAGTGACCTTGCTGACGAGGCACGGCGCGTGGCCGATCTCCATGCGGCGAATGTCCATGAATTTGAACGCTTCCGGCGAAACGTTCTCGTGCACCACTTTCTCCAGCAGCGCGCGGGCATTCGGTCCGGCTATCGACACGCCGCAAAGGGAAAGGCCGAGCGCGGCCACGTGCACCGAGCCGTTCCTCGGCATGTGCTTGTCGAAATGGCGTAGGTAATATTCCTCGGCGATGCCCGAGCCGAACAGGTAATACTTCTCGCCGAAGCGGTCCGGCACGTTGGCGACGGTGAGATCGCCAATCAGCTTGCCGTTTTCGTTGAGCATCGGCGCCAGCGTCATGCGGCCCGGTCCCGGCAGCTTGCAGGCCAGCACCTTGTCGAGGAAGGCACGCGCGCCCTTGCCGGTGATCTCGAACTTGGAGAAGCCGGAAATGTCGAGGATGCCAAGCGATTTGCGCACGGCCTTCGCCTCGCGGCCGACATGCTCGAAATCGGTTGAGCGGCGCCAGGAAAACTTCTCCTTCACGCCCGCAGGAGCGTACCACAGCGGCATTTCAAGGCCGAAACCCGCGCCCATCTGCCCGCCCAGTTTCAAATGCGTGTCGTAGAGCGGGTTTGTGCGCAGCGGACGTGCAGCGGGCAGTTCCTCGTTGGGGAAACGGATGCGGAAGCGGCGCGAATAATTCTCGCGCACCTTCTCGTTGGTGAAGGAAAGCGTCGCCCAATCGCCATAGCGCGCCGCGTCCATGGCCCACACGTCAAAGCCGGGATCGCCGTCCACCATCCAATTGGAAAGGGCAAGGCTGACGCCTCCCCCCTGGCTGAACCCGGCCATGACGCCGCAGGCGAGCCAATAGCCTTGCAGCCCGCGAACCGGCCCGATCATCGGGTTGCCGTCGGGCGCGAAGGTGAACGGCCCGTTGATGACATTCTTGATGCCTACCCGCTCCAGCGGCGGGTAATGCCTGAACGCCACTTCCAGCGAGGGCGCGATGCGGTCAAGGTCCGGGTTCAGCAGCTCATGGCCGAAATCCCAAGGCGTGTTGATTGGAGACCACGGCTTGCCGGCGCGTTCATAGGTGCCGAGCAGGATGCCGTTGCGCTCCTGCCGGGAATAGATCTCACCCTCGAAATCGATGATATGGATGACTTCCTTGCCGGTCGCGTTGTTGTAGGCAACAACTTCCGGCACCTCCTCGGTGATGAGATAGTGGTGCTCCATGGCGAGGATTGGAATTTCGAGGCCGACCATCCGTCCGCAATCGCGCGCCCACAGCCCGCCGGCATTGACGACGTGTTCGGCCAGGATTTCGCCCTGCGTCGTCTTCAGCACCCACATGCCATCCTCGCGCTGGTGCATGTCGTTGACGCGGCATTTTTCCTTGATCTTTGCACCCTTGATGCGCGCGCTCTTGGCATAGGCCTGCGTCGTGCCGGATGGGTCCAAATGCCCTTCGATCGGGTCCCAAAGCCCGGCCAGGAACTGCTTGTCGTCGAGGATCGGGAAATGCTCCTTCGCCTCCTTGGGCGTCACCATTTCCAGTTCCATGCCCATGTAGCGCCCGCGCGCGCGCGTGTTCTTCAGCGCCTCCACCCGCTGTTTCGTCTTGGCAAGCTGCACACCGCCTGTGATGTGTACGCCGCAGGACTGGCCGGAGAGTTCCTCGATCTCCTTGTAGAGCTCCACGGTATATTGCTGCATCTTGGCGACGTTCGGATCGCCGTTCAGCGTGTGG
>JBGSJA010000276.1:0-13236 GCA_041742235.1 Salaquimonas sp. | reverse complement strand
GGCAGCCAAGCTGGTGGCGGCCAATCCCGCCAAGGCAGCAGGGCCCGCAGCCGGCCTGAAAGTGCCGGACGTGCGGCAAACGAAGAAGGCGCAAGCCATGCCCGCAGCGGCCATCGCCGCGATGCCTGCGGCCAACACCTCGCCCGCTCCATCGGTTTCAGCGTCCGTCGCCCACAATTCCCACATTTCCAAGACCGACGTGGCGGTGGACATTGTCGACATGCACAAATGGTATGGCGATTTCCATGTCCTCAAGGACATCAACCTTCGCGTCATGCGCGGCGAACGCATCGTCATTGCCGGACCATCCGGTTCGGGCAAATCGACGATGATCCGCTGCATAAACCGCCTCGAGGAACACCAACGCGGCCGCATTGTGGTGGACGGCATCGAACTCACCAACGACCTGAAACGGATCGATGAAGTGCGCCGCGAGGTCGGCATGGTGTTCCAGCACTTCAACCTGTTTCCGCATCTGACGATCCTCGAGAATTGCACGCTCGCGCCCATCTGGGTTCGCAAGATGCCGAAGGCCAAGGCCGACGAGATCGCCATGCACTATTTGACCAAGGTGAAGATCCCCGAGCAGGCGGCGAAGTATCCCGGCCAGCTTTCCGGCGGCCAGCAGCAGCGCGTCGCCATCGCCCGCGCACTGTGCATGAACCCTCGTATCATGCTGTTCGACGAACCGACCTCCGCGCTCGACCCCGAGATGATCAAGGAAGTGCTTGAAACCATGGTGCAACTTGCCGAGGACGGCATGACCATGCTGTGCGTAACCCACGAAATGGGCTTTGCGCGCCAGGTTGCCGACCGGGTGATTTTCATGGACCAGGGACAGATCGTCGAGCAGAATACTCCGAAGGAATTCTTCGATCATCCGCAGCACGAGCGCACGAAGCTGTTCCTGAGCCAGATCCTGCACTGATGCGACGGGCGGCGGGGAAGGGGCTGCGCTACTTCTCCGGCGCGGTTCTCGCGCTGGCCTCGATCGTTGGCGCCTACCTCGCAGCAACCCTTGCCGGCGCGGCGATTCCAGCGCGTGGCGTTGCGGGGGACGGCAGCGGTGAACCTGCCCGGATCTACCTCCTGACCAGCCTCCTGCACGCCGATTTCGCCATTCCCGTGGATGACGAATTGCGCAAGCGTTTCGCTTTCCTGACGCAGGGCGGGGTGCCGGTCGATCATCCCGAACTGCGCTATCTGGTATTCGGCTGGGGAGCGCGCGATTTCTATCTCAAGACAAAAACGCTCGCCGACATTCGCCCCCTGCCGGCGCTCAAGGGCATACTCGGCGACCGCTCTGTGATGCATGTGTTGGCCGCTCGCGATGTGCGAAAGGATGACAGCGCGGTTGCTCTCGAATTGCCGCCCGGCGGCCTTGAAAGGCTGCTTTCCTTCATCGATCGCAGTTTCCTGAAGGATGGCGACAAGCCGGTTCCCGTTCCGGGCGCCAGCTATGGCATTTCGGATGTGTTCTTCGAGGGGCTGGGCCGCTTCGACATCTTGCGTCCATGCAACATCTGGGTTGCCGAAGGTCTGCGCGAGGCCGGGCTTGCCACCGGCGCATGGACGCCTACGACCTTCTCGCTGGAACTCGGCCTTGCTTTGCATTCGCGGGGGGCGCTGGCCAGATAGCCGCGATCAACGCTCAAGCATCCAACCATACAACCAGTCCTGCCGCGCCAGAAGTCTTTCCCCGCCCATCGCATTCATCACCATATCGCGCGCCGCGGCAAACGGTTGTTCCAAATGGTAGATCGCCCGGTTTGCCCGGGCGAGCTTCGCGGCTTTCGCAACCCGGTTGCGCCGTATGCGCCCATAGAGTTCAAGCGCCGCCGGAACTTCGCTCCTCTTCGCGCCGGCAAGGCATTCGGCAAGAACGTAGGCATCCTCGATGGCCATTGCCGCGCCTTGGGCGGAAAAAGGCAACATAGCGTGGGCGGCATCACCGCAAAGCGCGATCGAGCGGTTCGACCAGGAGGCGAGCGGCGGCACCGCGAAAAGCGGCCATTTGGTCCACCTTGCGCGATGACTCAAGATTTCGACCACCGATGAGTGCCAATTGGCCAATTGCCCGACAAGTGCCTCGGCGTTTGCTGCATCGGCCCATCCCTGGCGCGGACCCTCCAGCCCCGCCGGCATGGACGTTATCGCAACGAAGTTGAGATATCGCCCCTGACGCACGGGATACGAAACCGCATGGGCATTCGTCGCAAGCCAGAGTTGGACATTCTCCCTGTCCTGCGACGCCGGCAATATGTCCATCGGCAATAGGCCGCGCCATGCGACCATGCCGGTATAAGCGGCATCAGGCGCGTCAAAATGGCGTTTGCGAAGTTGTGACCATACGCCATCGGCCGCCACCAAGGCCTGGCCCTGGAATTCCTCCAGCGCTCCGTTCTCGTAGACAAGGCTGGTCACGCCGTTGACATGCGGCGCCGCATCTTCGACGCGCTTGCCCATGTGGATGGCAATGTCGGGATGCTCCGCCGCCGCGCCGGCAAGCACCTGCAGAAGGTCGGCGCGGTGCGCGGCAAGATAAGGTGCGCCATAGCGCGCGATCGCAGTCTCGCCCAAGGGGATGCTGGCGACCTGCCGCCCGCTGGAGGCATTCATGATGCGGATTGCCAGTGGCGCGGTCGCAACCGCCTTCAGCGTCCTGCCAAGACCGAGCCGGTCAATAACGTGAAAGGCATTGGGCGAAATCTGCAGCCCCGCGCCAACGCTCTCCAAGGCCTCGGCTTTTTCAATGATATCGACCCGGAAACCCTTGTCAGCCAGACACAGCGCCGTGGCAAATCCGGCGATACCGCCGCCCGCTACCGTGACGGTGCGGCTGGTATCGATCATTGGGGTTGGTCAAGCATGGGAGCCAGCTTTTCGTAAATCCGTCAGACGGTTTCAGCAAGGTAAAGGCAGCCATCCGGCCGTGTCTGGTCGTATTTCAGGCCGGCTGAATGGCGGTAGAGCGTGGAACAATACGGGCAGACAATTTCCTTCTCGTCGCCCATGTCGAGATAGACATGCGGATGGTCGAAGGGCGCACTGGCCCCGCAGCACATGAACTCGCGAACGCCGATCTCGATGACCGGTGCGCCAATATCGTTCTGGAAATGTGCAATACCGTGGCCTGCCATTGTCGTCCCCATGCCGGTCCATTGGTCAAGTCATAAAAAGAAAGGCGCGTCACTGCAAAGGTTTTTGTTGACTGCCCACCGGGATCGGGCATTCCAGACCGGTATCCGAGCCGGAGCCCTTGCGCCATGCCAGTCGCGAAAATCAGCCATGACGGCCAGACCCTCGACATTGCCTATGCCGACGAGGGCACTGGCTTTCCGGTGTTGCTCATCCACGGCTTCGCCTCCACCAAGGAAGTGAACTGGATCAACACCGGCTGGTTCAAGGCCTTGAACGCCGCGGGATACCGGGCCATTGCCCTCGACAATCGCGGCCATGGCGCCAGCACCAAGTTCCATTCCGATGCCGATTATTCGCTCGCCCGCATGGCAGACGATGCGCTGGCGCTGCTTGACCATCTGGAAATCGCGAAGGCTCACGTCGTGGGATATTCCATGGGCGCGCGCATTGCCTGTTCGCTCGCCATCAACCATGGCGAACGGCTGGGGCAGGTGGTTTTCTCCGGCAATGGCTGGGGCATGGTCGAGGGAACCGGCGACTGGACGCCGGTCCGCGACGCCCTGCTTGCGCCTTCGCTGGCCGATGTCACCGATCCGCGGGGCCGCGCTTTCCGCAGCTTTGCCGACCAGACGAAAAGCGACCGTCTCGCGCTGGCTGCCTGTGTCACCAGTGTGCGGCAGGTCTTTTCGATCGAAGAACTTACACGCATATCGAACGAGGTGCTGGTCGCCATAGGCACCGACGACGACATCGCCGGGTCGGGCGAACGGCTGGCCGCCGCCTTGCCGCACGGTTACTACCTGCCAATTCCCGGACGCGACCACATGAGGGCCGTCGGCGACAAGGCGCACATCGCGGGCGTCATCGAGTTTCTCAGCCGTCCCTGAGCGGATTGTTCATCTTTCCGCGCCACTGTTAAGCGTTTCGCGGACTTGTTTGGGCGATTGCCATACCTATACTCCAATGACGCAAAATCGCAGGAGCGCTGCATCATGAGCCAGGCAAAATTCGCCAAAGCCCCGACCGCCGTCGATCCGATCTGGCATGCGGTACGGCAGGAAGCACAGGATATCGTCGACAGCGACAGCGCGTTGGCCACCTTTATCCATTCGACGATACTCAACCAGCGAAACCTCGAAAACGCAGTGAGTGCGCGCATCGCCGACCGCCTGCACAGCCGTGAGGTTCCCGATGACATCATCCGTCAGGCATTCGAGGCGATGGCGGAAAGCTGGCCGGAATGGGCCGACATCCTGCGCATCGACATCGCAGCGGTCTATGATCGCGATCCGGCATGCAGCCGCTACATCGAGCCGATCCTATATTTCAAGGGCTTCCACGCCATCCAGACGCACCGTCTTGCACATTGGAGCCTGAAGCAGGGCCGCCGTGATTTTGCGCTCTACCTGCAGAGCCGTGCGAGCCAGGTATTCCAGACCGACATCAATCCGGCGGCGAAGATGGGCAAGGGCGTCTTCCTCGACCACGCCACCGGTCTCGTTGTCGGCGAGACAGCCGAAATCGGCGACGATGTCTCGATCCTGCACGGCGTGACGCTCGGCGGCACCGGCAAGGAGTCTGGCGACCGCCATCCCAAGATCAGTTCGGGCGTGCTGCTGGGTGCAGGCTCCATCGTCCTTGGCAACATCCGCGTGGGCAAGTGCTCGCGGGTCGCAGCCGGTTCGCTGGTTGTCAAGGAAGTGCCCAACAACGTCACCGTTGCCGGCGTTCCCGCACGCGTCATCGGTTTTGCAGGTTGCGCCGAGCCCGCGCGTTCCATGGACCAGATCCTCGCTGCCGAAGCCGACAAGGCCGAACCGCCCCGCTAGCGGCGCCCGTCCTTCGATCGAAACGGTAGGCGTACAGCCTGCAGCCTTTACATTCATGGGCGGCACTGCCAAAAGCGCGCGAAGAAAAACGGCGGCGCGACGCTTTCCTGCGCCCCTCGCAAACCATTGGAGAAGTGCCTTGAAACCGGAAGAAATCAGGAAACTCGACGCCTATTTCAAGCGGGTGTTCATGACCCCCGGCATCCAGGTCAGGGCGCGGCCGAAAAAGAACGACTCGGCTGAAGTCTACCGCGACGACGAGTTTCTCGGCGTGGTCTATCGCGACGACGAGGACGGCGAGCTTTCCTATAATTTCTCGATGGCGATCCTCGACATCGACCTGGAATGAGCCGCTCAGCCGGCTAACATCCGCTTCATCTGCGCACGGATGGCGGCGTCCAGCGCCATCCATTGCCCGATAAGGGACCGGTGAAACCGGTAGGTGACGGCAAGATCGCGCCCCACATGGATGTCGCGCAGGCAATAGGGCGTGGCGGATGCCTCGCCCGGTTTCACGCAACGCGCGGCGAAGGGGTAGGGGCTGCCGGCCTCGTACCATAGCTCCTCGCCGCCAAAGCCGCCCTCGGCGCTCAGCGAACGGCGCTTCAGGCCAAAACCGGCATCTGAGTCCGGCCCTTCCATGAACTTGGCGTAAATTGCGGGAATTCGCCCCGTCATGTCCTGGGACATGGTGCGCGGTTCCACCGTCAGGAACAGGATGGCCGGATTGATCGTAGGCCGGTTGAATTCCTCTTTCATGGCTTCGCTGTAGCCAGCCATTTCCGGCCACAACAGATAAAGATCCAACCGGTCCAGCGAACCAGCGCTCCGCTGCGATCGGAAGCGTATCATGTTTGCGGGCACGTTCAGCACGTCGTTGCCCATGACGATCTGCCGGACAGACGGGTCGTCCGAATGGCCCGCACGGGCAATTTCAGAGCCGATGAGATGCACGCACAGCAGCGCGATGCATGTCAGCAGCGCCAGCCCCGCCGAAACGATCAGGATAATCCGCAACAACGAGCCATTGCCGGCCACCACAGGTTCTGGCCCGCTTTGGCGTTGCCTGGGAACAAGCCGGTCGAAGCTGACGGTCTCCGGCCTGCCCAACCGAAGTGCGGCCTCGTGCGCTATCCGGCTTCCCGACCCCATGTTCAACCCCGACTGGCAAGCGTCCCCAATTGGCACGCAAAAAACGGCACGGCGCTTGCACCTGACCGAACCATCGGCAAGGATGGTAAAGAAAGGGTTAACGAATGAGCGGGTTTGCGGCGATCGCCTTTGCAGTTGCCTGCGGCTTCACCGCCGCCGGTCTCGTCACTTCGCTCTACCAGATGACGCACTCTGTCAATGCAGGCTTCAGGGCAATATTCGACACACCCGCGCAGGCGCTTTGGTCGCTGGCGCTGTGCGCTTTCGCGGGGCCATGGATCATGCTTTCTGCCGCCCTGCATGTCTGGCGCGGCGGCCGGCTTCCCGTGGCCTGGGTGGGTGTCGCCGCCGCCATTTCCGCAGCGTGGAGCTTTTGCTCGGGCGTTGTCATCGTTCAGATGGCGCTTCTGGCGGCCATGCTGATGCAGCCCGCCTGACCGCTGGCGTATCGAGGGCCGGTCCAGGGACGCTGGACCGGCCCGCCACCCGGCCGGATGGAACTGTGGGACGTGGGATCAGACCGGTGGAGATGATTGTTCGTCAGTCGACGCTGCCGACAACCGCGTTGCGATTGTCGTCGATGCCTTCCCAGCGGCCCGAATTGGCGGCCGATTGGCGCTTGAGGAACTGGTATTCCGTCTGCCTCCAGGGCAATACGCGTTCCTCGAGGTTGTCGAGAACATAGTCGGCCCTGTCGGTGCGCACGGTAAGAACCGCATGCCCGTCGCCATTTCGCTGGCGCACGACCGTGATCAGCAGGCTGGACGCCGGCCAACCGCGCTGCATCAGCATGTGGCGCTTCTGCAGGACATAGTCCTCGCAGTCGCCATATCGTTCGGGATAGGTCCAGTGTTCCTCGACACTATAAAGATCGAGATCCGTCACCGGCGTCACCGACTGATTGACATGATCGTTGATCGCGACGATTTCCTGCAACCGTTCCGCGGTAAGCTTGACCGGTCCGGTCCTGGCGCTGCGCAGGCTGCAGTCGGCGCCATAATTCTTGCAGTATTCGTAGTGGCCGATCGGCTGCGTCGTGCGGCCGGTTACCACCATGTGCTCTCCACCCTGTGCCGCTTCGCCGGCCTTTGCGCCGAGAAGTACGAAGCAAACAGAGACCGCCAGCATTATTCTGCTTGTCTTGGTCATCAGTTATTTCCCCGTTACGGGAATACAGATGACACAAACTATTTTATTCGAAGAAAAACTTGAAAACAGATATTTCTACAAATTCTATTTGAATTTATATTATATTTTATTAGAGTTGTTTGATCTTTTTTTACCTATTTTTAACCCGCATATCCCGAGTGGATTAACAGATTGGTACTGATGGACCCCGGCTTGTTGCCGCCGAAAAATGGTGGATTTCTTGTGCAGGTACGGCGCAGGACCTGAAAGACTCGCGCCGAATGTGGAGGCTCGGGGGTTACCGGTATTTCACGGCGGCGGGGCCGGCAGGGAATTGGGAAACGGTTGGCAATTTGCTACCCTGAATGCGTTGAGATTCGCGGGCAATGTCGTGCGGCCTGAGCGAGGCGTCTTCTGACCTGCCATGTTTGTCGTTTTAAGTTTGATCTATCGGTGGAGCGAAGAGTAGCCAGGATGACCAGGGATGCCAGATGCGGGCAGATAGGCCTGCAATTGCCAACCGAAGGGCAGGGGCCTCGCGTCTGGTCGGGCGGGCGGATCGGTTTATTTGCGAAGCAGGGCGGTTCATTTCCGAAAGAGAAATCAATGCGGTCCTGCGGCAATTTCGATTTGATCAGTCAAAAATTGACACGATACTGGCTACTGTGCCTGTTGACTTTCCTGATCCTGTACCCCGTACAGGCTCTTGCGCAAACCAAGACAATCTTCGGTTACACAGGTGCCGATCAGACATTTACCGTCCCCGCCGGTGTCTATTGGTTGCAGGTCAAGGCTTGGGGTGCCGGCGGCGGTGGTTCGAGGTATACAGGTATTTATTCGACCGGCGGCGCGGGGGGGTATGTATCCGGCACGATTTCTGTAACGCCCGGCGATATCCTTAAAGTTGTCGTAGGCAGGGGCGGGCGTTCGGACGGTGCGACTGCAACAACGAATTATGGCTTTGGCGGGTCCACCACTTATCTTCCGGAGTATGGGTCCGACGGCGGAGGGCTTACGGGCATATTCACGGGGTCGGCCACGGTTACCGATACCAGCCAGGCCAGGGCGCTGATGATCGCCGGCGGCGGTGGATCAGGCGAGCGAGATCCATACCACGTATCCAGCGGCGGACAGGGCGGTGATCCGACGTTCGGAGGCGGAACCACGACGATGCGGGGCGGCTTCTCACCTTATCTTGGCGGTGGTGGGGGCGGCGGCTACAATGGTGGCCGCGCCGGGCAACTCAGGTTGTCCTCAAGCTCGTATATATACCAAGGCGAAGGTGGAACGAATTACTTGTCCGCTTCGGTCGCAATCCCGGTCAGCCTTTCGACGCCCGACATAGGAAGTTTGCCATACCCTTTCAATATAATAACGGTGAACTACCCGCCGAATACAGCAGATTCGGATTATGTGGCCGGAATTGGAGTCGGTACGAGTATTACCTTTTCCAAGGGTGGGGATGGCAGGGTTGTAATCATTAGTGGCGGGCCTCCGTTATACGTGTCCAAAGCCGTCACTGCCGTTTCCGCGGGCCAAGGCGCGAACGCGAACTTTTCCGACGCCGGCGATACGGTGACCTTCCGATATGTCGTACAGAACAATTCCGCGTCGGCGCTGACCAATGTGAGGCCGGTGGATGCCGGGCCGAGCTTCAACGGCGTGGCGGGGGAGAATATCGGCACGCCGCTCAGCTTCATCCACCAGCCTGCGGATCCGTCGAACACGCCGGGCGTGACCCCGGCGTCGGTGGCGCCGGGACAGGCGGTGGTCTTCACCGCCAGCTACCAGATGACGGTTGCTGACGTCCATCGCGGCGCTTCGGTGCCGAGCGGCATCACCGGTTCAGCCACCGCCAGTTCCGACCAGGCGTCAGTCTCGAACACCGCCGTGGCAACCGGATCCATCCTCGCAATGCCGGCACTGGCGGTCGTCAAGTCCCATATCGCCAGCAACGGCACGCCCGTTGGCAGGGGTGATTTGATTACCTACACTTACGCGATCAAGAACGAAGGCAACGTCGTCCTCAGGAATATCTCCTTATCGGATGTCCACCAGGGTACGACGCTGATTTCCGGCGGGACGGACAACACGGTCGCGCCAACCAATGAAACAATCCTGACAGGTACCAGGTCGACCGATGCAACAAGCGGAACCAACGGCCGGTGGGACGAGCTTTGGCCGGGTGAGGAGATCGCGTTAAACTATGTCTACACGGTCAAGCAGGCCGATTTGGACAACCAGTAGAGCCGATCAACGATCATGGAACCATCGCAACGCCAAAAAGCCACCTTGCGGCGGCTTCCGGAATTTCGGATGGCCTTGTAGATGATCAGTCGGGCATGCCGATGAGGAAGCGCTCCAGCGAGTCGCGATTTTGCACGACCGCGAATTCGATAGCGACGCCGTCGTCGAAGTGGCGAACCACCCGCCCGCGCATGTTGCCGAGCCACAGCACGGTTCCAATGGCAGGGCGCACGTCGATCTCGATCGCCGCGCCGGAAAGCGAAAGGTCGATGATCCGGACCCGGTAAGCGCGTCCGTCCTCGAGCCTGACCTCGGAATTGCGCTGGCGCGGCACGATGCGTTCGTGGCGCCGGTCCTCGGGCAGTTTCAATTCGTGGCGGTTGGCAAGCCAGGTCAGCTTGGCGGCAAGTTTGTCGCGTTTGCGCTCGGTCGCGTTGACGCTCATGGCGAAGCCGCCGTCGAAATGGCGAAGGATGACGCCCTCTAGCCTGCCGACATGATCGACATAGGCAACAATGCGCTCGCCGATCTCGCCGGACTTGGGGGTCATCAGCGCGGCGCTGCCCGGCGACATGTTGAGCACCTGGCAGGGGAACTCCTGCCGGTTTGCAAGCATGTACCGGCCGAACAATGTGAGGTCGACCCGCTGGAACTGGCGTTCCAGGTTCGTCAGGTCGAAGCTTTCGTTCTTTTCTTGCAAGGCTCGCATCGAAAATTCCGCTGACTTGGCAAATGCCTGCGCGATTCGGCGCGTCGAGTGACTATCCGATGGAATTGGTTAACCCCGGGTTATTTTCAGCCGAGAAGGTTTAAATTCGTTCCTGTACCCGTCCGGCCTTGCCGCCGTCGAGAACCGTCAGGTGGCCGACGCGCCGGCTTTCGCGCGAGGGCGCGGCCGGCTCGTGCGAATGTTCGGCCGCGACCGGTTCGATCACGCGGCTGTTTCGCAAATTGTTGCTGATGATGGTGTCGGCTCCGAGCCAATATGGGGTCGAGCGGGGCGTGGCAATTCCCAGCAGCCGCGGATTGCCGTCGGGTGCCGTCGCCAGCGGCAGGATCACCGCCTCATAATCCAGAGCACGGCCAGTCGCCGAAAGGGCGGTGTAGCTGAGCAAGACCGGCGTCATGTCGCGATAGACCCGTGCAATTGCACGGGCGATTTCGTAATTGTCATCCTCGCTCCACAGCGCGAGAAAGCCGAGGCCCTTCAGTTCCCGGCCATGCGCGGCGCACAGCCGTGTCCCGGCGAGCCGGAACGAAACGGTTCGAAAGCTCAAGGAGACTTCCAGGATGAACGTGTCGCCGAGTATTGAGCGGATGTCGCTTGGTTCGATTTCACTGCGTTCGGGCGCGGGCCTGCCGCCGCGCAGGGTGTTCCAGTAGTCGAAAAGCTTGCGGGAACCACCATGTCTCATTTTTGCCCGCCCTCTCTCTGGCGCTGTGTCATGCCGGGCCGGTTGTCCGGCTTTGGGGCGGTTTGCTACGAAATGTCCCATAAAGGACCATTTTTGACGCAGCATGCCACCCGCCAGCCTCAGGTTGCAGAACGCGTGCCAGAATTACCTTCCCCAATCAGGGCATCGCCAAGGCGGCGCGGGCGAAGCCCACAGCGGCCCGTCATTAACCTTAATGCGCGGTAAAGCTTGTCCAAAGCATTGTTTGATGAGACCTTGTTCCGGCTCCATGAGGCGCTTCGGTTAACGCCTGCTGCCTCGAACTGATCGGTTTCCGACACGCCCGGCTCTCACCAGCCGGGCGATTTTTTTGTTCGCGGCCATGGCCACCGGACATTGCAGGACGTTATGGTCAGGCCGAACGAATGGAGCCTCGATGACTGGAACCAGCCCGAAGGATCAGGCGCCTTGGCATGGCGAGGCTCCAGCCAGGCGCGAGCCGGCGCTCAACCTGCCCGGATTCGTGGTGCTGTTCGCCGCGCTTGTCATCGCGGTCCATGCCATTCGCACCCTGTTGCTCGACCGCGCACAGGACCTTTGGGTGTTGATTGTCTTTGCCTTCATTCCCGCGCGCTACGGCATTGAGGCGCCAGCCTATCCCGTTCCGCTTGCCGCGCTGTGGACACCGGTCAGCTATGCCTTCCTGCATGCCGACTGGACCCATGTAATCGTGAACCTCTTGTGGCTTGCCGCGTTCGGCAGCCCGCTTGCCGTGCGCATTGGCAATGCGCGCATCGTCGTCTTGAGCCTCATCGCGGCGCTTGCCGGGGCAGCCTTGCACCTTGCCTGGTATGTTGGCGACCATGCGCCGATGATCGGCGCATCCGCGATTGTTTCGGGTTACATGGGCGCGGCGGCGCGTTTTGCCTTCCAACCGGGCAAACGGGGCGGCCTCAATATTTACGGCCCCGCACTGCCGCTTGCACAAAGCCTCGCCGACACGCGCTTCCTGTCATTCCTCGCCGTGTGGATGGGCCTCAACTTCATTTTTGGCAGTGGCATCGTGCCGCTTGCCGGCGACGGGGCCAGTATTGCATGGCAGGCGCATGTAGGCGGATTTGTCGCCGGCATTCTCGCCTTTTCCTTCCTTGACAGGCCGGCGCCGCCGGCGGCGGCGCGATGATCGAGGCCGCTCGCCTGCCAGCATGACGCTTGTCAAATCCGCCCTTTGGGCGCACCATGACCACGTTCGGCCACCTGCCGGGGGAGCGCAAGGAGCGGCAGGAGAAAGCCGGCTTTCGAGGAGGCAGGCATGACAGTAGCATCGATACTGGCGGAAAAGGGCAGGGCGGTTTTCACCACGTCCCCCGACACACTTCTTTCAGAGGCGGTGGACCAGCTGGCGAGCAAGCGCGTGGGCGCCATCGTCGTGACGGATGCCAAGGGCCGCGTCGCCGGCATCGTTTCGGAACGCGACATCGTGCGCGAACTGTCCCGAAAAGGAACGACCGTGCTCGACAAGCCGATATCCGAATGCATGACGCACAAGGTGCTAACATGCAGCGAAAGCGACACGGTCGATTCCGTGATGTCCGTCATGACCGCCAACCGCTTCCGGCACCTGCCCGTGGTGAGCGAGGGCAAACTTGCCGGAATCATTTCGATCGGCGATGTGGTCAAGCGCAAGATCGAGCAGGCCGAGCGCGACGCGGAGCATTTGCGCAACTATATTGCGATGAGCTGATCGCGCTCACACGCCCTGCAATTCGCCCTGGTCGGCCAGGCCGCGGATGGTCTTCTTCGCCTCGGCATAGCCGATGCGAATGGATTCGTCGGCCTTGTGGAAATCGGCCAGCCCGATCGAGAACAGCTTCGGTCGGATGGTGTAGTCCGGCGGATCGCCCGCCAGCCGGGCGCGGCTGATCCTGTCCTGGATGATGTTGAACGCTTCCATCATCACTCCCATGGTGCCCAGATGCTGCTTTGGCTGCACCTTGGGCTGGACCAGAGTCCGCACGGATCCGTGCGTTTCGGACTGCATTTTCTGCTCGCCGGTGCGCAGGAATGGCAGCCAAGAATGATGGCGTGACGCGGTGTCTTGCGCGTCCCAACCGGCATCGCGTTCGGCGTAGTGCGAGGCGCGGATCACAGTGCCGCGGCCGAAATTCTCGCTGTTGAGATCGATGGCGATCACCACGTCCGGTTCGTATGCACGGCAGGCGGAAACCGGCACCGGATTGACCAGCGCGCCATCGACGAGATGCCGCCCGCCATGAACGATCGGTGCGAATACGCCCGGCAGCGCATAGGAAGCCCGCAGCGCTTCGATCAACGGTCCGTCGCTC
>JBGSJA010000275.1:0-17754 GCA_041742235.1 Salaquimonas sp. | reverse complement strand
GTGGGCGTCCTGCCCTTCCTGATCGGCGGGGCGGAGGCGCGCCGTCTGGTCGGCAACTGGCTGAAGGGCCTGTGGTTCGCGCCTTCGGGCATCTCCGAGCAGGCGCGCGGCCCCGGCCGGTTGCACGGGGTCTACCTGCCCTACTGGACCTTCGACAGCCGTACCCGCACCGCCTACACGGGCCGGCGCGGCGACGTGTACTACGTGACCGAGTCCTTCGACGCCGTCGTCGGCGGACGACGCGTCCGGCAGACGCGGCAGGTACCCAAGATCCGCTGGCGGCCGGCGCGCGGCCGGGTGGCGCGCGACTTCGACGACGTGCTGGTGCTGGCCGGCGAGACGCTCCCGACCCACTTGGTCGAGGCCCTGGAGCCCTGGGACCTGGAGGGCATGCGCCCCTACACGCCGGACTATCTCACCGGCTTCGACGGCGAGCTCTACCAGGTTCCGGTCGACCAGGGGTTCGCGCGCGGCCAGGCGATCATGCACCAGGTGATCAGCATGGACATCCGCGCCGACATCGGCGGCGACCAGCAGGTGATCGAGCACATGCAGGTCGAGCAGGAGGGGCAGACCTTCAAGTACGTGCTGCTGCCGGTCTGGGTCGCGGCCTTCCGCTTCGTCGGCCGCCCCTACCGCTTCGTCGTCAACGGCCGCACCGGCGAGGTCCATGGCGAGCGACCCTGGTCGGTCTGGAAGATCGCCGGGGCGATCGTACTGGGTGCGGTACTCCTGCTTCTGCTCGCCCTGCTCTTCTCCCAGGCCGAGGCGCTGCAGGACGCGCTCCAGGGCGCGGGCTGAGGCGGCCCCAGGCGCTACAGCCAGCCGGCAGTCCGTCCGATCAGCGTGCCCAGGGTCAGGACGTAGAGACCGCCGGTCCAACCTAGGAGCGTCCAGTTGGGGTAGGCGATCGGCAGGGCGGCTTCCGCTAGCCACCAGTCGCGCAAGGCCCAGATCGCCAGGATGACGATCAGCCCCACGGTCAGGAGATGGATCTCCGTCACCAGGGTCATCCGGCCCATGTCGCCGATGAACTGGTCGGCCGTGCGCATGTTGACCAGCACGGCGAACAGGGTGCCGACCAGGAGGCCGAGCCGGCCGCTGAACCCCTTCGACTCCCGGCCATCGTAGAAGAACGACATCAGCGCGATCATGCCGGCCGCGAAGACGCCGGCGGTCAGCTTGACAAAGGTCAGCATGCCGATGCGCGCCAGCGTGAACGCGATCTCGATTCGCGCATAGCGGGCCTGGACGACGTTGGGCAGGCCGTAGGTCTCCTCCTCCTCGCTGACGCTGGCCGCGATCGCGAAGTCGCCGACCTGCCACTCCTGGCGGTTGGTCAGGGCCTCCGGGGTCAGGAACGAGTTCGCGGCGTCCGCGACGAACAGGACATCGTCGGCACCCAGGCGCGTCTCGTCGATCGGGATCACCACCCGCTGCCGGTCGAACGGATAGGCCTGCATGTCCCAGTCGTGGCGGAACGTGCCCTGGACCCGCACGTAGCGATAGGCCTCGCTGCCGCCCGTCGGCACGCTCTCGATGTCGCTCACCCGCAGGCTCGTGGCCGTGGGAAAGGCGATCGACTGCAGCGGATCCACCTCAGCACTCGGGCACAGCGTCCAGACCCAGAGCTCGGCGCCGAAGCGGTCGTTGCCGATGTCGATGTCGTAGAGCGATTCCAGGTTGGCGCCGAACCGGCAGGTCGCGGGCGTGGCGGATTGGGTCTGCCCCGGGCCGGACGCGAGCAGGACCAAAAGCAGTGCGATGGCGGCGAACAGCCGCCCGCGGAGCGGACCAAATCCGGGCACGCGTCAGCCCTTGACGGGCACGGTGTAGTTCAGCGCCATCCGGCCGCCATCGATGTAGACGCACTGGCCGGTCATGTAGCTGGCATCGTCGCTGGCGAGGAACAGCACCAGCCTGGCGACCTCCGCCGGCTCGCCGGTGCGGCCCAGGGGCGTGCGCGAGAGGATCCGGCGGCGGGCCTCCTCGTCGTGCATCACCACCTTGAGGATGTCGGTCGAGATCGAGCCCGGGCCAACCGCGTTGACCCGGATGTTCTTGTCAGCCAGCGCCAGCGCCATGACCTTGGTCAGCTGGTTGAGGCCCCCCTTGCTGGTAACGTAGGGGATCTGGTTGGGGATCGCGAGGACGGCGTTGGCCGAGGACATGTTGACGATCGCACCGCCGCCGCGCGCCGCCATCACCCGGGCCGCGGCCTGTCCGACCAGGAACGGTCCCTTCAGGTTGACGCGCAGGACGGCATCGAAGTCGGCCTCGCTCAGCTCCAGGAAGTCGGCGGTCTTGATGATGCCGGCATTGTTCACCAGCACGTCGAGGCGGCCATCCTTTCCCAGCACATCCGACAACGCCGCTGACCACTCGCCTTCGCGGCGCACGTCGAGGCTGCGCCATCTCGCGTTTGAACCCAGGCTTTCCGCCAACGCCTCGCCGGCCTCCGCGTCGATGTCGGTTATCCAGACCCTTGCGCCTTCGGCGATGAAGGCCTGTGCAATCGCCGCGCCTATTCCGCGGGCAGCCCCGGTCACCAGCGCTATCTTTCCCGTCAGCCTCTGCATTCGTCATTTCCGTGTTGTTGCAAGCTGCCTGTCAGCCGGCGCTGCGCCTTGCGATGGTCTCGTAGTGCGTCGACTGTTCATCCCAACGTTTAAGCACCAGGCGAGCCGCGTCGGGCACATAAGACTGTTCAAAATCCTCGCCCTTGAAGGCGATCACATCTTCGATCGTGTCGAAGTCCATGATCGTGACAAACTCGACCTCATCGGACAAGTTGCGCCTGAGAAGTGAAATCCCGCGGTAACCCTTGATCCCCATTGCCTCAATGCCGGGGAACACCTCGCGTAGCAGAAGTGCCTGGTAGGCGTTCGCATTCTCCGGTGTCGTCCATCCGTGCCAGATACGTTTGATCGCCATATTGAGAACTCCTGTTTCAACATTGCAATGTGCTTCGGTCATTCCTGAAGATCGTCTGCATTCGCCTCGCAAGTATCAAAACGTCTGTTGCGTCTAGGCAGAATTAAACTGCTACAAAAAAGGAGGAGCCAGCATACCCACGCCAGCCCCCCTCAGGTTTCACGCAGCCCGGTCCATGTCGCCGATCTGCTTCACCTCGACACGCGCATTGCGCGCGAGCGTGAAGAGATTGAAGACGGCCGAGCGCGCGACTGTCAGGCGCAGGAACTCGATGTCTGCCTGCGCCAGAGTGTTGCCTGAGACATTGAGGGTCACAGTGAAACCATCAAACTGGTCCACTGGCCGACCATGCACCCGGGTGTCCCGAAGGTGCAGGAAAACAGCCGGGTTCCAGGAGATTGCGATGTCTGTGCGCAGCGACGCAAGGTCCAAACCCCGCTCGGCCGCGCTGACGGTAACCACCGCGTTTATGCAGCCGGAGAGCGCCGCGAGGGCAACCTCTGTCTCCTGCTCCCGGTCGGTGGGATCGACAAAACCAAGAGCTTCCTCGACTTCCCGGTGAGCGCCGAAATGGTAGCTGTATTGCCGTGCGATCCGGTCGATGCGCTGCCCGCCAAGCGTGTACGCCCCGGTCATGGCGTGGGTGTGGACGGCACGACCCTCGGCGGTGCCGGTGGCTTCAAGGCCGAAGATGACAGCCTCGGGGTTTGCGGCTGCAAAGGCGCGAAAGTCGCGGAATTTTTCAATGTCGAGACCCTGTCGGATCTCACGATCAGGATTCAGCAGTTCAGGCATGAGATTGCTCCTTGGTTGTTTGATCGCCACCATTGATGGCTGGGGTACCATTGTCCCTAATCTTGCCCAAGATAAGCAGCATACTGGCGCATATCGGTTCATTTCTGCCAAGGATTGCACGTGATTCATCCGACATCAGGCCTGCAGGTCAGCCTACTGGCGATACCCGATACTTTCATGTCTTGCCTGTCCGGGCTTTTCGATTCGTTGACCGTCGCACGGGATGTCGCCGAAGGAACTTTTCCTCTTGAGATCGAGATTGTTGCTCGAAAGCGCAGTATCGAAATCGGGAGAGCAAGGATGCCCCTTTCGGCGCATCGGACACTCGACATGATCGACAGGACGGACATCATCATCATCCCTGCTTCCGTGATGGATGGCGAGACCTGGGCGACGGGACGCTACAGCGAGGAAGTGCGCTGGCTGAAGACGATGCATGCGCGGGGGGCGGTCATCTGTTCGGCTTGCTCAGGAGCACTGCTGTTGGCGGAGACCGGGCTTCTCGATGGCGAAGACGTAACCACGCACTGGACGCTCGAGCGAACGTTTCGAGACAATTTTCCCGAGGTTCGACTTCGGCTCGAAAGAGAACTCATCATCAGCGCTGACGGCACCCTCGTCATGTCGGGGGCATCTACTGCCTGGCATGACCTTGCTCTCTATCTCATCTCGCGCTTCAGCGGACCGGCGACGGCGCGCTCGGTGGCAAAGTTTTTCATGATGCAGTGGCACACCGAAGGCCAGTCGCCGTACATTTCGTTTGAAGAACCGACCGGCCACGGAGACCGCGCAGTGATGGCTGCACAGGCCTGGCTGCAAGCGCACTCGGCTGATCCCAATCCTGTCGAGGTAATGATCGCGCGATCCGGGCTGTCCGCCAGAAATTTTGCACGGCGGTTCAAAAAGGCAACAGGACACGCACCGCTCGCATATGTCCAGAATGTGCGGATCGAGCGTGCCAAGCGGATGCTCGAGAGCGGAACCGAACCGATCGACGAGGTGAGCGCAATTATTGGCTATGAGGATCCCTCGTTCTTCCGCCGTGTCTTCAAGCGCACTGTTGGCATGCGGCCTGTCGACTACCGCCGGAAGTTTGCGTCAAGTCGGCTTCCAGCCGACCGAACTGATCCGTATCGCAGAACGGAAAGAGCATGTTCAGTCACGTGACAGTAGGCTGCGGCGATCTGGAGCGAGCTGCAGCTTTCTATGACGCGGTGTTTGCGCAGATCGGTCTGGTTCGCCGGGTCGTTGCGCCTGATGGTGGGCCACCATCGGTCTGTTGGACCGTTCCAGACCAGCCGCTACCCCGTTTTTACGTCTACATTCCCTTCGATGGGAAGGCCGCGAGCGTTGGCAATGGCAGCATGATAGCCTTCCTGGCGCCAACGACGGCTGCAGTTGATGCGGCCCATGCCGCGGGGCTTTCGTCTGGCGGCACAAGCGAGGGAGCCCCGGGTCCAAGGAACCATTACGGAGCGGCGTATTACGCCGGCTATCTTCGCGATCCGGACGGAAACAAGGTGCAGATCGTGCATCGCGGAGATGTTCAGCGCTAGCGGCGCAAGCAACGTGACCGTTTGGGGGATCCGGGCAAGTGAGGGACCGACTATCGAACTGAAATCCGAGGATCGAACCGATGCCGCCGCAACGTTTGATCTACGACGGCCTGCTCGCCGCGGTCTATGACGAATATACTGACTTCGACCAGCGAGACGATCTGGAACTCTGGTTTCGCTTGGCGGAGATGTGCGGCGGTGCCGTATTGGAACTGGCAAGCGGTTCCGGCAGGATCTTGCTACCCATGCTGGCAGCAGGCCTCCCGGTGGAGGGACTGGACATCTCGGCAGACATGTTGGCGCGTTGCCGCGCAAAGGCTGCAGACATGAATCTCTCACCCGTGCTGCATCATGCAGGCATGACCGACTTTGCGCTAGACCAGCGATTTGCACTTGTCTTCTGTGCCGCCGGGAGCTTCACGCTGCTTGCGGAGCCCGGCTGCATGGCAAGGGCGCTACTGCAAGTGCGTGCGCACATGGCGCCTGGTGGGTTGCTGGCACTGGCGATGGATGCTCCGGGGCCACATTCGGAAAGCAGGGTGGTCGCACGCGATTTGCGGCGCGCTACTGATGGCGCCCGGTTGCAATGCATCATGGACCCGCTGCCGGATCCAGACCGGGAAGTCGTGCGTTGGCGAATGACAAACATTGTCACCGCGCAAGACGGGACAGCGCAGAACGAGACCTGCGAGATCGCCTTTCGCCATCCTGCGCCGACGCGGTTCGCCAATATGCTGCGTGAAGCCGGCTTTAACGAAACAACGCTCCTCAATGCCGCCGGCACCGGCCCGATGCAGGAAGGCGATGACAGTTACCTCGCGCTCGCGCGCCTGCGGTAGCGCGCTGCTAGATGCACAGCCATCCTTCCTGCAATAACGCAGCGGTCGGCAAATTGGCTTTTCCTTCCCAAGCCAAACAATCGCCGATCAGATGCCGCTCCGCGCCATCAACGGGGAGCCACCAATGACAGGGTGCAATTTGCTGATGCACACATTTTGGCTTATGCTTCCAAGTTATCGATGCATGCAGCATTGGAACTGACCGTAGCAAAGCTGATCCAAGATATCGGGAGGCAGCCATGGCAGAATATTACGATCTGGGCGGACATCACTTTCCAGTCACAACAAAGTCCGAAGCCGCCCAAACTTGGTTCGATCGCGGGCTCACATGGACGTATGGATACAATCACGAGGAGGCGATCGCCTGTTTCGAGAAGGCGCTTGATGCCGATCCCGATTGCGCGATGGCGCATTGGGGCAAGGGATACGCGGCAGGACCCAACTACAACATGCCCTGGGAATTGTTCGATGATGCCGGCCGTGCACAGGCGCTTGCCACCGGCCATGCTTCGGCTGTTGCGGCCGTGGCGCTCGCGGACACGGTATCGGATTGGGAAGCGGCGATGATACGGGCGTTGCCGGCGCGCTATCCGCAAGCGGAACCGGTGGAGGACATGCAGCCGTGGAATGTCGATTTTGCCAATGCAATGCGCAGGGTGTTTAAAGAACATCCGGCAAATCTCGAAGTGAGAACCATCTTTGCCGAAGCGCTGCTGAACATTACGCCTTGGAAAATGTGGGATCTACGCGCCGGCGCTCCTGCCGAAGGCGCTCTGACGAGCGAGGCGCAGGCCGTCCTTGAAGAAGCCCTGGCGAGCCAACCCGAAGTATGGCGCCATCCCGGCGTGCTGCACCTTTATGTGCATCTCATGGAAATGTCACCATTCCCGGAAAAGGCATTGAAGGCCGGCGACGCATTGCGCACCTTGGTGCCGGATTCAGGCCACCTCATCCACATGCCCACGCATATCGATGTACTGTGCGGCTTTTACCGCGATGTGGTCCACTGGAACGAGGTCGCGGTCGAGGCTGATCTCAAGTTCTGGCGCGACAAGGGGCCCTTCAACATCTATTCGGGGTACCGGCTGCACAACTACCATTTCGTGATGTACGGCGCCCTGTTCCTCGGACAGTTCGAGCCGGCAATGCGCGCCGTCCGGGGTGCGGCGGAAACGGTGCCAGAGGAGATGTTGCGGATCGAAAGCCCGCCAATGGCGGATTATTTCGAAAGCTATCTCGGCTTCGAGCCGCATGTGCTGGTTCGCTTCGGCAAATGGCGCGAGGCCACGCGGCTGGAGCTTCCTTCCGACCCGATATTGTACTGTACTCTTGCTGCGAACGTGCATTATGCACGCGGTGTGGCGCATGCGGCCTTGGGAAATATCCAGGCCGCAGAGGCCGAGGAAAAGCTCTTCCAAGAGGCCGTCAAGCGGGTACCGCAGACGCGCCTGCTCCACAACAACCGCGTCATCGACCTGCTGGCGATCGGGGCCGAGATGCTTCGTGGCGAAATACTCTATCGCAAGGGCGCCATCGAGGAAGCTTTTGCGGCATTGCGTCGTTCGGTAGCCCTTGATGACAATCTGCCCTACGATGAACCTTGGGGCTGGATGCAGCCGACGCGCCATGCGCTGGGCGCCCTTCTGCTTGAGCAAGGCCGGATCGATGAGGCCGAGGCAGTGTTCCGCGAGGATCTGGGCCTGGGCGGGCAGCTGTCGCGTGCCACCATCCATCCAGACAATGTCTGGAGCCTGAAGGGGTTGCACGATTGCTTAATGGCGCGCGGAGAAACCGTGGAGGCAAGGCTCATCCGGCAACGCCTGGATCTCGCGCAGGCAAGGGCGGACCGGGCGGTGTCGGCGTCGTGCTTTTGTGCACAGGCGGCCTTGCGCGCGGCGCAGTAAGGAGTACGCAAAGCAATGTAAGGAAGCGAACCTGCTTGAATAGACCAAGGAAGGAAAGTTTATGCACACGTTGCCCATTGGTCTATGCGCGTTTCTCCTGGCCTTGGCTGTCTCGGTAGCGCCTGGGCATGCCCAGTCCACCGGATGTCTGCTTCAAGAGGTCGGCGGTACAGGCCGGCAGGTCGTCCGCTGCGGCAACGACATCCGCATTTCAGTGGAAGCCGGCGCTGAATATTCGCTTCATGACCGAAACGGCGATGGTCTTGTCGATCAGGTGCGACTGAGATCGCGGGCGCTGTTGCTCGTCATCGAAGGCGAGGCCGCCCGCAAGGGGTTCGAAGTCGTCGCGCCGCAAGCCATCGCGGCGGTGCGCGGCACAAGGTGGGCTGTAGACGCTGCGAGTGACCGGACTTCGGTCTTCGTGGCTGAGGGACAGGTAAGCGTTGCCCGGCGTAATGGCGCTGCAAGCGTAACCCTGAGTTCGGGCGAGGGCGTTGATGTCGACGGATCGGGTGCACCGCTCGAGGTGCGGCGATGGCCACGGAACCGTGTCAATGGCCTGTTAAACCGCACAGGGCGCTGACTGCAACCGTGGCCATTACGATGGTGATTCCGAAGTCGTCGCTGGCCGTTGCGTTGCTGCTGTCGGCGCTGTGGGGCGGGTTGCTGGGCTGGCTCAATCTGACGGGCGATGCGCCCGCGATCGATCGGGTCGAAGCAACGCTAACGGATTTCAGAATGCTCCTGCGCGGCGAGCGGACCCCGGTCGCACCAGTCGTCATCGTGGCGATCGACGATGCAACGGTCGAGATCGCGGGCCGCTATCCTCTCCCCCGGTCGGTTCTGGCGGAACTGGTCGAAAAGGCGGCACTGCAGCGTCCCAAGGCGATAGCGGTCGATATCCTGCTCGCCGACGAGGGAGACGACGCCGGTGACCGTGCCCTTTCCGAGGCGCTTTCGAAGGCGCCAACGGTAGTTGCGGCAGCGGCGGTATTTCCTTCATCGGTGGCCAACGCGCCGTTGGAGGGCGTCTTCGCCGGCGTTCCGTCGGCCGAGCGCCTGCTCCGGCCGCACCCCAAGTTCCTGCGGTCCGCTTCGATCGGCGTTGCAAACATGGAAACGGACGAAAATGGCGTTCCACGTGATCTCCCGGTGCTTTTCCGCACATCAGATACGGTCGCGCCTGCGTTGCCGGTGAAGGCGGTGGCGCTGGCGCTTGAGACCGAGCCGGTGATCGAGGCCGGGTTGCTTCAGTTTGGTGATCGCAAGATTGCGCTGGATCGCGGTTTGCGTCTCCCCATCGCCTTCTATGGCCCACGTGGAACCATTCCAACCGTTAGCGGGGCGGAACTTCTGAGAAGTGAACTCGACCCATCTGCGCTGGCCGATCAGGTGGTTGTGATTGGCGCCTCGGTAACAGGTGGCGGAGATGTCTTCCCGACACCATTCGACCCGGTCTTGCCAGGCGTCGAAGTGATTGCAACGGCGATCCATCACATTCTCGAAGCGGACGGTCCACGCCGCGACGAGACAACGCGTTATGCCGACCTCGCAGTGGCGATCTTCCTCCCAATGCTGCTGGTGTCTTGTTTGGCATGGCGGCGCAACGCGCTGGGCTTTTCCGCCGCAGGAAGTATTTTGGGCCTGTGGGCGATTGCCAATATGCTGGCCTTCTCGAACGGCATCTGGTTCAGCGCTGCCGTTCCAATCGCAGCGGTCTTGCCAACGGTGCTATTGTTCGGCGCCGCCCAGCTTTGGCAGGGTCGCAGCAACGCAGCCCGCTTCGAACGCCAGAGCATGATGCTTCAGCGGATCCAGGCGCCCGGTTATTCGCGCCTTCTTGCACGCAACCCAAGTTTCCTGGCAACGCCACTCCACCTTGAAGCTGCGGTCGTGTTCGTCGATCTCTCCGGTTTCACGGGGCTGAGCGAAGAACTTGGGGCCATTGCGACCCGCGAAATCATTGACAAATTCTACGATCTTGTCGATGCCGAGGTAACCGCCACGGGAGGCGCCATAACGAGCTTCATGGGCGATGGCGTGATGATTCTGTTCGGTCTTCCGAATGCAACGAAAGATGACGCACTGAACGCCTTGCGTTGCTGCTTTCGGATCAGCCGTCGCCTTGATGGATGGCTTTCGGATCAGCAAAATCTCAAGATCGGCTACAAGATCGGCGCACATTTCGGTCCGGTGGTAGCATCGCGGCTGGGGCGCGGCGCGACCCAGCAAATTGCAACGACCGGGGATACGGTGAACGTGGCAAGCCGGCTGATGGATATTGCAGCTGAAAATGAGGCGTCGCTGGCGGTAAGCGCAGAATTGCTGAACCGCGTTGGCCATGCAGTCCTCGAGAAGGGTTCGCTCAAGGGACCGTACGACGTCCATGTGCGTGGAAGAACCGGGGCGCTGGCGGTCTGGTTGTCGAGCTCGTCCCCTGGATTGGAGGCCCGGCATTCAAGTACGGGTAAATAACTGAAATCCAATGCTATTTCGCGCAAGTCAGCGAAGAATAACAAGGAGCGTTCTTGGCTGGCCGCCGGCGATTGCGCAATTAACCTGCGATGCTGCGCTGACCAAGTAGGCGGCCGCCTCAATGGCGGCCTCGCGGTTGGGTGACGAGGCAGACCCTGCCAGCCCGGTTCCCCCGGCAATCGCCCCCCTTGCGCGGCCGTCCGGCGCGACCGGCGGCGTAGCGAAGCGAAGCTTCGCGCCGGCCCGAGCATCGCGTGCATACGTATTAAAGCAGAATACCATGGGGCAAAAGGCAAGGCTGTCGCTTGCCGCGACCAGACCCACACCACTCAGATAAGTATTTGATTTTGTTGGCTGTGCTGGCAGTCTGCTGCTCACCCGTCTCCCTGTTTATCAGGGAGTTTACAGGGAGAAAACGCGGTTTTCGGCTGCTTTTCGGCATTAAAGTACGGGTAATCATCTGAAATCGCATGGCTTTCGGCACTTGGGCTTGCAAAAAATAACAGGGAGCGGTTTTGCAGTAACAGGGAGCGGTTTTTCGGTATCAGGGAGCCAGTTCGTAAAAGCATAGTACAGATAGCGGCATATTGAGCGTAAAAGGCGAAACTGAGCTGTACGAACCGCCGTCCCGCACTAGGTTCAATTCTCATAGGCGGGAGAAGTGAGCATGTCGGACCAACACTCGAGGAACAGGTCGTCTGCCGTGCCAAGCGGGCGAAGCGCCCGGCTGCTGCATTTGGGTGGAATTGTTGCGGGAATTGCCGGCAATGTTGCAGCGGGCGGGCTGCGCCAGATGGCCCAAGGCAAGTTTCCGGACCTGCCCAATCTCCTGCTTGAACCGGCAAATGCCCTGCGCCTGACCACTGGTCTGTCGCATATGCGCGGCGCAGCAATGAAGCTTGGTCAAATTCTGTCCATGGACACTGGAATCATCCTGCCGCCGCAGTTGACCGCCATTCTCTCCATACTGCGCGACGATGCCCTGCACATGCCGCCTCAGCAGCTTCAAGACGTGTTGAATGCCGAATGGGGGATAGGTTGGCGCGCGCGGTTCAAACAGTTCGACGTCCGCCCTTTTGCCGCCGCGTCGATCGGGCAGGTCCATCGCGCACAGACGCTGGACGGGCGGAACCTCGCCATCAAGGTCCAGTATCCCGGTATCCGATCCAGCATCGACAGCGATATCGACAACATTGCCTCCCTTCTGCGTGTGCCAGGGCTTTTGCCTCCGGGGATGGACCTTGCCCCGCTGCTATTTGCAGCCAAGTCGCAACTGCATGCCGAGGCGGACTATGCCGCCGAGGCGGCGCACCTGCGTCGCTTCGGCGCCCTGCTGGCAAGGTCCGACGCCTTTGTCGTGCCCGAGGTGCAACCAGACCTGAGCACCAGGCAGATCCTGGCCATGACCTTTGTCGAAAGCGAGCCCATGGATGTGCTGGAACAAGCACCGCAAGAGGTTCGCGATCGGGCCGCGGCCAATCTTATCGAGCTCGTTTTGCAGGAATTGTTTGCGTTCCACTCAATGCAGACGGATCCGAACCTGGCTAACTACCGAGTCGAACTGGCGACTGGCCGCCTGGTGCTGCTGGATTTTGGTGCGGTCAGGAACATCGATGCGGTTCAAAGTGCAGCCTTTCGGGAACTGTTGAATGCAGGCCTTGACGGCGATCGCGGCCGAATACGCCGCGCGATGCTGGAAATCGGTTATTTTAGCCCGGTGACCGCGCCCCATCACCAGAACCTGATCCAGCGGATGTTTGCGACTGCCATGGTCCCTCTTCGACAAGAAGCCCCATTTGATTTCGGGCGGTCTGATCTACTCGAGCGTTTGCGGAACATGGGGCTGGCAATCGGCGTCGACCGGGACCTGATGCATGTGCCCCCAGCCGAAACGCTGTTCCTGCACCGCAAGATCGGCGGGATGTACCTGTTGGCGACCCGGCTGAGGGCGCGCGTGGCGCTGCGTGCAATCGTGGACCGCTGGCGCTAGCTGTATTGTTGCTGCAGAAGCTGAGGCGCTGATGAGGAGACAGGGTTTCGGAGTGCCGGCGCCAAGGTCGGCCGGCAGTCCTTTGAGCAGTGCGTCGAATTTTCGCGCCGGCAAGTGAGGGATAATTTGATCGTACGGGATGATGCACGCCTGTCCCGGCACAAATGGCTTGCCAAAGGAAACCTAATGCTACTGAGCCTGCGCGAAGTGACAAAGACCTATCCCGGGGCCGAGGCGGCCGTGCTGCGGGGCGTGTCCTTTGACATGGATGCGGGCAAAATGCTGGCGCTGACCGGAGAGCCGGGTTCGGGCAAGAGCACGCTGCTGCATCTGGTTGGCGGGCTTGATACGGCAGACTGTGGCGTGGTGGCGATTAATGGCACTAATCTGACGCCGCTGGAGGATGTGGGCCGGGCGGCGCTGCGGCGCGGCACTGTCGGGTTGATTTTCCAGCAGTTCAACCTGATCCCTTCGTTGACGGTGGCGGCCAACATCGCGTTTCAGGCGCGGCTTGCGGGGCGCCATGACCCGGACCGCGCACAGGTGCTGGCGGTGCGTCTGGGCCTTGGCGCCCATCTCAACAAATACCCAGAACAGCTGTCTGGCGGTCAGCAGCAGCGCGTGGCCATCGCGCGAACTCTGGCGCCGCAGCCAAGGTTGGTGCTAGCCGACGAACCCACGGGCAATCTTGACGAGGCGACGGCCGACACCGTGCTGGCCTTATTGTGCGCACTGGTCGAAGAAACCAGGGCGGGTCTGATCCTCGTCACGCATTCCGAGCGCTTGGCCGCGCGCATACCCCGCCGGCTGCACCTGCGCAACGGGCAGTTGACGTGACGGGTGCAATTGCTTCCGCGCTGATTGCATATTGGCGCCGCCATCGCGCTGTCTATGAGGCAATCCGCCAGCGCCAACCAGACGTTGCAGGCATTGCCATGCTCGATCTTCTCAACCTTGCCGAACACGACCTTTCTGCCGCTTAACGTTCGCTACCTGCGTGTTTCCGACGCCGGCAGCCTTGATGAGATGAGGCCGGGTAAGGGAAAAAACTGTCGTTGGATCGATCACCAGGACGACCACTTCGTCGCGCTTGACTCTATCGTCGAGACGGATAGGGTTGGAATAGACCGGTCGGTCTATTTGTAGCAAAACAAAGGGAGAAGAACATGCGAGTCTCGAAGGAAGACGTCGACGTCAGAATGCAGATTCCCGGCGCCACAATTCGTCAGCGGACGGACTTTGGCGACGCAACTGGTTTGGGCAAGATAAGTGGCGAATACTTCACCCTGTCTGCGGGCGTGGATACGACCCCTCTGTTTCAAGGTTTGGATGGCAACATGTGTCAGAGTCCGCATTGGGGTTTCGTTCTCAAGGGTCAGCTCACTACGACCGATGCTGCGGGCACGAAGGAAACCGTCAACACCAATGATCTGTTCTATTGGCCACCTGGACATAACGTGAAGGTTGACGCGGACGCCGAGATCGTCATGTTCAGCCCACAGCATGAACACAGCCATGTGATCAACCACATGATCGAAATGACCAAGGGTTGACCTCAACCGCTGTACTGCTGACGGATCACTTAGCGAGACTACGGCACCAGCGATGAATACGGAACCAGGGCCCGGCGCCGCGAGTGCTGCAGTTGTGCACTCTACAAAACAACGCCTGATCGGCGCGGGCCTCCTCCTGCTGTTGAAGCATGGCTACAATGACTTGGGTATTCAGGCCATCTTGGCTGCCACCGGCACACCCAAGGGCTCTTTCTATCATCATTTCAGGGACAAAGAGGATTTCGCTCTACAGGTCGTCGACAGCTATATGGTACAGGTCCATGGCGGTCTGGATGCCTGTCTCGGAGACATGACGCATCCCCCCCTCGTCCGGCTCCGGAGCTTCTTTCGGATGACCCTACAGTCATATCGAGAAGAGGGCTATTTAGGCTGCCTTCTTGGGGGGCTTGGTCAGGAGCTGTCGGGTGTCAGCGACGTATTTCGACACAAGATCGAAACCTGCTTTTCGGCCATGGCCGACCGCATGGCCAGTTGTCTGGAAGAAGCGAGACAAAGCGGCGACATAAGCGCCGACTCCGACGTGCGACAGATGGCTGACATGCTGATCGATTGTTGGGAGGGGGCAGCCTTGCGCAGTCGCCTGCGACGTAACCCGTCCTCGCTCGACAGGATGCTCAACTTCTATTTCGATGCGGTGATACCTGTTTAGCCGTTGAAGTTGTGGAGCGAGAGTTCGCGAGCCCAGGACGCGATACCAAACGACTCCGCTGTCCCAAGAGATAGACAAGGCGTTTGATCGCCTGCCAAATAGCCACGGCATCAAAGCTGCGACGTCCTCGGAGCTGCATATGTGTAAATCGGCACTGAAGTCTGAACCTGCACAAATACATTCCGAAATCATTGATATTAATAATTCTGCGGAAATTGGTGGCGTCACGACCGGCGCCGTTCGTGACCTCCCTCGATATTCTGAATCTGAAGCGATTTCATGGTCTTGTTGTTGAACTCGCGGGGGTCAGACTTCAGCGCTGAAATACAGTGATACTTCTGTGCTGTTTCACAAGTAGGTGTCAAATCGGAAGTCCGGCGGCATGCAAGTCCGCGACGATATGTTCAAAACCGAGACCGTTTGAAAACAGATAACGTTCCTGAAGATTTGCAATGCGTGTGTCGGGTGCGATCTCAATCACCTGACGGATGGCTTCACGCGCTTCTTCGGCCCGGTCCAGCCTCATCAGGCAAAGGGCAAGAGTGGTGAGGCCTGGAGTGAAACCAGGATTAGCTTCCACGGCTCTTCTGGCATGCGGCAGGGCGTCGGCATTCCGCCCCGCCGCCATTTTCGCAACTGCCAGCGCGGACTCGGGAATGTGGCGCAATGGATCGAACGGGCTGAGCCGGAGCGAGCACTCGGCGTGATGGGCGCTTTCGTCAGGTTGACCTAGGATCATGCAGATTAGAGCACTAACCGTATGGGCGATGGCCGAGCTTGGGTTTCGTTCCAAGGCCCGACCGACCATCACGAGCGCGACGTCATTTCGCCCGTCAAGCGCGCTCAGCGCCAGGGCCGCCAAGGCAAGCGCGTTCGAATCGTCTGTCTGCGCGGCAACGACAGCTTCGGCGTGACGCAAGGCTGCCTCCCGATCGGTCGGCAGCCGACCACCCCACAAATAGCGCTGTTGCAAACAGAAGGCGGCCACCCCATGCGCTTCACTGTAGCCAGGAGCAAGGGCGATAGCTGCGTCGAGCAAGTCCAGCCCAGCTGATCGTGCCGCCGGCGTAAAGATGTAGGACTGCTCAAGTCCGCGCAGATAGAGGTCGTAGGCGTCGAGATTGTCGGAACGCTTGCGCTTGGCGCGCTCAATTTCTGCCTTGCGCACGGACGGTTCGATGGCAGCAATCACACCTGTGGTGATCTGGTCTTGAAGATCGAATACGTCATCAATGGAGCCGGTGAACCTCTCGGCCCAAAGATGCCCGCCGCTGTCGGCGTCGATCAACTGAACCGTGATACGCACTTTGTCGTTGGCTTTGCGCACGCTGCCCTCCATCACATAGCGCACCGCGAGTTCTCGACCGACGTTGCGAATATCGGGAGATTTGCCCTTGTAGGCAAAGGTTGAATTTCGCGCGATCACGGTAAGCCAGCGAATGCGACCAAGACCGGTGATGATCTCCTCGACCATTCCGTCGGCGAAATACTCCTGATCCGGATCGGCGCTCATGTTGGTAAAGGGCAGCACGGCGATCGACGGCTTTTCTTGTCGCGATGATGTTGCGGACCGCACTTCGGCGGTCCGTGAGGTTTCATTGACCCAACGCCATGCCCGCAACGGTCGGTCGATGTTCTTGACCTT
The DNA here is from genome assembly GCA_041742235.1 of Salaquimonas sp. Lineage (GTDB taxonomy): Bacteria > Pseudomonadota > Alphaproteobacteria > Rhizobiales > Rhizobiaceae > BOKV01. The sequence goes on along the minus strand of JBGSJA010000275.1, from coordinate 1,393 downwards.
TCTTTCACCCAGATCTTCAAAGTTCAATTCGTTGCGATCGCGGATCTGCTCATAGGCCGACGCAGATATGCAGATGCCGCCGGGTTCCGCCATTCCCTCAAGCCGGGACGCTATGTTGACGCCGTCGCCCTGAAGGTCTTCTCCGTCCACCACCACGTCGCCGAGATTAACACCGATCCGAAATTCGATCCGTTGCGCTTCGGCAATGCATGCAGTTCGCTCAGCCAAGGCCAGCTGAACTTCGGCTGCAGCGCGAACTGCATCGACGACACTCGCAAATTCGGCAAGTAAACCGTCCCCCATAAGCTTGAAGGTGCGTCCATCATGTTCGGCGATTTTTCGGTCGATGATCTCGGTACGGAGGGCTTTCAGGGCAACGAGCGTTGCTTCTTCGTCGGCTCGTATTAGCCGCGAGTAACCGACCACATCGGCGGCCAGGATAGCCGCCAATCGCCTTGGCATGCGCCGTGCGGCCATTGGGCCCGAATTCCTTCGCGATATTTGAGCAAGAGTTATTCTATGTTCCGTCATCGACGGAGTCTATCGCGGCCGCATGTCTGCGTTGGGCCCCTTTTCCGCGGCGAACCTGTGAATCGGCGCTGAACAACGACCCATCCGATTGTTCCATAAACGTATGAAATTGTGAACTTTTTGGAAATTTCCGGGATCACGATCGGCGCCGATAATGCCCCCTAGAATGGACCAATATTCGATATTAAACATATAGGTGGTCGAATTTCATTGTCCGATGCCGATCCACAGGTTCCGCCGGAACGATCATTTGCTAACTGGTCCTGGATCAATCAGTTTCCACTGCTTTGTTCGGCGGATCCATCGTTCGCAACCAGCCAGAGCCGAACTTTGCTTGGCCAACCTGCGTGGGTAGTTTTCCCGCAGCTCCATGCACATGCCGAAATGAAAGCCGAGATCAAGGTTCCAATCGTCACCAGTCAAGCCACATCTCTTCTGTATATTCACTCTTTGATTCTCGACAGCGGTGGCCGCATAGTTCCAGCATCTGTCAGGCCAACTGGTTTGTGCTTTGGCGGTGCCGACGGTGAATAAAACGATGAACACTGCAAAGATAGCGCGTCCCGACCAATTTTGTGTGCTTTTCATTGGGCTATCGGCCGATAGATTTCATAAGAACCTGTATGGCTCCAGCTCAGGTCAATCGAGCCGCGCACTACTGGGCTTCCGGCCGGGAAGTTCTGATGTACAAGATTCAGGACTGTACCAGACACGGCGAGGATCACCGCGGTATGCTGGCCGCCTTCAAGTGTACCCCACTCTTGACCAGCCGGACCGGTAAAGCGCGCATTCCAGAACTGGATAATGTCACCTGTTTGAATCTTGCTTCCCTTGCTGACGGGAGTTCCCCAAACATAGTTCG
>JBGSJA010000274.1:0-6368 GCA_041742235.1 Salaquimonas sp. | reverse complement strand
GGCGCGGGCTCCGGCGCCGGCTGTGCTATCGCCGCTGTCGTGCGCGCTGCTTGCTGCTCCTCGGCCAGGATCGCATCGCGCGCCCGCACGATGCGGCTCAGCAGCAACTGCCGATCGATCGCGGCGGCAGCTTGCGGAATCTGCGGATCGGCGTCGGGTCCGAGTTCGGCCAGAAGGATTTCGTCAAGGCCGCCGGACGGCGGCAAACCTCTTTCGTCGGCGTCGACATCCTCGAGCGCCTGCAAGAGGTCGACCGAAGCCATCGCTTTCTTCAGCGGATTGTCGACAGCGCCAAGCTCTGGTTGTGTCTGCGGCGGCGGCGGAAAAGGTTCGTTCAGACCGGGCAGGCCAGGCGCACCATCGTGCTGCATGCCCCGGTCCTCAGGCTCCAGATAACGGCCATGCGCATGCGAATCCCCGCGCGGGTCCAGCATCTTGTGTCCTCCAGATGCGGCGCCCCTCAGTCCCCGATCCCCAGTGCTATTGGGAATGGTAACAATGCGGCAATATTGCGGCATTCAACAGAAATATTTTGTTACCACAATAAATACATAAAATTGCCATATTGTTAAAATCGCAATTTATTCGAATTTAAGCAAGTAATCTTACGTTACGGAATTTGCGTAATACTACAAAATAACTCATGATATACGTAAGCGCATACACAGCAAAACGCAAAGCCATGTATTGACTTGCCGATCAGCGGCGGGGGCCGGTTTCCCAAAGCGTACCCGACACGGCGCGCTGATAGCCGTAGTCGAATGTCGCGCTCATATAGGCAGTGTCGAATTCGAGCGACGACACCGTGCGCCGGTCGGAAGGCAAATAGGCGTATCTCACCTCCATGCCGGCATCGGCGGCGGCGCGAAGCGTGTTGTCCAGAAGCAGCCGCATGCCGCTGCGCGTGAGATTGGAGACCGACACTCCCGCGAGTTCCAGCGTCCTTGGCTGCACCGCCTCGGGCTTCGCCTCGATCTGGTTGTGAAGGATGATGTCGATGCGAGGTTTCGCCGAGGAATTGCGCGCCTTCCTGCCCGCCGGCCGGTAGGCAGGCGGGGCCAGCATCGGGTCTGCATAGAAATAGGCGATCACGCCGCCATCGCCGTGCAGTTCACGGACCGGTTTTCCCGAGGCCGACGCGATTTCGACCGGAGGAAGTGCGCCCGGTATCGCGAAGGATGCGCGGACCACGTCGCGGAACAGTTCCAGCGCCTCGGGCGAGCCGATTTCGGCGATGCGGCCCATGTTCCAGACGGTGAACTGGTTGGTGTCGAGATTGGCGGTGCCGATCAGCAGCCGGCGCCCCTTTGCGTGTTCGGCAGCGACACGGCGCATCAATGTCGCATCGATGTACCGGTTCACGAAAGGCACGATCTTCGCGTCCGAATATAGCGAGGGGCCCGAAAGCGCTGTAAGGACATTGGGCTGTCCGACCAGCTTGCCCATCTCGCCGGTGGTGTAGAACCGCTGCAGCATCGCGTCGTTCTGCGCGCCGGTGAAGACGAAAGGCGCCATGATCGCCCCCGTCGATATGCCGGTGACGATTTCGTAGTCGGGCCGGTTGGCGGTCTTCGCCAGTCCTTTCAGCGCGCCGGCGCCGAACGCGCCATCCGGCCCGCCGCTCGACAGCGCAAGGATGTCGAAGCGACCATCGGGAACCGGCGGCGGCGTTTCGCTCCAACCCAGCGCCAGTTGAAGATCCGGGTTGCGCGACGGGAAGAACCGCAGATCGTCCCTGCCGGACACCTTTGCCGAATGGAGTTCTTCGACCGTGTAGCTTTCGCGCGTCGTCACGGCCACGCACCCCGCCAGCGCGAGGTACAGCATCAACCATGCCAGGCCGTGCATCAGGCGTGAGGCCATGAAACGCGCAAGAAATCCCCGTTGATCAGCGGGCAGGGTAGCGCATGGAATTGCGGCAAAACAAGCGGCGAGGGAACTATTGCGGCGGTATCGGCGCCGGTTTGCCGTTCGGGTCCAGCGCCACCATGACGAAACGGGCATGCGTCACGAGTTCGCGATGCTTGGTCAGGTAGCGCTGCGCCCAGGCTTCCACGTGCAAGGTCATCGAGGTGCGCCCGACCTTCTCGACGGTCGTGTGCACCGCCAGCGTGTCGCCGACCTTCATCGGCTTGCGGAAAAACATTTCGTTCACCGCGACCGTCACGACGCGCCCGCCGGCTCGCTCGGCAGCCCTGATGCCGCAGGCGAGGTCCATCTGCGCCATTACCCAGCCGCCGAAGATGTCACCGGCGGCATTGGCGTCGGCAGGCATGGCAAGGGTGCGCAGCGTCAGCTCGCCCTCGGGCGCTTGCGGCTCAGCCTCCGTAGTGACTTCACGCGTCATGGATTTCGATAACTCCTGCCGAGGGTTGTTAAATTTATCGAAGGTGCTGGCGGCATGTTCCAGTTGCAATTGCCAACGGGTATTCTAGTGTTTCGCCGACTCCAAGCGAGTTTTTCCCAAGGGGGCAATCATGAAGAAATTTCTGATAAATTCCATGTTCGCGATGACCCTGGCCGTGGCGCCTATGGCGCTTTCCGCAGCGCCGGCACAGGCAAACCACGAGTTCTGGCATACATTCGGCGGGGTTGTCGCCGGGGCCGTTGTCATCGGCGCAATTGCCAATGCGGTCGCGGCCGGCTAGGAACATTGCCACCAGGGGCTTGGATGCCATGCCCATGGCGGTGCAAGGGCCTATCACTATCATGACCGGTATGGCGGTATCGTCTATCGGCAGCAGGTTCGCCAGCCTGTGCAACCCTTGTACGAGGAAGAAGTTTTCATCGAAGAGGAGCCGGTCGTCCGGCCGGGCCGCCTTCCGCGCGCCCATTACGACTGGTGCTATTCGCGCTACAAGTCCTATGACGCCGGATCGAATTCGTACCAGCCGTTGAATGCCGGGGGCCGCAGGCAGTGCCGCTCGCCCTATGCGGGCTGACGGCCGGCCGGTCGCGCGCGACAAATCGCGCTAATGTGATCTGAGTGCACGGGCAAGTTTTTGGCCGTGTGCTAGATTTGCGCATGTATTTCCCGCCGCGCCCCGCTGCTGCCGCGCGCCAACAGACAATGGAGCCCTTCATGCGCAAGATTGCAGGTAATGTCCCCGTTTTTCTCGCGGCCATGTTGATGTCCGGCGCCATGTCCTTGGGCGTGGCGCTCGCGGCGGGCGAAAGCGGAAGTTCGGACAGTTCGGATGGAACCGGTCCGGTAAAGCCGAAGTGCAAGCTGGGCGAAGTCCTCGACAAGGGCAAATGCGTCAAGGCCGCCGATATCAACAAGCCGGACAAGCAGAAGCAGGGCCTGATCTATGACCATGGCAAGTCGCTGGCAAAGGCTGGCGACTATGAACAGGCGATTGCGACCCTCAAGCTCGCGCCCGACCAAGACGATCCGCGCCTCCTCAACTATCTCGGCTACTCGCATCGCAAGCTGGGCCGCATGGACGAGGCGCTGGCCTACTACAAGGAGGCGATCGCTCGCGATCCCGATTTCAGCCTGGTGCGCGAATATCTGGGCGAAGCCTATATCCAGCTCGGCTTGCTGGAAAATGCACGCGAGCAGTTGACCCAGATCGAGCGCATCTGCGGCGGCCGCACCTGCGGCGAATACGGTCAGCTGGCGGAGTTGATCGTGCGGGCGAACGGGAAGTAGTGATTCGTAGTTCGTGGTTGGGCGGAAGGATCCCGCCCGGCCTTTGGCGAACAGCGATCCACGAACCACGAACTGCGCACTACATCCTTGCACCCCGCGCCGTTTCCCCCTAATCGTCGCGCGTTCAACTGCCGACCCATGGGGAGTTCCGGAAAATGGCATTTCTCGCCGACGCGCTTTCACGCGTGAAGCCCTCTGCAACAATCGCCGTCACGCAAATGGCGCGCGATCTCAAAGCCAAGGGCAAGGACGTGATTTCGCTTTCCGTCGGAGAGCCGGATTTCGATACCCCACAAAACATCAAGGACGCGGCAATTGCGGCGATCAACCGGGGTGAAACCAAGTATCCGCCGGTTTCGGGTATCATTCCGCTGCGCGAAGCGATCGCTGCCAAGTTCAAGCGCGAGAACGGGCTAGACTACAAGGCGTCACAAACCATCGTCGGCACCGGCGGCAAGCAGGTGCTGTTCAATGCCTTCATGGCGACGCTGAACCCCGGCGATGAGGTCATCATCCCCGCGCCATATTGGGTAAGCTACCCGGAAATGGTGGCGATTTGCGGCGGCGCATCGGTCTTCGCCAAGGCCGGCATGGAAACCAACTACAAGCTGACGGCGGAAAACCTCGAGCGCGCGATCACGCCTCGCACCAAATGGCTGGTGTTCAACTCGCCGTCGAACCCGTCTGGCGCCGCCTATTCGCGCGCCGAATTGAAGGCGCTCACCGACGTGCTGGTGCGGCACCCACATGTGTGGGTGCTGACAGACGACATGTACGAGCATCTCGTGTTCGGCGATTTCGAATTCACGACGCCGGCGCAGGTCGAGCCTTCGCTCTACGACCGGACGCTGACCATGAACGGCGTCTCGAAGGCCTATGCGATGACTGGCTGGCGTATCGGCTATGCTGCCGGACCAGAGCATCTGATCAAGGCAATGGACATGATCCAGGGCCAGCAGACCTCCGGCGCGTGCACCATTGCGCAATGGGCGGCTGTCGAAGCACTGAACGGCCCGCAGGATTTCATCGGCCAGAGCCGCAAGGCGTTCGAGGAAAGGCGCGATCTGGTCGTCTCGATGCTGAACCAGGCAACGGGCATCAAATGCCCCAAGCCGGAAGGTGCGTTCTATGTCTATCCGTCCTGCGAGGCGCTGATCGGCAAACGCGCGCCGTCGGGCAATGTGATCTCCAGCGACGAGGAATTCGTCATGGAATTGCTGGCTACGGAAGGTGTGGCTACGGTGCACGGATCGGCGTTCGGCCTTGGGCCGAACTTCCGCGTGTCCTACGCCACCTCGAACGCCAATCTGGAAGAGGCCTGCAAGCGCATCCAGAAGTTCTGCGCCGAACTGCGCTAGGCCGCGATGAGCGGCAATCGTATCGATTTGCTGCGGCCCGATGCACCGGAACTTGCCGCGCGCGGGGCCTTTGCTGCGGGCGTGCGGACGGTTGAGCTGGTCAATCGCGACCAGGTCGATGTTGCCAGGGTCGAAGCCGGCACGCCGCATCCGCGCACGGACCGAAAGCTCGTGCTGGAGGTCTGGTACCCGGCCTCTGACGAGGAACGCGAGGAGCATTACCGCGACGTCTTGCTTCGCGACGGCCGTACGCGCGTAACGCTGAATGGTAGGGCGATCCGCGACGGCCAGCCTTCGAACGAAGGTCCGTTTCCGCTGGTGGTGATCTCGCACGGCTATCCGGGCAACCGCTTTCTTTTGAGCCATCTCGGCGAAAACCTTGCCACCAAGGGCTATGTCGCCGTTTCAGTCGATCATCCCGACTCGACCTATGACGACAAGGGGCCGTTCGGCTCGACGCTGGTCAACCGCCCCCTGGACCAGCTTTTCGTCGTGTCGCAGTTCGACCGGCTTTCGCGGGACGGGGGCAGTTTCCTGTCCGGGCTCGTGGACGCGCAGAACGCGGCGCTGATCGGCTATTCCATGGGCGGCTATGGTGCGGTGGTAGCCAGCGGGGGCGGGGTCACGCAGGAAGCGGTGACGCATGACTGGAGCGCGCCGGAGGGGCTGCTTCGTATGCACCTTTCCGGCTCGGATTCACACAAGGCGCTGCCCGATCCGCGCGTGAAGGCGGCAATTGCATTCGCGCCCTGGGGCATGCAGCGAGGCGTTTTCGACAGCGCGGGTCTGGCGGACATTTCCATCCCTTTCATGGTCGTCGCCGGCGATGCCGACGACATTTGCGGCTACGACAAAGGGCCCAAAGCCCTGTTCGAGCAGATGGTGAACAGCGATCGCGCGCTGCTGACCTTCCGCCTCGCCAACCACAATGTGGCAGCGCCGATCCCTGCGCCAATGGAGTCCTGGCAGCGCGTGGAATGGCTCGATTTCGTGCCGTTCGAGCACTATGCCGATCCGGTCTGGGACAGCGTGCGGATGAACAATATCGCACAGCATTTCGTCACGGCCTGGCTAGGGCTGCACCTCAAGGGCGATGCGGCGATGGAACACTATCTGGCACTGGTCGAGGAAGCGGCCGACGGGGTGTGGGACATCGACGAGAGCGGGGAGCGCACCCCGGCGCACACCTACTGGAAAGGCTTCCAGAACCGCACGGCTACGGGCCTTGCATTCGAGCGCCGAAAGCCTGTCGCCTGAAACGGCGAAAAATTTTCATGACGATGTAAAAACGGCGGCGGCCGGAACGTCACTGGTTCGAAAGCGATGGTGCTTTCGCACACGAACCAGGGAGTTCA
>JBGSJA010000273.1:0-13443 GCA_041742235.1 Salaquimonas sp. | reverse complement strand
TGGAAGGGGCGGCTGCATGAGCACGGCGAATACTCCCGCGCCGGCGGCTCCGCGCGAGGCCGCGCCGCCCCGTCCAGCCTGGCAGGTGCTGTTCATCCGCCCGGAGACGATGACCTTCGTGCTGCTGATCGCGGCAGTGATTGTCGCCAGCCAGCTTTCCGAGTTCTTCCTCGACATCAACTACATCCTGCGCAGCTTCACGCTGTCGGCCGAGTTTGCCATTGCCGCGCTCGTGCTGACGATGGTGATCATCTCTGGCGAGATCGACCTTTCCCCCGCCGCCAACATGGCGCTTTCGGCCTGCCTCTTCGCTTATGCACAGCAGGCGGGACTGCCCATGCCTTTGGCAATCGCAATCGGCCTCCTTGCGGGCCTTGCAATGGGCGCGCTCAACGGCATCATGGTGATCGGCCTGCAACTGCCCTCGATCATCGTCACCATCGGAACGCTGACGCTCTATCGCGGCCTGGCGCAGGTGATCGCAGGCGACAAGTCGATCCGAGTGCCGGAATGGTTCATCGGCATCAACAATGTCTTCGTCGCCGGCGTCCCAGTCCCGGTGATCATCTTCATAGCGCTGGCGATCGTCCTCGGCCTCGTTCTTGGCACGACAATTTTCGGTCGGCAGGTCTATCTCGTCGGCACCAACGAAGTTGCGGCCCGCCATGCCGGCGTCCGCTCGGCGCGCATAAAGATGATCCTTTTCCTGTTGATGGGCGTGACGGCTTCGTTCGCCGGGCTGATGACGGCATCGCGCCTTGGATCCGTGCGCTACGACCTCGGCCTTGGCGGCGAGTTGCAGATGGTGCTGATGGCGATGCTCGGCGGCACCTACATCTTCGGCGGCAAGGGCACGATCCTCGGAACCTTCCTGGCGGCCTGGCTGCTGGTCATTGTCACCAGCGGCATGATCGTCGCGAACTGGCTGCCGGCTTGGCAGCTTTGTGTGCTCGGCGTGCTGCTGATCGTGTCGATCATCGCTACCAATTTCATCTATTCCCGCACCGAGAGGTAGCGGGTTGCAGTGCCGGGCTGCCCGGCTGATTAACCTTGGAGGAAGAACGTGTTAAACAAACTGCTTCGGCCACTGCTTGGCCTTACCGCCGCCCTTGCCATGACGACGGTGGCGCTGGCCGCCGATCCGCTCAAGATCGTCTATATCGGCAAGAACACCGGCAACCCCTATTTCGACAGCATCACCGGCGGCTTCGAGGACGGCTGCAAGGCGCTGGGTTGCGAGTTCGAGTTCGTGGCTCCCGCCACCGCGGAAGCCACGTCGCAGATCCCCTTCATCGAGGCGCAGATCCAGCGCGGCGTCAACGTCATCGGCATCGCGCCCAACAGCCCCGATGCGCTCAACCAGGTTCTTGACGCGGCCCGCGCGAAAGGCATCCTCGTCCTCACGGTCAATGGCGATCTCGTCGGCAATGAAAGCCACCGCGATGCCACGATCCTGCCGGTCGACTTCACCAAGACCGGTCCCAACCAGGTGGAACTGCTCGGCTCGATGATCGACTACAAGGGCGAGATCGCAATCCTTTCCGCAACCACCGAAGCGCCCGACCAGAACACCTGGATCAAGGCGATGAACGAGACGCTCGCCAACGATCCCAAGTACAAGGACATGAAGCTTGTCGCCACCGTCTACGGCGACGACCAGCCGGAGAAGTCGACGACCGAAATGGAATCGCTGCTCGCCAACTACCCGAACCTTCGCGGCGTGATTGCACCCACCACCGTCGGCATCGCCGCCGCGGCGCAGGTCGTCCAGCAGCGCGGCATTGCCGACAAGGTTGTCGTCACCGGCCTCGGCCTGCCCAGCGAAATGCGCGACTTCATCAAGGACGGGACCGTGAAGGCATTCCAGCTCTGGTCGCCCTACAATGAAGGCTGGCTGGCCGTGCACTTCGCCAAGGGCGTGATCGACGGCACGATCAAGAACGAAGTAGGTAGCACCTTCGAAGTGCCCAACCTCGGCACGATCACGATCAACGACAAGAACTCGATGAACACCCAGGCGGAATTGACAACGTTCGACGCCAAGAACATCGACGACTTCAACTTCTGATCCAAACCGATACGAGGGGCGGCGCATTGCCGCCCTTCCCCCTGCAACAACGGATGCATCCCATGAACAGCTACGATTTCAACAACCAGGTCGCCATCATTACCGGCGGCGGCCAGGGGATCGGCCTCACGGTCGCCAACCGCATGCTTGAAAGCGGTGCGTCCATATCGATCTGGGACCGTGACCAGTCGATGCTCGACAAACTTGACGGCGAACACGGCGCAGGCGGCAAGGTCCAGTTGCTCAATGTCGACATCGGCAACCTTGAATCGGTCGAGAAAGCTACCGCCGAGACCATGGCGCGCTTCGGCCGCATCGACGTTCTCGTCAACAACGCCGCCATCGTCGGCCCGAACGCCAACACCTGGGAATACCCGCCCCAGGCATTCATGGACGTTGTCCATATCGGGCTTGTCGGCACGTTCTTCGTATCGCGCACGGTCGTGCCGCACATGATCGCCCAAGGCTACGGGCGCATCGTCAATGTCGCTTCCGTTGCCGGCAAGGAAGGCAATCCCGGCGCGCCGGCCTATTCCTCGATGAAGGCGGGCGTGATCGCACTGACCAAGTCGCTGGGCAAGGAACTCGCCAAATACGACATCGCGGTCAACTGCGTGACGCCGGCAGTCGCCAAGACAGTGCTCGCCATGAGCCAGGATCCTGAATTCCTGAAGATGATCCTTTCGAAGATCCCGCGGGGGCGCATGCTGGAACTGGGCGAGGCCGCATCAATGATCTGCTTCCTCGCGACGAGGGAAAACTCCTTCACCACAGGCGGGGTCTTCGACTTGTCCGGAGGGAGGGCGACCTACTAGGTTCAGCGAACTGCGTGTCACGAGGAGATGGAGATGATCGTTCCGATGAAGCGACTGGAAGGCAAGAGGGCCATCGTGACGGCTGCCGCCCGCGGCATCGGGCGCGCCACGGCCGAACGGTTTCGGGCGGAAGGCGCTGAAGTTCACGCCTGCGACATTGCCGCGGAGCATCTTGGCGGCTTGGAGGAACAAGGCATCAAGACATACGTACTCGACTGCACCGACGAGGCGGCGGTCAACCGGACCTTCGGCGAGATCGGCACGGTTGACATCCTCGTCAATGCCGTCGGCTGGGTCTATCACGGCACCATCATGGACACGCCGCTGGATGCCTGGCGCAAGTCGTTCGTCATCAATGTCGATTCGGCCTATTTCGCCATCCGCGCGGTGCTTGCGGGAATGATCGCGAATGGCGGAGGCTCGATCGTCAACATCGCCTCGCCAGCATCCTCGGTGAAGGGATTTCCGAACCGGACCGCCTATGGCGCCACCAAGGGCGCGATGATCGGCCTGACCAAGGGCATCGTCGCCGACTATGTGACGAAGAACATTCGCTGCAACGCGATCTGCCCCGGCACGACGGAGACGCCCTCCCTTCACGACCGCATCAATGCGTTCCCCGATCCGGCCGCTGCGCGCAAAGCCTTCATCGCGCGCCAGCCCATGGGCCGGCTGGGCACGCCGGAGGAGATCGCCGCGCTGGCCGCCTACATGGCTTCGGACGAAAGCGCGTACATGACCGGCTCGATTGTCATGATCGACGGCGGCACCATAAACTGACAGTGGGCCCGACCGGCGCGGGATGCGAATGACGTAGTTGAATGCAGCCAAGGCCGGCATCGCGCGTTATCCGGCCGGAGTAACTCGATGTCCAACGATTCCGAAAAGCCCGCATTCGCCTCGCCGCCCTGCTACATGCATGAGCATGATGCCGCTTTCCAGGCTAAGCCTCCTGCTCCAGATCCTGACGTGATGCGTTGGCGCAAGGGCGAACGCGAGAGGCTTATCGCAGCGCGGCTGGAGCTTGACGCCGGCCAGCGCCAGGCTTTTTCAGGCACGATAGCGACCCGGCTCGATGAAATGATCGGCGATCCCGGGGGCAAGGTCATCAGCCTCTATTGGCCGTTTCGCGGCGAACCGGACCTGCGCGGCTGGATGAAATTGCTTGAGGTGCGCGGTGCAAGATGCGCGCTTCCCGTGGTCGTCGCCAAGGGTGCTCCGCTGGTATTCCGCCACTGGCATTCGAACAGCAAGCTCGAGCGCGGCGTTTGGAACATTCCGTTCCCGGCGGACAGCGACGAAGTCATGCCCGACATCGTCGTGGCGCCGGTCGTCGGCTTCGATGCCGGTTGCTGGCGGCTTGGCTATGGCGGGGGATACTACGATCGCACTCTTGCCGCATTGGGCCGAAAGCCGATGGTTTTGGGCGTCGGCTATTCGATCCAGAAAATCGAGACCATATACCCGCAGCCGCACGATATAGCCCTGGATGCCGTCGTCACCGAGGCGGGAATCAATTCGCCCCGGCATTGACCGCGCCGTCCCTGTTGCCGGCTTTGCGGGCCAGGTAAAAGCCGTAGCCGACAAAGCCCGCATATCGTTCATACAGCGCAATTTCCAGCTCCTCGGCTGCCACGATATCGGCCGCAGCCTTCGAATTGCCGTTGCGCGAGAGGAACCGAGAGAAACGCGCCTGCATCGGTCGGTAGTAGTTATCCAGCCAGCACGTTTGCGGAAGGACGAAATAGCCGATCGGACAATAGCCGGCTTCCTCAAGCACGGCGAACTTTGCCGATGCTGTATCCACCTGGGGATATTCCCGCATCCAGTGCTGCTCGAGTTCTTCGGGACGATCCCGCGCCAGCCAGGTGAGCTCCGTTACCGCCAGAATGCCGTCCGGCTTCAGGTGCCGCCGCCAGGACGTGATGCCGTTCGCAAATCCAATGTTGTAGATCGCACCCTCCGACCAGATGGCGTCGAGCGAGCCATCCTGAAACGGCAGCACATCGATCGATCCGGCGAGCGTCTCGATGCGCCTTTCATACCCTCCTCTTTTGGCCGCGGCATCGAGGTCGTGGAGAAACTCGGGAACAAGATCGACGGCGGTGATCGTGGCATCCAGTTCCTGCGCCAGGACCAGCGTGGAAGCGCCGGTACCGCAGCCCAGATCCGCTATTTTCAGGCCCGCCTTTCCGCGAAGCCCTGACATTGCAATGGCCAGGCGCGTTTCATCCGCGCCGCCCGGCCCCTGACGTTCGGCATTGCGATGCAGATCGACCAGAAGGGCGAGATTGTCCAAGGCCCGATCTCCGTCACTCGAAGGGCTTGATCAGTCGATCTTCTCGACCTGCGCCGCCATGTCCGGAACGAACCGTATGCGATAGCGTTGCCCGTCGCACTGGATCGTCCACGCCTTTTCATCCGGTTTCGTATCAGCCGGATCCTGCTTCGCATTGCGCGGATTTTCGCAAGCAAACCCTTGCGAGCGCAATCGCACGGCGATGACGTTTTCCGGCTTTTCGCTCTCTTGCGCAAAAGACGCCCCGGCGCAGCTCAATGCCGCCAAACCCGTTGCCGCGAACCACACACGCCTCGTTCCCTGTTCCGCCATGTTGCCTCCAAAGCCTGCATTCCATCGTACCGGTACCAGTGAGCCGCGCAAGCCTTGCATCTAGCGGGCAGGCGCTTTGGCGGCTTTCGAAAAATGTGCCCAGATGGCGATGCCGCCACCTGCGAATGCGACAAGCGCCATGCCGGTCATTGCCAGGATATCCGGAACATGTCCGAACACCACCCAGCCGAGCAGCACGGCCCAGAGCAGATGGGCATAGTTGACCGGCGCCAGCAGCGATGCCGGCGCGTCGCGGTACGCGGCGGTAAACAGGAAGTGCCCAGCCGTCGCCACCGCTCCGACCATCAAGAACAAGATGATGTCGGTCACCCCGGGAACCGGCCCTCGCAAGCTCCAGGGCAGCAACGCGCCAAAAACCACTGTTCCCGCCAGCGCCGACCAGACCAGCATGGCATGCGTCGATTCTGACGCGACAAGCAGGCGCGAAAGCAGATGGTAGCCAACGGAAAATGCCGCGCAAAGCAGCGCGAACAACACCCCCGGCCCCGACAACCCGCCGCCCGGGCGGGCAATGAGCAGCACCCCGGCGAACCCGAAAAGGGCCGCCACCCAGCCCGCGAGGCCGGTGCGCTCGCCAAGCATCGGGCCGGCGAGCAGCATCACACCGAAAGGCGCCAGGTAGATGATCGCTATCGTTTCGCCCACCGGAAGGCGTTGCAGCGCCAGGCCGGCGAACAGCGTCGCCATCACCAGCGTCATGCCGCGCAGGATGACAAGGCCTGTCCGCCGCGTTCGCAAAACGGCGGCGCGATGCCTCGGCATGAATACCGCCAGCAGGAGAAAGAGATTGATGCCGTACCGCATCGCTGCCACCAGCGGCACGTTATAGCGGATCGCCAGATACTTGATCATGGTGTCCATGGAGGCGAACAGGAAAACGGCTGCCAGCACCAGCAGCACCCCTCGCAGGGCCGAGGGCGTGAACAGTATAGGTCCGCCCTGCGCGGGGCTTGCGTCCGATTCTTGTGTCACGCCCGTTTCGATCCAGACAAGCCGCCAATATGTTCAAGCGACCATAGATGTTGCCGGGACCCGAGGGTAGCGGCAGATGCGAGCAACGATGGATGCTTCCCGCCGTGCAGCGAAATGTGAGCCCAGCCTGCACCGGGACTGATGAAGGTTCGCCGCAACAGGCCGCAACGCAAAAAAGGATCGGCGATATTGTCGCCGATCCCCTTGATTGATGCCGAAAAGACTAGCGGGCGACTGCGCGCTTTGCCGGGGAAACACCCTTGTCTTCCGCTTCGTCCGCCGAAAGAATTCCCGATCGGAAAAGGAAGCCGGCGATCGCCGCGCCAATCAGCGGTGCGATGATGAACAGCCACAGTTGCGCCATTGCGGCGCCGCCCGAAAGCAGCGCCGGCCCGAGGCTTCGGGCTGGATTGACCGACACGCCGGTGACGTTGATGCCGACGATATGGATCGCGGCCAGCGTCAGGCCAATGGCAAGTCCCGCTAGGTGCGACGGAGCGCCTTTCTGCGTGACGCCCAGTATCGTGACCAGGAACAGGAAGGTGGCGACAACCTCGAAGATGAACGCAGAGGCCATGTTGTACTCGCCAAGATAGCCCGCACCCCAGCCATTCGCGCCAAGCCCGCCATCCCAGCCCGACGCCTTGCCGGACATGATGATGTAGAGGGTGACCGCGCCCGCGATGGCGCCAAGGCATTGCGCGATGACGTAGGTAATGAGGTCGCTGGTCGGCATGCGCCCCGCAACCCAGGCGCCAAGGCTGACCGCCGGATTGACGTGGCAGCCCGACACGGGACCGATACCGTAGGCCATCGCTACGATCGCAAGGCCGAATGCGAAAGCAATTCCAAGCACGCCGACTGTGGTTGCCCCCACCGCCGGGCCGGCAATGACCGCCGAACCGCATCCTATGAGAACCAAAGTGAATGTTCCGATAAACTCAGCTACTGCCTTTTTCATGTAACCCCCTGTCGTCCTTCGATATCGCAATGACCGGCGCGTCCGGGATCTTTTCCGCCAGCCTGATTCACCCGTCTCTTTTCGCACAACAACACGGCCTTACGAAACGGAACTTTGCTTCTTCGGGGTCTGGCACGGCTTTTTCTGTGCAAGACTGAAACCCTTCACTAGCCTGCCCCGCGGCACCGGCGGTCTGGCGCAAGCGCCGGGCGTGCGATAGTTTGGAAATATGCAACAGCCATGCGCGCGCTGGCATGCAAATCAACCAACCGGGGGAAACCATGAAGGCATTCGCGGTACTGATCGACGGCTCGCCGAACGACGAGATTTCGCTGGCTTCGGCCGTGGCGGTGACCCGTCATTTCGGCGGGCGGCTCACGGTCATGCATCCGAACCGCTCGCAGATTTTCGTTCCGGCCGGCGTGCATGGCGATGTGGCATGGATCGACAATACCGAGGAAATGCGCGCCGCTTCGAAGGAGGCCCACCAGGCATTCGAAAAGGTGGCCGCCAAGGCGCCGGGCGCGCGGCTGATCGAACTCGACATCGCCGCCGGCGACGCGCTCAGCGAAATCGCCCTCTATCATGACCTCGTGATGCTGGAGCGCGTCGATGATGGCGAAGGCCCGGACGCGATCCTGCTAAGCTCCGCCTTGTGGGACGGCGGCATTCCGGTTCTCGTTCTTCCGCCCGAACCGATGGGCGACAAGCTCGATACCGTCGTGCTGGCCTGGAACCGTACGCCTGCTGCCGCCAATGCCATGCGCGCCGCTCTGCCCATGATCCGTTCGGCCCGCAAGTTGATCGTGCTCGCGCGCGAGGGCGCGGATTCGCACGACCGCGAGTTGAAAGCCTATCTGGAAACGGAAGGCGCAGCCCATATCGAATGGAAAACGTATGGCAGCGAAGGCCAGAGCGACCGCTCCTGGGGAAGGGATCTGTTGGTCTTCTGCAAGAGCGAAGGGGCTGACCTCCTTGTCATGGGCGCATTCGGCAACAGCCTGAGCAACTGGCTGGGTTTTGGCAGGGCAACGCAGAAGATCTGCGCCGACGCACATCTGCCCGTGCTGCTTCACGCCTGACTGCCCGCATGAGGCGCCGGCGCAAGCTCAAATGGTTGGCTGGCATCGTGATCGCCTATGTCGCGATTGCCTATCTGATCCTGCCGCAATTATGGTCGCACCATGAACGCCAGCCCGGTCTAGCCTCGCATCCCGCCGTTACTGAAACACCGCAGGGCATACCGGGCGACCCGCTCAATGTCGGGCTGGTCGGCGACCAGAGCGAAATCATCAAGGCAATGCACGCGGCGGGTTGGTACCCCGCCGATCCGGTAACGCTCAAATCCAGCCTCGAGATCGCAGGCAGCGTCGTCTTCGACCGGCCGTATCACGAGGCGCCGGTAAGCCCCCTGCTCTATGAAGGGCGCAAGCAGGACCTCGCCTTCGAAAAGCCGATCGGCAAGAGCGCCGACCGCCGCAACCACGTCCGCTACTGGAAGGTCATGGAAAAAGGCGCGGAAAGCCGGCAGGTCTGGCTGGGCTCGGCGACGCTCGACCGCGGCGTGGGCGTGAGCCACTATACCGGACAGATCACGCACCACATCGCGCCGGACATCGACGACGAACGCAACCGGCTCATCGACGATCTTTCCGCCGCAAGAATGCTCGCGCAGATCTACGAGGTCTCCGGCGTCGGCCCGACCATGACCGGGCGCAATGGTGGCGGCGATTGGTACTACACAGACGGCGAGATCAAGATCGGCGTCATATCGCCCGGCGCAGTTGCAATGGCAGATGCGCCGCAAATCGTCGCCAACGCGCCCCTTATCGCACTGAAGAACGGTGTCTGGTCTTCCGTGTCGGGCCTGGTTTCGCAGGTCGGCCCGGACCAATAGGCGGCGCCGCACTTCCCGCAAGACACATCCTTGTGTCGGATATCAAAAGAAAATAACGTTCCTGCCAGCCCGGGGAGAGAGCGGGCGAAAGCGGCACTCGCCGCTTTGCGGACAGCGCGCCGCATGCCGTTGCGCGCCGTTCCGAAACCAACAAACGGGAGGAAGGCATGAAGCGCACTGCACTGGTACTTGCGTTGGCCGCAATGGGATCAAGCATCGCCTTGGGAGGGGCGGCACTGGCCGAGACCAAGGACAAGAAAATCGCATTGTCGAACAACTACGCCGGAAACTCCTGGCGCCAGGCCATGCTGCGAAGCTGGGACAAGGTGACCAAGCAGGCTGTCGCCGACGGTATCGTGGCCGCGGCCGATCCCTTCACCACTGCCGAAAACCAGGTGACGGAACAGGCGGCGCAGATCCATCCTGCAGGGCTATAACGCCATCGTCATCAACGCAGCCTCGCCCGACGCGTTGAACGGCGCGGTCAAGGAAGCCTGCGATGCCGGCGTAACGGTCGTGTCGTTCGACGGCATCGTCACCGAACCCTGCGCCTGGCGCATCGCGGTCGACTTCAAGCGGATGGGCAAGGACGAGGTGCTCTATCTCAAGGACAAGATGCCCCAGGGCGGCAATCTCCTTGAAATCCGCGGACTAGCCGGCGTTTTCGTCGATGACGAGATATCCAAGGGCATCCACGAGGGCGTGGCCGAGAACCCGCAGTTCAAGATCGTCGGCTCGGTCCATGGCGATTGGGACCAGGCCAAGGCGCAGGCAGCCGTGGCAGGCATCCTGCCAAGCCTTCCCGAAATTGCGGCGGTCGTGACCCAGGGCGGTGACGGCTATGGCGCGGCGCAGGCGTTCAAGGCAGCCGGACGCCCGACGCCGCTCATCATCATGGGTAACCGTGAAGACGAACTGAAGTGGTGGAAGGAACAGAAGGATGCCAACGGCTATGAAACCATGTCGGTCTCGATCGCGCCCGGCGTTTCCACGCTTGCATTCTGGGTCGCCCAGATGATCCTCGACGGCAAGGACGTGCCCAAGGATCTCGTGGTGCCGTTCCTGCGCATCGACCAGGACAACCTCGAGGCAAACCTTGCCAACACCGAAGCCGGCGGCGTCGCCAACGTGGAATACTCGCTGGAAGACGCCATGAAAGTCGTCCAAGGCGCCATGTAGGGCTGTAATGCGCCCGCCTGCGAGATGGCGGGCGCATTGCACGAACCGAGGCATCCATGGCGGACGGGGGCGGCGACATCATCAGGCTCGACGGCGTCGAAAAGCATTTCGGCGCCGTTTCCGCCGTCGCGGGTGTCAACGTCGCATGCCGTGCCGGCGAAGCGCTCGGCCTCGTCGGCCACAATGGCGCGGGCAAGTCCACCTTGATGCAAATCCTCGCCGGGACGCTGGCGCCCGATCGCGGAACGATCACGCTTGCGGGCCGTGATGTCACCGCCTCCTACTCGGTGGCGGAAGCGCAGAGATACGGCGTGCGCTGTGTCTTCCAGGAACTTTCGCTATGCCCGAACCTGACGGTGGCGGAAAACGCGCGCGTGCTGCACCCTTCGCTGCGCGGCATTGGCTGGCGCGGACGCGCAGGCAAACTCA
The DNA here is from genome assembly GCA_041742235.1 of Salaquimonas sp. Classification (GTDB taxonomy): domain Bacteria; phylum Pseudomonadota; class Alphaproteobacteria; order Rhizobiales; family Rhizobiaceae; genus BOKV01. Next base: position 2,490 of record JBGSJA010000273.1, on the reverse strand, counting down.
TCATCGACAAGCTCGACGAGATCTTCGCGGGCCATGACATTGCCGCAGGCGACATCGTAGGCGACCTCACCCTGGCGCGGCGGCAGATGGTGGAGATCGCCCGCGCCTTCACGGTCACGGATACCCGCCTGCGCCTCGTGATCCTGGACGAACCCACCTCATCGCTCGACTCGGTGGTGACGGGACAGCTTCTCGACCATGTTCGCCGCTTCGTCGCAGGCGGCGGCTCTGTCGTCATCATTTCCCATCTCCTCGGCGAAATCCTTTCCAGCGCCAGCCGCATCGCGGTAATGCGCGACGGCAAGGTCGTGGCCGTGCGCCCCGCCGGAGAATTCGACCGCAACTCGCTGGTGGCGGCCATGGGATCGGTCGTGAAGGCAGCCCAGGCAGGCAACAAGAGCGGGCGCGATTTGCGCGGCTCCGCCTCGCCGCGCGTGCGAGCAGGAACAGCCGGCCAGGATGGCAAGCACGAATTGCTGGCCTGGCCCGGCGAGGTGGTCGGCCTTGCCGGGCTTGCCGGCCACGGACAGACCGCCGCGTTGCTGAAGCTCTTTCGTGCTGCGGGAAAATCCAGCGGTGAAGCGCAGGTGGATGGCGATGTCGCCTTCGTTGCAGGCGACCGCCAGACCGACGGCATCTTTCCCCTCTGGTCGATCGCGCAGAACATCTCTATCGGCTCGGTCCGCGCGCTTGCCCGCTTGTCGCTGATCGATGCGGATGCCGAGAGGGAAATGGCGCGCAAATGGCAGGAACGCATAGCCATTCGCACCCCGGATATGGACAACAACATTTTCACGCTATCGGGAGGCAACCAGCAGAAGGCGCTGTTCGCCCGCGCGCTGGCGACGAACGCCCGCACCGTGCTGATGGACGACCCGATGCGCGGCGTCGACATCGGCACCAAGCAGGAAGTCTACGGCATCATTCGTGACGAGGCCGCAAAGGGGCGGACCTTCGTGTGGTACACGACCGAAATCGATGAACTCATCCATGCGGACCATGTCTATGTTTTCCGTGACGGGCACATCGTCGCCGGCTTCCCGCGGGCCGACGCCACTGAGGAAAACATCCTGCACGCCTCCTTCCGGGAGGGCGCCTGAGTGAACGCGATCGTCTCGCCAAGGACCCTGCGGGGAATGCTGCCGGCCCTGTCGCTGGCTATACTGCTTGGCGCGATCTGGTGGCTCAATCCGCGCGCCATCAGCCCGCTCGGCTTCCAGCTGATGTTCAACCTCGCGGTTCCCATTGCGCTGGCGACGGTGGCGCAGATGTGCGTCATGGCCGTCAACGACCTTGACCTTGGCATCGGCGCGTATATCGGGCTTGTCGTGTGCATCGCCGCTACCTGGCTGAACGAAACGCCCGTGCTGGGCGTGCTCGCGCTGGCCGCGACGCTCGTCATCTACATGGCGCTGGGTGCGCTCATTCACCTGCGCAACCTGCCTTCCATCGTGGTCACGCTCGGCATGTCGTTTGTCTGGCTGGGGCTTGCAATCCTCGTATTGCCGACGCCCGGCGGCAAGTCGCCGCAATGGCTCTCCACGCTGATGAAGCTGAAAACCCCGATCATCCCGTTTCCGATCCTCGCGGCGGTCGCCATCGCCCTTGCCGCCCATTTCCTGTTGATGCGCACGGCCCATGGCGCGATCCTTCGCGGCGCGGGCGGCAACCCGAAGGCGATCGAGCGCGCGGGCTGGTCGCTTCTCAAGGTGAAGATCACCATGTTCGGCCTCGCCGGTTTCTTCGCGATGCTGGCGGGCCTGGCCCTGATCGGATTGACCACGTCTGCACAGGCGAACGTCGCCGAACGCTATACGCTGCTCACCATTGCCGGAGTGATCCTTGGCGGCGGCAGTTTCGTCGGCGGGCGCATCTCGCCGATCGGCGCGGTCATCGGGGCATTGACCCTGACACTGACCGCGCCTTTCCTCACCTTCCTGCGCATCACGCCCGACTGGCAAATCGGGGCGCAAGGCGCGATCCTGATCATCGTGCTGGCGTTCCGCGCCTTCATCGACCGGGCGGAGGCGCGAAGATGAAACGCCTTTCCGGTTTGGGCGAGAAACCCTGGATATGGTCCTTCGTCGCGGCTGCGCTGGTCTGGACCGCCACAATGGCCTTCACGCGAGGCCAGGGCGGCGGCGAACTGCTGAGCGCCGCGTTCACTTTCGCGACCTTCTTCGTCATCGTCGGCATCGGGCAGATGTTCGTGATCACGCTCGGGCCCGGCAATGTCGACCTGTCGATCCCCGCCACCATCACGCTCGCCGGTTCGGTGTCGATGAAAATCATGGATACGCAGGATTCAATGATCATCGCCGGCCTGCTGGTAGCGCTGGCCTGCGGGCTTGCTGTCGGCATCTTCAACTATGCGCTGATCCTGATCCTGCGCATACCGCCGATCATCGCGACGCTGTCGTCTAGTTTTCTCGTGCAGTCCGCTGCGATCGCCTATGGCCGCGGCCTTCGCATCAAGCCGCCGCCATTGCT
>JBGSJA010000272.1:0-3002 GCA_041742235.1 Salaquimonas sp. | reverse complement strand
CGACCAGATCCTGTCGCGCCTTGTCGACCTGTTGATGGCGATACCATCGCTGATCTTTGCACTCGTAGTCCTTTCGGTGATGCCGACCACGACATTGACGCTGATCCTCGTCATGGGGCTGCTCGATTCCACCCGCGTCTTCCGCCTTGCCCGCGCCGTGGCAGTAGACATCAACGTCATGGACTTCGTGGAGGCCGCCAAGCTTCGCGGCGAGGGACGCCGCTGGATCATCTTCCGCGAGATCCTGCCGAACGCTTTGTCGCCGCTCGTTGCCGAGCTCGGCTTGCGCTTCATCTTCATGGTGCTTTTCCTCTCGGCGCTCTCCTTCCTGGGACTGGGCGTACAGCCGCCGGAGGCTGACTGGGGCGGCATGGTGAAGGAAAACAAGGAAGGCATCGTCTTCGGCATTCCGGCTGCGCTCATCCCGGCGGCCGCCATCGCACTGCTGGCGATTTCCGTGAACCTGGTGGCCGATTGGATCCTCAACCGCACCACCAGCCTCAAGGGAGGGCGCGGTGCCTGATCTGCTGCTTGAAATCCGGGACCTGAAGATCGGCGCGACGATTCATCCGCCCGGCGAAAAGCCGCGCGATATCGTCATTGTCGACGGCGTGTCGGCATCGCTCGAAAAAGGCAAGGTGCTCGGCCTCATCGGCGAGTCGGGAGCCGGCAAATCCACCATCGGCCTGTCTGCCATGGGATATGGCCGCGGCGGCGTTCGCATCACCGGAGGCGAGGTCATCCTCAACGGCCGCGATATCCTCAAGGGCGGCATTTCAGGCCTGCGCGCCCTTCGCGGCAAGGAGGTTTGTTACGTCGCGCAATCGGCGGCGGCGGCGTTCAACCCGGCGCACCGGTTGATGGACCAGATCATCGAGGCGGCGCTCGCCCACGGCGTTTGCTCCAAGGCCGAAGCGCAAAAGCGCGCGATCGCGCTGTTTCGCAAACTCGGCCTGCCCAACCCCGACAATTTCGGCGAACGCTACCCACACCAGGTGTCCGGCGGACAATTGCAGCGCGCCATGACCGTGATGGCGCTTTGCCCGCAGCCCGACCTCATCGTCTTCGACGAGCCGACGACCGCGCTGGACGTTACGACGCAGATCGACGTCCTCGCCGCCATCAAGGAAGCGATCCGCGACACCGGCGTTGCCGCGCTCTACATCACCCATGACCTTGCGGTCGTGGCGCAGATCGCCGACGACATCATGGTGTTGCGCCATGGCAAGAAGGTCGAATACGGCACCGCAGAGCAGATCATCCATCGGCCACGCGAGGATTATACAAAGGCGCTGGTCTCGGTGCGCTCCATCGCGCATGAGGAAAAACGACCCTCCGGCGAACCGCTGCTCAAGGTGATGAATGTCAGCGCCTCCTATGGCGGGCGCAAGGGAGTGCCGGTTCTGTCCGACGTTTCCGTTGATATCCACCGTGGGCAGACGCTTGCCGTGGTTGGCGAGTCCGGCTCCGGCAAGTCGACGCTGGCGCGCGTGATGACCGGCCTGCTGCCGCCTTGGGCCGGCAGGATCGAGTTCGAGGGCCGCGCCCTGCCCGCACGCCTTGCCGACCGGACCAAGGACGATTTGCGCGAAATCCAGATGATTTACCAGATGGCGGATGTGGCGATGAACCCGCGCCAGACGGTCGCGACCATAATCGGCAGGCCGCTGGAGTTCTATTTCGGCCTCAAGGGCGAGGCGCAGGCGAAGCGCGTTCGCGAACTGCTCGACGAAATCGAGATGGGTACCGGCTTTGCCGACCGTTATCCGGCGGAGCTTTCCGGCGGCCAGAAGCAGCGCGTTTGCATTGCCCGCGCACTTGCCGCCAAACCCAAGCTGATCCTGTGCGACGAAGTGACGAGCGCGCTCGATCCGCTGGTTGCCGACGGAATCTTGAAACTGCTCTTGAACCTGCAGAAGATTGAGAACGTCGCCTACATGTTCATCACCCACGATCTCGCCACCGTGCGCGCCATAGCCGATTCCATCGCGGTCCTGTATCGCGGCAAGGTGGTGCGCTATGGCGGCAAGGGCGATGTTTTGTCGCCGCCATTCGACGACTATACGGACCTTTTGCTGTCCTCCGTCCCACAGATGGAAATCGGCTGGCTGGAGAACGCGATTGCCGGCCGCAAGATGCAAAGCGCCGGGAATTGAGCCATGCAATCCAAGCTGCTGCTCATCATAATCGACGGGGTGCCCTGGCGCAATTGGCGCCGGCTGTTCGGCAATCTTGAAGGCTGGGTGCTCTCGGGAGACGCACGCGTATGGAAGATGCGCGCCGTGCTGCCTTCGATCTCCGGCCCGTGCTACGCCTCGATCCACACCGGCGTGACCCCGCAGGTGCACGGCGTCATGGCAAACGAATTGCGCTTCCGGGTGCAGCAGCCCGACATTTTCTCGGAAGTCGCCAAGGCAGGCGGCAAGTCCGGCGCAGTGACCCACTCCTACTGGTCGGAGTTTTTCCAGCGCTACCCGTTCGATTACGTTCGCGACATGGAATATGACGAAGCTGAAGGGCCGATCCATCATGGCCGCTTCCACACCATGACCGGCTACGGCCACGACAACCAGATGACGCCGAGCGATGCCGACCTTTTCGCCACGCTCACCATGCTGACCGAGCGCTTCGGCATCGACTACGGCATCCTGCACACCTGCACGCTCGACTCGATGGGCCACCGCTTCGGCCATGACAACACACCGATGGATCACGCTTGCGCGGTGATGGACGCGCAGCTTGCCGCCTTCCTGCCGCGCTGGCTGAAGAACGGCTACGAGGTGATCGTCACCGCCGACCACGGCCAGACTGATCGCGGCCATCACGGTGGCCATGAGGATTTGCAGCAGGATTTCGCGCTCTATTATTTCGGCAACGGCAAGGGACCGGACGCCGACTCGCTGCTAGGCCAGACCCAGCTTGCGCCATCGATCCTGAGGCGGCTGGGGGCTCCGGTCCCCGCCACGATGAAGGACGAGCCGTTTCTGGCCTGATGCTTCCTA
>JBGSJA010000271.1:0-22496 GCA_041742235.1 Salaquimonas sp. | reverse complement strand
ACCGCCATCGCTTCCGACGACATCGCGGCGCTGGCGGTGCTGCTCGGCCTCGATGCCGAGGCGCTGGCCAAGGCCGGGGGCCTCAAGGAGCGCGTCGGTGAGATCCGCGCGGATGCGGCCGAGCTTCTCACGGTCAAGGGCGAGGGCGATGTGCGCATCATTTCGGTCGGCAGGCAAGTTTGGCCGTTCCCCTTCCCGGTAACCAAGCTCGACGACGGTACGTGGGCCTTCGCGACCTATGCGGGCCTCGAGGAGATCGTCAACCGACGCGTCGGCGAGAACGAATTGCAGGCGATCGCCACTGCCCGCGCCTATGTCGACGCGCAGCGCGACTACGCTGCCCTCGACCATGACGGCGACGGCGTTCTCGAATACGCGCAATTGCTGGTGAGTTCGCCGGGCCTGACCGACGGGCTCTATTGGCCCGCCGACGAGGTCAACGGCGAAAGCCCGGCCGGCGCGTCGATCAACGAGGCCGCACTCGACAAGGTCAAGGCGGGCGGCGGCTATTTCGGCTACCGCTTCAAGATCCTGCCCGGCCAGGGCGAGAACATCGCCGGCGGCAAACATGACTACGTCATCAACGGCAACATGATCGCCGGATTCGCGCTCGTCGCCTGGCCGGTGACCTATGCCGAGACGGGCGTGCACACCTTCGTCGTCAACCAGGCCGGCATCGTCTACGAGAAGGACTTCGGCGACCAGACCGAAGCCACGGCCTCCGCCATGACAATCTTCAACCCGGACGACAGCTGGACCGTGGTCGAGGACTGAGGCGGGGAACTGGGGCGCTTTCCCTCTCCTTTAGGGTAGGGTGTCCGCGCAGCGGACGGGTGCGGTTTGCTGGCTGAAAGACCTCCCCTCCACTCATTTGCAAGACCCGGCGTTCTTGCTCACCCCTCCAACACCCCGCCATACATCTCCCGCAACACATTCTTCCTGATCTTGCCGGTGGCGTTGCGGGGGATCTCGTTCACCACCTGCACCGCGTCGGGCACCCACCATTTGGCGACCTTGCCGTCGTAGAAGCTGCGCATGTCGTCGCCGGAGAACTGCTTGCCTTCCTGCGTGACGACGATGAGCAGCGGGCGTTCGTCCCATTTCTTGTGGCGGGCGGCGATGACCGCCGCGTCCTTGATCGAGGGGTGGGCCAGTGCGAGGTTTTCCAGTTCCACGGTCGAGATCCATTCCCCGCCCGACTTGATGATGTCCTTGGAGCGGTCGCGGATCGTCATGTTGCCCTCGCCGTCCAGCGTGGCGACGTCGCCGGTGGGGAACCAGCCATCGGCCCGCTGCGGGTTGCCGCCCTCGCCCTTGAAATATTCCGACAGCACCCAGAAGCCGCAGCAATAGAGATTGCCCTGCGTCACGCCGTCGTCGGGCAGGCGCTTGTCGTCATCGTCGAAAATGCCGAGCTCGATGCCGAAGGGCGGGCGGCCCTGGTTGATGCGCAGGCGGTTCTGCTCCTCAAGCGGCAGGTCCATATGCTTGTTCTTGAGGTTGTTGACCGAACCCAGCGGCGAAAGCTCGGTCATGCCCCAGGCGTGGATGACCTCGACGGCGTATTTGTCGCGGAACTTCTCGATGATCGAGGGCGGGCAGGCCGAGCCGCCGACAATGGTGCGCTGAAGATGCGGCAGCGTTTCGCCGGATTGCTCGAGATACGCGATTAGGCCGGCCCAGATTGTCGGCACGCCGGCCGAGATCGTCACCTTCTCGGCGTTGAAGAGCGTGACGAGGCTCTTGCCGTCCAGCCCCGGGCCGGGCAGCACGAGCTTGGCGCCCACCATCGGCGCGGCATAGGCCGTGCCCCAGGCGTTGACGTGGAACATTGGCACCACGGGCAGCAGGCAGTCGCGGGCGGAGAAGTTCATCACGTCCGGCGTCGCGCTCATCATCGCGTGCAGCAGTGTCGAGCGGTGCGAGTAGAGCACGCCCTTGGGATTGCCGGTCGTGCCGGAGGTGTAGCACAGCGAGGAGGCGTCGCGCTCGTCCAGCGTCTGTGGCCATTCATGGCCGTTCTCGCCCTCGGACAACAGGTCCTCGTAGAAGGTGAGCCAGGGATGCTTTTGCGCAATCGCCGGGTCGGCGGCTTCCATCAGCACGAAGGCCTCGACATGGGGCAGGTGCACGCGCAGCCCCTCGACCAGTGGCAGGAAGGTCGCGTCGAAGAAGATGATCCGGTCCTCGGCATGGTTGACGATATAGACAAGCTGCTCGGCGAAGAGCCGCGGATTGATCGTGTGCAGCACGAATCCCGAGCCGGAAATGGCGTAATAGAGTTCGAGGTGGCGGTAATTGTTCCAGGCGATCGTCGCGATGCGGTCTGACTTGCGCATGCCGCGCTTTTGCAGCGCCGAGGCCATGCGCAGCGCGCGGGCGCGGATCTGCGCGTAATTGGTGCGGTGCTGGCCGCCCAGCGAGTTCACCGACACGACTTCCGTGTCGCCATGGTAACGCGCGGCGTGCTCGATGATCGAGGGGATCACCAGCGCGCGGTCCATCATCAATCCCTGCATGGAAATTCCTCCCTGATCCACCCTGGCGTCAAGGTGTATCGCATTTGCCTGCGATGTCGCAATCACCACGAAAAACTCACCAATCTCTCAAATGAATGCGTCAACGCATACGTAAAATTATGAATTGCCCGCTAGCTTGATGGCCAAAAGCACTCCAGTGGGACACAAATTGCCATGTTGGGCCGTACCTTAATCCGATTTTTGCGCAACGAGCGCGGAAACTTCATGATCGCCTTCGCCGCGGCCGTATTTGGCATCGCGGGCGCCGCAGGATTGGCGATCGACGTGACACGCGTGCACAACGCCCGGACCGAGGCGCGGGACGCTGCCGACACGGCGGCGCTTGCAGCGGTGGTGCACTACCATCGCACGCGCAACAAATCCGGGTCGGAAACGCACGGCGGCGACATGTTCGACAGCAACCACATGCCGGAAATCAACGGCGCAGTGCTGGAATCGCGTAGCGTGACGCTCGATGCGTCCCTTGGTCAGGCAACCGCCACCGCGAGCATCGAGGTGCCGACGACACTGATGGCGCTGTTCGGCCAAAAGACCATGAAAGCCAGCGTGGAATCGACCGCCGTACTCAATTCAGGCAGCAAGCCATTCGAGGTCGGCGTGATGCTCGACGTCAGCGGATCGATGAAGGGCGCAAAGTTCGATGCTCTCATGGATGCCGCATATGCCATGGCATTCGAACTGCTCGATCCCGCCGAGGCGGCAACACGCATTGCGTTCGCGCCGTTCTCCTCCTCGGTCAATGCCGGATCGTTTGCCTCCCAGCTTGTCGGGGGCAGCACCAGCAACAATTGCGTCGGCGACCGCCTTGGTGGCGCACGCTTCTCCGACGCGCCGCCATCGGGCGACTTCTTTGACGTGACCGGCACCTATGCGATCTCGAACGACGAGAATGGCGGCGTCTACCGCGAAGCCTACTTCAAGGGTCATGAAGTTTCCGGGCTCGATGCCCTGGACGTGCACACCGTCTGCCCAGATGCGGTCATTATGCCGCTGACTGACAACCTTGCCCAAATCAAGGCCGCCCTTGACAGTTATGTTGCGGAAGGTATCACCGCGGGCCATGTCGGAATGCAGTTCGCATGGTATCTCGTCTCCGAGAAATGGCGCAATTTCTGGCCGGGTTCGGGGCGCCCGTCGCGCGATTCGGAGCGCCAGAAGGTCGTGGTGCTGATGACGGACGGCGAGTTCAACACCTATTTCGACAAATCGAACGGCCTGCCGAACGACCAGGGCCGCCAGATCTGTGCGCGCATGAAGCAGGAAGGCTATCTCATCTTTGCCGTCAGCTTCGACATCCAGGGCGATTCGGAGCAGATGCTCAAGCAGTGCGCGACGCAAGCCGACTACTTCTTCGATACCAGTAACGTCGACGAACTCAAGCAGGCGTTTCTTGACATTGCGCGGGCGCTCAACACCATGTCGAAGCCGCGTCTGTTGAACTGACGGCCGCTGAAGCGGCTTGCCAGCGACGGCGTTGCGCCCCAAAACACCCGTGCGCAGAACGGGACAAGGTGGCGAGACATGAGCGAGCGAAAGATCGATCCGATCCGGCCGACGGACGACGAGGCGCGTGCGCTGGCCAGCAAGCTTTTGGCCGGTGCAAGCTTCGCCGCGATCGGGGTGATCGAGCCGGACACCGGCTATCCGCTGGTCTCGCGCATTGCCTTCGGCCTTGATCGGCAGGGCGGCTGGCCGGTGTTCCTGGCTTCCGAGCTTTCCTTTCACTCGAAGGCGTTGGCACATGACCCGCGTGCAACGATGCTGGTCGGCGAACCGCCGGCCAAGGGCGATCCGCTCGCATTTCCGCGCGTGACGCTGATCGGCGAGGTGACGCGCATCGACCGGTCATCGAAGGAGCGCGATACGCTGCGCGGACCGTGGCTGGAGCGCCACCCCAAGGCGCAGCTCTACATCGACTTCGGCGATTTCCATTTTTTCAGGATGGAAGTGAAGCGGGCAAACCTCAACGGCGGCTTCGGCAAGGCTTTCGTGCTCAATCCCGCCGATCTGGGCATGGGCTGATCACCAGCGGCTCAGCCGGGCGTGGCGGTTGACATCCTTGTAGAGGAGATAGCGGAAGCGGCCCGGTCCGCCGGCATAGCAGGCCTGCGGGCAAAAGGCGCGCAGCCACATGAAATCGCCTGCCTCGACTTCCACCCAGTCGTCGTTGAGGCGATAGACCGCCTTGCCTTCCAGCACGTAGAGCCCGTGCTCCATCACATGGGTCTCCGCGAAGGGGATAACCGCGCCCGGTTCGAAGGTAACGATGTTGACATGCATGTCGTAGCGAAGGTCGGCGGGATCGACGAAGCGTGTAGTCGCCCAACGCCCGTCCGTGTCGGCCATGGCGAAGCGCATCACGTCCTGCTCGTTGGTGACGAAAGCCTCCGGCGCTTCGATATCCTCGATGGCCTCGTACCGCTTGCGGATCCAGTGGAAGGTCACGGGCTTTTGCGTGGTGTTCGCCGCCTTCCAGTCGCAAGCCGGTGGCAGGAAGGCATAGCCGCCCGGCCGCAACAGGTGGCGCACGCCCTCGATCTCCAGCGTCAGGTCGCCATCGACCACGAAGATGACGCCCTCGGCTCCGGCATCGGGCTCGGGCCTGTCGCTGCCGCCGCCAGCCTCAACCTCCATGATGTATTGCGAGAAAGTCTCGGAAAATCCCGACATCGGCCGCGCGATGATCCAGGCCCGCGTTTTTTCCCAATGCGGAAGATAGCTGGTGACGATGTCGCGCATGACGCCGCGCGGTATGAAGGCATAGGCTGTCTTGAACACGGCGCGGCCGGACAGCAGTTCGCCCTGGCCGGGAAGGCCGCCGGCGGGCTTGGCGTAGAACGGTTCTTTCATGGCAGAAGGTCCTTGAGGCGCAGCAGCGCGATGCGTTCGACCTGCGCGCAGGCGGCGGCGATTTCGCTTTCGCGGTCGTGGTTGATGCGCGTGCGGAATGCGTCGAGGATCTGCGCCTTGCCAAGGCCCCGCACGGCGATGATGAAGGGAAAGCCGAATTTATCGACATAGGCGGCGTTGAGTTCGCTGAAGGCCTGCTTTTCCGCGTCCGTCAGCGCATCGAGACCGGCGGAGGCCTGCTCGGCGGTCGATTCCGCCGTCAGTCGCCTGGCTGCCGCAAGTTTGCCCGCAAGGTCGGGGTGGGCGCGCAGCACGGCGAGCCGCTGATCCCCGCTTGCACCGCGAAATACTTGGCAAAGCGCCCCGTGCAGGCCCGCGGCGCTGTCGTTGGTGGGGCCAAGGCCCCTGTCGAACGCCCCTTCCGCAATCCAGGGCGAATACTCGAAAATTCCGCCATAGCGCGCAACGAAGTCGGCCCGCCCCATCCGGCTTGGCCTGGTCCGCGGTTCGTAGGGATGCACCTTGCGCCAATGCTCCGCGATCTGGCTCCGCGTGGGAATCCACACCTCATCATGCTTAAGGACATGGTCCATGAAACGCTGCAGCGCGCCGATCCGTCCTGGCCGCCCGATCAGCCGGCAGTGCAGGCCGATGCTCATCATCTTCGGCGCGCCGCGCTTTCCCTCCTCGTAGAGTGCGTCGAAACTGTCGCACAAATATTTGCAGAACGGCTCGCCATGGTCATAGCCCGCGGTGATCGCAAAGCGCATGTCGTTGGCATCAAGGGTATAAGGCAGGATGAGCAGCGGCTTTTCGCCATCGCTGCCATCCATGTGCGCATCATGCCAGTAGGGCAGGTCGTCGTCATAGGTGTCGGAGCACCAGGCGATGTCGCCGCGCCGGGCGATGAGGTCGACCGTGTTGATCGAGCAGCGTCCGGTATACCAGCCCGTCGGGTGTGCGCCGGTCACTTCGCGGTGGATCCTGATCGCCTCGGCAATGTCCGCCGCTTCCGCTTCGGGCGAATGGTTGCGGTAGTCGATCCACTTCAGCCCGTGCGACGCCATGTCCCAGCCCGATGCAATCATCGCCGCGCTTTGCTCGGGCGAGCGCATCAACGCCGTCGCCACCCCGTAGACGGTCGGCTTGATGCCCGCATCGTCGAAGGCGCGCCGCACCCGCCAGAAACCGGCCCGCGCGCCGTACTCATAGATCGATTCCATGTTCCAGTGGCGCATGCCCTCCCAAGGCACGGCCCCGGTAATTTCCGACAGGAACGCTTCGGACGCCTTGTCGCCATGCAGGATGGAGTTCTCGCCGCCCTCCTCGTAATTGACGACGAACTGGACGGCGACATTCGCCCCGCCCGGCCATTGCGGATGCGGCGGGTTTTCGCCATGGCCGCGCATGTCGCGGGGATAACGGGAAGGCTGCAGTTTCATTTTCACACCGGAGCGGAAGCCGGCAATTGCCAAACGGGACAAAACCGGAAAGATAGACCAAGGATTATACGTGAAAAACCGGCTTGTCAGCGCCTAAAGCGGCGCAGTCGGCGACACCGGGTATGGCGGAAAAGGGGAATGCATTGGCCAGGGGGAAATTGACCACCCATGTGCTCGACACGGCTTCGGGCAGGCCTGCCGGGGGGCTGGCGATCACGTTGCACATTCGCGAAGGCACCGGCTTCAAGCCGCTCAAGACGGTGACGACCAATGCCGACGGCCGCTGCGATGCGCCGCTGCTTTCAGGTGCGGAAATGGAGGCCGGGGTGTATGAGCTCGTCTTCCACGCCGGCGACTATCTGCGCGGCGCTGGCGTTGCCCTCCCCGATCCGGCCTTTCTCGACGTGATCCCGATCCGCTTCGGCATTGCCAATCCGGACAGCCACTACCACGTGCCGCTGCTGATCTCGCCCTATGGCTACTCCACCTACAGGGGGAGCTGAGCGATGATCGACCTGTTGTGGGAATGGGTGAACTTCGCCGCGCGCTGGACGCATGTGATCACGGCGATCGCCTGGATCGGCTCGTCTTTCTATTTCATCGCGCTCGATCTCAGCCTGAAGAAGCGCGAGGGCCTGCCGCAAGGGGTCAATGGCGACACCTGGCAGGTGCATGGCGGCGGCTTCTATCACATGATGAAGTACAACGTCGCGCCTCCGCAAATGCCGCAGGAGCTGACCTGGTTCAAATGGGAAAGCTACGCCACCTGGATCAGCGGCTTCTTCCTGCTGTGCGTGCTCTACTACGGCTCTTCCGAACTTTTCCTGATCGACCGGTCGGTCGCCGACATCGAGCCGTGGCAGGCAATCGGCATCGGCATCGCCGGGCTGGCGGCGGGCTGGGTCGTCTACGATGTGTTGTGCAAATCGCCGCTGGGGCAAAACGACCTTGCACTCTATGCGGTACTGTTTGCGTTCGTCGTCGCGGTCGCCTGGGGGTTTACGCAGGTTTTTTCCGGCCGCGGCGCGTTCATCCATACTGGTGCGCTGATCGCGACGATCATGTCGGCCAATGTGATCATGATCATCATTCCCAACCAGAAGAAGGTCGTCGCCTCGCTGCTCAAGGGCGAAGCGCCGGACCCGGCGCTTGGCAAGCAGGCCAAGCAGCGGTCGATGCACAACAACTACCTGACGCTGCCGGTGTTGTTCCTGATGCTGTCGAACCACTATCCGCTGGCCTTCGGGACCCAGTTCAACTGGGTCATCATCGCGCTGGTGCTGGTGATGGGCGTGACCATCCGCCACTTCTTCAACAGTCATCACGCCGGCAAGGGCTATCCGTGGTGGACATGGGCGGTGACCACGATCCTTTTCATCATCGCCATGTGGCTGTCGCAGGCCGGGCCCGCCGACCGCCCGCCGACCGATGCACTCGCCCCGGCGCAGCAGCGGCTGGTCGCCCATGCCGATTTTCCGGCGGTGCGCGACATCGTGCTCAGCCGGTGCTCGATGTGCCATGCCGCCGAACCGGTCTGGGACGGCATCGTGCGCGCGCCCAAGGACGTGCGGCTGGAAACCGATGCGCAGATCGCCCGCCACGCCGAGATGATCTATGTGCAGGCGGGCCGCTCCAACGCGATGCCGCCGGGAAATCTCACCGAAATCCCGGGCGAGGAGCGGCAAATTCTTGCGCGCTGGTACGAGGCAGCCACCGGCCAGCCACGCAATTTCCTGTGGTGATTTGAATTCAAAGCGGCGGCAGCACCACCACCTGTGGAGCCGAAGGCAGGGTTTTCAGCGACACGGTCACGGTGCTTTCGGCGACAAGCCGGGTTTCGAACTTGCCCTCCATGCCAGCGACGAAGCGTTGCAGCGAGGAGGTCGAGAACCAGTGCATCGGCACGATCATGCTCGAGCGCAACTGCCCGGCAAGTTCGATCATGCCTTCCTGGCTCATGGTGTAGGTGCCATCGACCGGAATGAACAGCACATCGATGCGGCCGATCTCGGCAATGTCCTGCGGGGTCAGCTTGTGGTGCAGATGCCCCAGATGCCCGATGCACAATCCCGCCACCTCGAAGATGAAAATGGAATTGCCGTCCTCCTCCATCATGAAGCCTTCGCGGTAGATGTCGGTGGAAACATTGCGGATCAAGACGTCCGAGACTTCGAGATAGTGCTTTGCCGCCCCGCCGTCGGGGTTCCAGCCGCGCAGGACGTGCGCGATCGCCGGGTCCGGCAAGTTTGTATAGTGCGTCGAATGCGCGTGGTTCATTGTCACCACCGTCGGCACTCCGCCGGGACCGGTGGAGCCGAAGAAGTCGGTGACGATCGAGACGCCCGCGGCGGTTTCGATCCGGAACGCCGAATGCCCGACATAGGTGATCTTCACTTCGTCGGGCGCAAGCTGCGCCAGTTGCAGCGACGCCTTTTCGATGCGCGGCCCGCCATTGTTCATCGCCACCGCATGGCAGGTGCTCGGCATCACCTGGGCGAAGGCCGCCGGCGCCATGCCCACAAATGCCAGAACCACGCCGATGATCGGAAGTACGTTTCGCATGCGGGATCTCCCTCTCGGTGAAAACACTGTGCACTAATTCTTGACGCAATTCGCACCTGAAATGCTTGAAGCGATCGCCACCCGCGCCACGTTGCGCAAGTCAACAACCAGACCTGACCGGAGGACACCATGACCGAGAAGTCCAGCCTCAGCACGAACGGCATTTCGCGCCGGACCGCCATGAAGTCTGCATTCACCGCCGGCGCCGCGCTCGCCGCGCCATTGGCAATTCCGCAAATCATGTCCCGCCCCGCCCAGGCCAAGGCTCCCATGCAGGATGGTTCTGTGGCGGAATTCTTCCGCTTCAAGCTTGGCGACTTCGAAATCACGACGCTGCGTGACGGCATCCGCCCGGGCGACGGACCACATCCGACTTTCGGCTCCAACCAGGAGGCGGCGACGGTTCACGCGCTGCTGCGCGAAAACGGCCTGCCCGAGACAAAGTTCGCCAATGGCTTCACCCCGACGCTGGTCAATACCGGCAATGAACTCATGCTCTTCGATACCGGCCTTGGTGCCGGGGCACGCGAGAACGGCCTCGGCAGGTCGGCGGCCGCCTTGCGCACGGCTGGCTATTCGCCCGAGCAGGTCGACATCGTCGTGCTCACCCACTTTCATCCGGACCATTTCGGCGGGCTGATGGAATCGGGCGCGCCTGCATTCGCCAATGCCCGCTATGTCACCGGCGAGACCGAGTTCAACTTCTGGACAGCGCCGGAGCGCATGTCCGGCCCGACCGAGAATCTCGCCAAGATGATCGACGGGGCGGTCAAGCCGCTTGCCGAAAAGACCACCTTCATCAAGGATGGCGGCGCGGTCGTCACGGGCGTGACCGGCATGGCGGCGCCCGGCCACACGCCGGGCCACATGATCTACATGATCGAGAGCGGCGGAAAGCAGCTTGTGCTGACAGCCGACACGGCGAACCACTTCGTCGTCTCGCTGCAGCGGCCCGACTGGGAGGTCGCCTTCGACGCCGACAAGGCGATGGCGGCTCAGACGCGCAGGAAGGTGTTCGACATGATCGCGACCGACAGGCTGCCCTTCATCGGCTACCACATGCCGTGGCCCTCGGTCGGCTTCGTCGAGAAGATGGGCGAAGGCTACAGGTACGTGCCGAACAGCTATCAGGTGAACTTGTAGTTCGTGGACCGTGGTTCGTGGTTCGCGCTGGAAGTCGAACCGCGAACCACGAACCACTCCTTTTGATCTGCATCATTTCCCCGCAGCCCCAAAGCGCGCAAAAACATTCCTGTCGCAAGGCCTTGCCAGGCGTCATAACCCGTGGCTGATCGCGTGTGGTTGAACCGCGCGTGGCAACGGGTTATTCCGGCAAGGCCGGCAGGAACGGTGAAGCGTGATGGGCGTCGTGGAAATGAACATTCAGGATCAACCCGCATTCGCGGTACCGGACAATGTGTTCGCGCAGAAGGTCGTCTCTGTGCGGCACTATACCGACCGGCTGTTCAAGTTCCGGATCACGCGCCCGGCCTCGTTCCGTTTCCGCTCCGGCGAGTTCGTGATGATCGGCCTGCCGAATGCGGAAAAGCCGGTCTACCGGGCATATTCCATCGCCAGCCCCTCCTGGGACGAGGAAATCGAGTTCTTCTCGATCAAGGTGCCCGGCGGCCCGCTGACCGAGCATTTGCAGAAGATCGTGCCCGGCGACACCATCTTGATGCGCAAGAAGCCGACCGGCACGCTGGTCAACGACGCGCTGCTTCCCGGCAGACGGCTGTGGCTGTTCTCAACCGGCACCGGCGTTGCGCCCTTCGCCTCGATCGTCCGCGATCCGGAGACCTATGAGAAGTTCGAGGAAGTCGTTCTCGTGCATACCTGCAGGCAGGTTGCCGAACTCGATTACAGCCGCGAGCTGGTCGAGCATCTGCGCGAGGACCCGCTGATTGGCGAGTTCGCCGGGCGTCTGCGCTATATCCCGTCCGCAACGCGCGAACCGTTTGAGCGCAACGCCCGCATCACCACCATGATCGAGAGCGGCGACATCGCGCTCGATCCGGCAACCGACCGGGCGATGATCTGCGGCTCGATGGACATGCTCAAATCGGTCAAGGTGCTGTGCGAGAACGCCGGGCTGGTGGAAGGCTCCAACGCCGCGCCGGGCACGTTCGTCGTCGAGCGCGCCTTCGTCGATTGAAGTGATACGCCGGGCGCTTCCTGCCGATCTCGACGCGCTTGTCGCCATTGAGAACGGGGCGTTTTCCGCCGACCAGATTTCGCGCCGCTCGATGCGCCGGTTCATCGCAAGTCCGTCGGCGATACTGCTGGTGCTTGAAGAAGCAGGGATCATGGCGGGCTATGCGCTGCTGCTGACCCGCCGCGGAAGCCGCATCGCCCGGCTCTATTCCATCGCGATCGATCCCGGACGGGGCGGCAAGGGCGCCGGTTCGCGTCTTTTAGAAGCTGTCGAGGAACATGCCATCAGCGCCGGTCAGTATCGCATCGCGCTGGAAGTGCGCGAAGACAATGCGGCGGCAATCGCGCTCTACCGCCGGTCGGGCTATGCGCAGTTCGGGCGGCATGAGGGGTACTACGCCGACGGCATGGCGGCTTTGCGGTTCGGGAAGGCTCTCACTCAGCGGTAGATGTGGAACCGGCCGTTGCGCCCGGCCTCTGCGATCGCGGCATCAATCCCGGCTTCGAGCTTCCGCCGCATCTCCGGCGGCATGCCTTTCAGCATCCTGCGGACGCGCTCCAGTTGCTTGCTGTCCAACCCGGGCACCTGTGAGGCGACCGCGCCGCCGCGCAACGGCGTATCGCTTTGCAACTCAGCCTCCGCCACGATTTGCGCCTGCGGCTTTCCGATGGCCGACAGCAGCGCGAGGTCGAGCGCATAGGTGGCTTGAACGCGCATGTCGTGGCTGTTGATGGTTGTCTCGACCTCGACGCCTGCCTCGCCGAAATTGACCTCGACGAAATCGGCGACGATCGTCTGCATCTGCGCGACTTCCGCTCCGCTTGCCGCCGCGGCGACGATCGCCGAATCGACCGAGGATTGCAGCCTGTCCTTCGCGGACGATATGCGCGAATAGTCCAGCGCAAGGCCGGCAATACCCAATATGGGCACCGCGGCAAGTGCGAAGATGATGCCGAAATTGCCGCAACGGCACGAAATGAAGGCGCGCAGTGTCTTGGCCGTTGCGAACATGCGAAATCCCCGCGAGGCGGCTGTTGTCGCAGCATTGGTTTCAGATTGCGTGAACAAAAAGGACGGGACTTTAACGGTCCCGGCCCTTGATGTGTCAAATCGCAGTAGCGCTCAGGTAATCGGGCTGATGCGGATTTCGACGCGACGGTTCTGAGCCCGGCCCTCCGGCGTGGCGTTGCTGGCGATCGGGCGCGTCTCGCCGAAGCCCACCACGAGCAGGCGGCGCTGGTCGATGCCGCGCGAACCCAGATATTGCGCGACCGAAATCGCCCGGCGCTCCGAAAGCGCCTGGTTGTACTGCTCCGAACCCTGGTCGTCCGTGTGCCCGTCAATGTCGAGCAGGGTGCGCGGATATTTGTTGAGCACGATGGCGACCGAATCGAGAACCGGAAGGAAGCCGGCATTCAGCTGGTCCTGGTCGGTCGCGAAGGTGATGTTCGACGGCAAATTGAGGATGATCTGGTCGCCGGCGCGCGAAACGCTGACGCCCGATGCCTGCAACTGCGAGCGCAGTTCGGCTTCCTGCTGGTCCATGTAGTTTCCAACGCCGCCGCCAACCAGCGCGCCAACGCCCGCTCCGATGAGCGCGGCCTTGCGCTGGTCGCCGCCGCTCTTGTTCTTGGCGACCAAAAGTCCGGCCACCGCGCCGGTGATCGCTCCGATTCCGGCGCCTGCGGCCGTGTTGTTGACCTGCGGCTGGCCCGTCAGAGGGTCGGTCGGCGTCTGGCAGGCGATGAGGGAGCCGGCAAGCAGCAGCACTGGCAGCGCCTTCAGCGGAAATTTATGCATGGAATGAACCCCTTGAACCGGATGGCGACTATGCGCCTCCCGGCGGCGAGTGCCGGAAAACAAGGGCGAAATTGCGACTGGGCCGCCCGCGTTTATCGCAGGAACCGGTCTTCGTAGGGATAGCGTGTGATATCTTCGACGCCGGTCTCGGTGATCAGCACCTGCTGCTCCAGCTTCACGCCCTCGCGGCCGCCGACCGCGCCGCAGTAACTCTCGACGCAGATCGCCATGCCGGGTTCGAACACGCCGTCATAGCCGGTCGCGGGATAATCCTGCGGGAAATAGAGGCTTGGATACTCATCGCAAAGTCCGACGCCATGGGCGAGTACGCCGTACCGGTTGTGGCGGAATTCCTGCGGCGCAAGATCCGCCTTCTGCGAAAATTCCAGAAAGCTCATGCCCGGCTTGAGGATCGCGACATTGTTCATCACCTGCTCATAGGCATGGCGATAGATGCGCTTCTGCTCGGGCGTCGGATCGCGGTCGCCGGCGAGCCAGGTGCGGGAAATGTCGCAGCACATTCCATAAACGCCGATGAGGTCGGTGTCGAAGGCAACGATGTCGCCATCCTCGATCACGCGCGGCCCGCATTCCTGGAACCATGGATTGGTCCGCGGACCCGAGGCAAGGATGCGCGTCTCGATCCATTCCCCGCCATGGCGGATGTTTTCGGCATGCAGGATCGACCACAAATCGTTCTCTGTCATGCCGGGATGCAGCGCTTCGTGCATCTTGCCCATGGCGATCTCGCAGGAGTGGACCGCGCATTTGAGCGCCTTGATGTCGTCCGGCCCCTTGATGGCCCGCGCGTGCTCGGTGACCAGTTGCCCCTGATGCGTCTCTATGCCGGCGCGGTGCAGCGCCAAAAGCCCTTCCGGCTCGATGCGGTCGATCGCAAGGCGCCGGTTGGCGCCACCATGGCGGCGCATCAGCGCGTCGATCTCGCCCGCGAACCTGTCGGCATGCTCCACCACGCGCTCGCCTTGCAGCATGTAGAAGAAGGATGCCCCGGTGCGCCTTTCCTTGATGAGGGAAAGATGGCCGGTGAGGTGGTCGCAATTGTGATAGTCCCACAGGACCAGATGGCCGTCCGCGGAAACAAAGCAGGCGCGCGACGGGTTGTGCGTCACCCAGACCTGCATGTTGCTGGAATCGGTGACATAGCGGATGTTGAGCGGATCGAAGCACAACAAGCCTGCATAATCGTGCTTGCGCAGCTCGCCGACGATGCGCTGCAGGCGGTATGCGCGCATGGCTTCGAGGTTTGGCGCTTCCAGTCCCGCCTTGGCCCACGCGTTGAAGGCCAATGCGGTCGGCCCGATCTCCACCCGGTCATTGTCGCCGGGCGAGCCGTCCGGGCGCGTGGGTGGCCGGCGCGAAGGATCGATCTTGCGGTTGGAAGTGGAATAGGCGGCGATCGCGTCCATGCTCGTTCCCTTCACAGGTCCGGCCAGGTTCATTGGCGCGGTTGCATGCGGACGTTATGCCCGGCGCGCCGCGCACAAAACCGCGCGCAGCGGCATGCTGCCATCCAAAAGCGGCGTTTGGAAAGGGTTTCAGTTGAAGAAGCGCGGCGGCCTGACGAAAAGCACGCCGGACATGCGCCCGCACCGCCAGCGCACGCTGCACAGCGTGCGTGTCTTGCGGGTATGGTTCACCAGAATGAACCGGTCGGGAATGCCGGACATGCCCGTTTCGAGCAGCGCGCCGGTCGCCGATATGTTGTGCGCAAGGCAAGGCGTCGCGTAGGCGGAACCCTGCGTGACGATTTCGCAAAGGTCGCGGGCAGGTTCGCGCGCCGCACCTCGCCGGTTGGATGGACTATCCTGTTCGCTCGGCATATCGTCGCCGGACGACAATTTGGCGGCGTCTTCCTCAATCCGCCGCAATTGCAAGGCTGCCATGGCCCTTCTTCCCCCTGGCGCCTTTGGCGCCGTCATATCCTTGGCAGAAATTAACGATAAAAATATTTCCAATTGGATAATTTGTTGCGGCTAGGATTGCCGCCAGTCCGCCCGCCGCAGTGCAAAAGTGACGAAATGATCGAGGACATGCAATTTCACCACGACGAAGCGGCCAGCGAATCGTCCGCGAGCGAACATTCGAACGACAGCAATGGCAATGACCAGCCGGCGGCGCCGGAACGCCTTTCGTCGGTCCTGCGCAGGCTGGCCTCGCGGGAGGTGGAAAAGCTTACCCTTGGCGATATCTCGCGGGCCTTGAAGGACCGCGGCTTCGGCGCGCTGATGATCCTGTTTTGTGCGCCGAACCTCATCATCATGCCACCGGGCGTTTCGACCATTTTCGGCCTGCCGATGATGTTTGTCGCGCTGCAGCTCATCATCGGCTACCGCAAGCCGCTGCTGCCAAGGAAGATACGCACGCGTGAAATCAAGATCGGGACGTTCCGCAACATCATCGCGCGGATGGAGCCCTGGATCATGCGATTCGAAAGGGTTGCCCGCCCGCGCCTTTGGCTCCTGCCGCAACGCATGTCGGAGCAGATCATCGGTTCCATCGCCTTGTTCATGGGGTTGATGCTGGTATTGCCGATCCCCTTCGGCAATTTTCCGCCTGCAGTGGCGGTCATCGTCATGTGCCTCGGCCTTGGCGAGCGCGACGGGGTGTGGACCGGCGCGGGCATCCTGCTGGCGATCCTTGCCACCGGCATCACCATCGGCGTTCTGGCGACCGCCGGCGCCGCCATGTTCTCGTACTTCTGAAAACCGATGCGCGCAGGAGTATTCGGCGCGGGTTCGGTCGGCTGCCTTGCCGGCGGCATGCTGGCGGCGGCGGGGAAGCATCCGGTGCTTGTGGGAAGACCATCGATGCGCGAACGCCTCGCGGGCGGCATCATGGTCACCAGCCATGACGGCACGGAGCGTTTTGCCGCTCCGGGATCGTTCGATTTCGACGCGCGGGCGCAGGCGCTGGAGGATTGCGATATCGTCTTCGTCTGCGTGAAGAGCGGCGATACGGCAGGCGCGGGCAAGGCTCTGGCCTCGGTGCTCAAACCCGGCGCAACGGTCGTCAGCCTGCAGAACGGCATTTCCAACGCGGCAGTCCTGGCGAACCACTTTCCGAAGGCAAATGTGCTCGCCGGGATGGTCGGCTTCAACGTCGCGCAGATCGGCGCGAACCGCTTTCACCGCGGCACGGAAGGCGAGATTGCGATCGCCGACGCCAAGGGCGCGCTCAAGGCGGCGGCAATGCTGACGGCTGCTGGCGTGCCGGCCATGGTCCGCCGTGATTTCGAGGCAGTGCAATGGGGCAAGCTGCTCCTCAACCTCAATAATGCCGTCAACGCGCTTTCGGGCCTGCCGCTGAAACGCCAATTATCCGATTTGCGCTGGCGCAAGGTGCTGGCGGCCAGCATGCGCGAGGCGCTCTTGGTGCTCGACAAGGCAGGGATCCGCCCGGCCAGGCTCGGCAAGGTTGCCCCGCGCTACATACCCTTCTTGCTGGAACTGCCGGACTGGCTGTTCACGCGCCTCGCCGCATCCATGCTGAAAGTCGACGACGATGCGCGTTCCTCCATGGCCGAGGACCTGGAGCGCGGACGTGAACCCGAGATCGACTGGCTCAACGGGGAGATCGCAAGGCTGGGCGCGGCCAAGGGCGTGCCCACCCCCGTCAACGATGCGATCATTGCCATGGTGCGCCAATTGTTCGCCGGCAAGCCAACCCGCCATCCCGCGCCCGATGAAGTGCTGGCGCGGATCGGCTTGCCGTAGCGATGCGGCTCGCGGAGCCCTAAAGCGCGATGCGGTAGCGGGCAAAACCGTCCGCGCCGTCGCCCGCCGGTTCGATCTTCACCGACGTCACGGAGCCGATGAAATCCTTCGCCTTCGGGCCGGTCTCGAAGGTCACCGTGGCGCCGGGCATTTCCGCGAACGACCAGTTGAAGTCCGCCGCCGGATTGATGGTGCCTTGGTCGACGATGTAGCGCACGATGACGTCGCGATTGGTGTCCGGCGCTTCCACGATGATGCGCGAGGCGTTGATGCCGGGGAAATTTCCGCCGCCGCCGGCGCGGTAGTTGTTCGTCGCGACAACGAACTGCTGCGCCGGATCGACCGGCTTGCCGTCGAACATCAGGTCGGTGATCCTGCTGGCGGACGCGTCCACGACCTCGCCCTTGTCATTGTATTTGGCTGGTTGCGACAGGTCTATCTTGTAGGTCACGCCGTCGATGACGTCGAAATTGAACGAGGGGAAATCCGGGTTGATGAGCGGCTGGTCTGCCTTGCCCGGTTCGATCCGGTTGAACATGCCGGCCGACATTTCCAGCCATTCCTTGACGTCGGCGCCGGTGATCAGCACGGCACGGACGGTGTTTGGGTAGAGGTAAAGATCGGCGACGTTCTTGATTGCAATGTCCCCCGCCGGCACGTCCGTGTAGTACTCCGCGCCGCCGCGGCCGCCGGCCTTGAACGGGGCCGCCGCCGAAAGCACCGGCAGCGATTCATGCTGGCCGCCCTTCAAAAGCTGCTTGACGTACCAGACCTGCGCCTGGCTGACGATCTGCACCGACGGATCGTCGGCTACAAGCGCGAAATAGGAATGCAGCGGCGCGGAGGTCTTGCCGACCGGCGTGCGCACATAGGCGAGGGTGGCCTCATGCTCCGCCTTGACCGCGGCCTCGACCTCCGGCTTGCTTTCCACCGTTGGAACAATCTTGCGATTCTCGTCGCGGACGTAGATCGGGCGCGCTTCCGAGGTCGAGGAGACGACGCGCCACTTTCCGC
Organism: Salaquimonas sp.; assembly: GCA_041742235.1. Lineage (GTDB taxonomy): Bacteria > Pseudomonadota > Alphaproteobacteria > Rhizobiales > Rhizobiaceae > BOKV01. The sequence continues at coordinate 4,399 of JBGSJA010000271.1, read as the reverse complement.
CATCCTGTTCGAGCAGCAGGTCGATGAGGCCCAGATGTGAGCCCCAGAAACCGGCCATCACGCCGGGTTTGCCGGAAATCAGCCCGGCCTTGTTGTCGACGCCGGGCATGGCGTCGAACTTCGGGCCGGGGAAGTCGAGATGGCTGTGTCCGGTGACGATCGCGTCGATGCCTTCGACGGCAGCAAGCGGTATGGCCGCGTTCTCGAGGTTCTCGGCATATTCGGCCTGCCCCATGCCCGAATGCGAAAGCGCGATGACGATGTCCGCGCCTTCCTCGCGCATCTGCGGTACCCAGGCCCGCGCCGCCGCCACGATATCGCGGGCGTTCGCCTTGCCTTCAAGATGCTTAACGTCCCAGGTCATGATCTGCGGCGGCACGAAGCCGATGAGACCGATCCGGATCGGATGTTCGTTGCCCGCGCCGTCGCGGATCTTGCGGTCGATGATGATGTAGGGCTTGAGGAACAATTCGTCATTGCGGCCGTCCGCAGCCAGTGCGCCACGGGTGAGGTTGGCGCAGACGAACGGGAATTTCGCCCCGTCGAGCACCTTGAACATGAAGTCGAGGCCATAATTGAACTCGTGATTGCCCAGCGTGGAGCAATCGAAGCCCAAGAGGTTCATGCCCTGGATGACCGGATGGAGGTCGCCATCCTTCATGCCCCGCTCATAGGCGATCCAGTCGCCCATGGGGTTGCCCTGCAGGAAATCGCCATTGTCGACGAGGATTGAGTTTTGCGCTTCAGCGCGGATGGCATCGATGATCGAGGCGGTGCGCGCCAGGCCCATCGTGTCGTTCGGCTTGTCGCCGTAATAGTCGTAAGGCATCACGTGAACGTGGAGATCCGTCGTCTCCATGATGCGAAGATGCGCCTGGTTTCCCGCAGCATGCGCGGTGAAGGGATGGACAGCCAGCAGTGCTGCCCCGGCTGCAGCCCCGCCCAGAAAGCTTCGCCGGCTCAATATCGACCGGCGCGCGAGATCCTCAAGTTCAAACGTCATGCGGCTCATGGCGATTCTCCATCCGGGTTGTCAGGACCGGGTTCTAGGCAGGCGTCATGACGCCTGAATGAACACCCGGCCTGAAAACAATCAGACTATGGAAAACCGCCCGGCACAAGTTGCCGCAGCGATAGCGTGCTGGAGGTTCTCGATGCGGTCAGACCAGCGGTTGGCCCTGCATGCGCCATCCGGTAATGCCCGGCCGGTAGTTCACCACATCGGTACGGCCGGCCTTCTTCAGCATCTGCGCCGCCATGCCCGAACGTCCGCCCGTGGCGCAGAATACGACCACCGGCTTGCCGGCCGGAATGCGCGACGGATCGAAGGCCGAAAGGGGCACGTGGATCGCTCCCTTGATCGTGCCGGAGCGGAACTCGCCGGTTTCGCGCACGTCGACCAGCGTGTGCGTGCGGGACTTCACCGCCTCCACCATGGCGTCATGATCAATGGCGCCCGAAGCGGCGCCGGAGCGGTTGAACAGGGCGGAAAACATTCAAATCTCCAAGGGTGAAACCGAAAGCGGCCCGAAGCCGCGCAGATCCCTATATATTAGAATATGCTAATGTTTGCAAGTGCGGGTCTGCCGGAGCGCGTAGGATATATGACCGGGAAGTCACCCCGGCCTCCCCTCGAGGGGAGTGACAGAGGTGGGGTCGCAGGCAAAGCGGGCAGGGAAGGGACTCCCGCCGGCTCTGCTTCTATTTCGCCTGCAATCGCCTGCCTCCCCTCAAGGGGGAGGCGGACGCAAACCCATCCCACGGCGCCGGAAGGCCGAGGCTCCCGGCAGGTTCACACGTCGAGGTTGGCGACGCTCAGGGCATTGTCCTGGATGAAGTTCTTGCGCGGCTCGACCTCCTCGCCCATCAGGCGCGAGAACAGATCGTCGGCATCGGTGGCATCGTTGATCTTGACCTGCAGCAGCGAGCGGGCGGCCGGATCGAGCGTCGTTTCCCAAAGCTGGTCGGGGTTCATCTCGCCCAGGCCCTTGTAGCGCTGCAGCGTGATGCCCTTGCGGCCCGTCGCGAACACCGAATTGAGCAGGGCACGCGGCCCGGCGATCGCGGCCGTATCGTCCTTGCGCCGGAACATTGGCGGCGTTCCGTAGACCTCCCGGAGTTGGCCCGCATGCTGGTCCAGCCGCCGCGCGTCGGCGCTGTCCACCAGCGCGGCGTCGATCCGCGAGGTTTCCTTGACGCCGCGCACGGTGCGTTCGAACAGCAACCCGCCCTCTGCAAGGCGTTCGCCCGTCCAGCCGCGCTCGGTTTCCTCGGCAATGGCGTCGAGGCGGCGCGCGATATCGGCGGCTGCGGCTGCGGCGCGTTGCGGATCGTTCATCGTCGCCGGATTGAGCACGCCCGCGATCGCCGCCTGCTCCACCACATCCTTGTCGTATCGCGAATGCAGATTGTCGATGATCGAGCGAACGGTAAGCGCCGTATCGATGACGGCCCGCAGATCCTGCCCGGTTCGCACCTCGCCGCCCTCAAGCTGCAGGCTCGTCTCGTCGAGACCCGCCTCGATCAGGTAGTTCTCCAGCGCGCGCTCGTTCTTGAGATATTGCGAACTCTTGCCGCGCGTCACGCGGTAGAGCGGCGGCTGGGCGATGTAGATGTGGCCGCGCTCGATCAGCGCCGGCATCTGCCGGAAGAAAAAGGTGAGCAGCAGGGTGCGGATATGCGCGCCGTCGACATCGGCATCCGTCATGATGATGATGCGGTGGTAGCGCAGCTTGTCGATGTTGAACTCGTCCTTGCCGATGCCGGTGCCAAGCGCGGTGATCAGTGTGCCGATCTCGGCGCTGCCGAGCATCTTGTCGAAACGCGCCCGCTCGACATTGAGGATCTTGCCGCGCAGCGGCAACACCGCCTGGTTGGAGCGCGCGCGGCCCTGCTTGGCCGATCCGCCTGCCGAATCGCCCTCGACCAGGAACACCTCGGACTTCGCCGGATCGCGCTCCTGGCAGTCGGCGAGCTTGCCCGGCAGCGAGGCAATGTCGAGCGCACCCTTGCGGCGGGTCAGTTCGCGAGCCTTGCGGGCGGCCTCGCGCGCGGCGGCGGCCTCAACCACCTTGCCGATGACAATGCGCGCTTCGGAGGGGTTCTCTTCCAGCCACTGGTTCAGCCGCTCGTTGACGAGGCTCTCCACCACCGGGCGGACCTCGGACGACACGAGCTTGTCCTTGGTCTGCGAGGAAAATTTCGGATCCGGAACCTTTACGGACAGCACCGCGGTGAAGCCTTCGCGGCAGTCGTCCCCGGTCAGCGAGACCTTTTCCTTTTTCAACATGCCGGAGGATTCGGCGTAGCCGGTGACCTGCCGTGTCAGCGCGGCGCGAAAACCGGCAAGGTGCGTGCCGCCGTCGCGCTGCGGAATGTTGTTGGTGAAGCACAGCACGTTTTCATGGTAGCTGTCGTTCCACCAGGCCGCGACCTCGACCGTGATGCCGTCTTTCTCGCCGCGCAGGTGAATGGGCGCGCTGATCAGCGGATTTCGCGTGCGGTCGAGCCAGCGAACGAAGGCTTCGAGCCCGCCCTCGTAGAGCAATTCGTCGCGCTTTACCTCGACGCCGCGCCGGTCGGTCAGAACGATCCGCACACCGGAATTAAGGAAGGCAAGTTCGCGCAGCCGGTGCTCCAGCGTGTGGTAGTCGAACTCGGTCATGGTGAATGTAAGGGGCGAGGGCAGGAAGGTCACTTCCGTGCCGTTGCGGCCCGTCCATTCGCCGGTGATCTTCAGCGGCGCGTCGGGCACGCCATGGGTGAAGCTCATTTCGTGGACATGGCCGTTCTGGTGAACCTTCAGCTTCAGCCAGGTCGAAAGCGCATTGACGACAGATACGCCGACGCCATGCAGGCCGCCGGAAACCTTGTACGAATTCTGGTCGAACTTTCCGCCCGCATGCAGCTGGGTCATGATCACTTCGGCCGCCGAAACGCCCTCGCCGGTGTGAATGCCGGTCGGCACGCCGCGGCCATTGTCGGTGACCGTGCACGAGCCATCTGGGTTGAGCGTGACCGTCACAAGGTCGGCGTGGCCGGCCAGCGCTTCGTCGATGGCGTTGTCCACCACCTCGTAGACCATGTGGTGCAGGCCGGAGCCGTCATCGGTGTCGCCGATATACATGCCCGGACGCTTGCGAACCGCGTCGAGGCCTTTCAGCACCTTGATCGAATCGGCGCCGTACTCGGCGGCTTCCGGTCCGGTTTCCGGTGTATCCGTCATGATGGTTTCCGCAACTTTCCGCAGGAGAAGAGGGGCGCACGCGCGTTTCGCGTGATTCGTCCCCGAAACTGCTTGTCAATATAGTATTTTTCGCCGGCAAACCCAACCTTCAAGGCCGGTTGCGTTACTGTTTGCGACAGTTTTCCCGCGCTTTGGACCCGATCAGGCCCGGGC
>JBGSJA010000270.1:0-1554 GCA_041742235.1 Salaquimonas sp. | reverse complement strand
CGCTGGCTGAGCCCGCCAAGGATGGTGAAGTAATACATCTCGTAGCCCGGCGCGACGACGCAGGGATGATACCCCTTGTCCAGCAGGATCGTGGAGCCGTCGATGATGTGGTAGGCGTCGCCCACCTTGCCGTCTTCGCGCTGGACGAGTTGCATGCCGAAGCCGTTGTTGGGCCGGAAGCGGAAATTGTAGGTCTCATCGTGCCGCGTTTCGATCGGCAGCCGGTCGGTGTCGTGCTTGTGCGGCGGAAAGCCCGACCATCCGCCCTGCCCCACGGTGAAGAGTTCCGACACCAGCAGCCGCCCGACCCTGTCGCGGTACTTTGTGCCGAAGATGTGCTTGATCTTGCGGTGTGTCTTGGTGTCATCCGAACCGTATTGCACCATGTCGATCTCGTCGCGCCGGACCGCGAATGGCGCCAGCACGCCGTCGAACCTTGCCCCCGCGACAAAGACCTCTGCGGCGTCGGACTTGCAGACCATCGTCACCCGCGCGCCCGAAGGCGCATAGACGCCTTCCGGTTCGCCATCCCAGACATCCACGCCGCGATTGCCGATGGCCGCGAAGCGCCCGCCTTCGATCTCGACATCGACGGTGCCGGTCGCCGGAACGATAGCCGTTTCATAACCCGGCACCCGGTACTCGAATGCCTCGCCGCGCTTCAGCCTGACGATGTTGAAATAGTTGAGCGGCACGCGCGGATCGTCTGCATCGACGATTGGCTTGTTGGCGTTGTCATGGGGAGGAATGTGCATGGATCAAACCGATACGTAATGCGAGGCCATGAATGCGGCGAGTTCGTCGCTGCGCGGCATGGCCGGAGCGCAGCCGACACGCGTCACGACAATGGCCGCAGCAGCAGTTCCGCGCAAGACGCAGGCCTGAAGTTCCATCCCTGCCGACAGCCCCGTGGCGAATCCGGCCATGAAGGCATCGCCCGCGCCGGTCGGCTTCAACGCCTCGACCTCGTATATGCCGATCGAAAGCGCCTGCCCGCCCGCGAAGGTGACGGACCCTTTCTCGCCCATCTTGTAGACGATGATCCGCCCCTCGCGCGAAAGCTCTTCGGCATGTTTCAGCCCTTTGCCGCCGGCAATCACACCAAACTCTACGTCGTTGCCGACGACGATGTCGCTCATCTGCGCGGCCTTGAGGTTGATGGCCGCCGCCTCCTTTGCGTCTGCCCATGAATAGGGCCGGTAATCGATGTCGATGATCACCGCCCTGCCCGCTGCCTTGGCGAGTTCCATTGCCAGGAAGGTGGCGGAGCGCGACGGCTCCACCGCCAATGCAGTGCCGGTGACGATCAGCGCGCCGAAAGCGGAAAATTCCACCGAACGCACCTGTTCTTCCGACAGCCGGAAATCGGCAGCATCGTTGCGGTAGATCACCGACTGCGTGTCGTCATTGCGGGTTGCGACGACCGCGAGCGAGGTTCGCGCCTCGCCCCGGGCCAGCCGCACATGCGTCGTGCCGACATTGTAGCGCTGCAGCGCCAGCGTGGTGAACCTGCCGACGGCATCGTCGGAAACGCAGGTCAGCAACGAGGCCGCC
>JBGSJA010000269.1:0-11299 GCA_041742235.1 Salaquimonas sp. | reverse complement strand
AGCATCAGGCCCGACGAGGTCTGGCTCGACGCACGCTGCGTGTTGCCGATCTCGAGCTGCCGCTCCTGGATGTTGGCGATTTCCACCGTCTCAACAGGCCACAGCACGAACTGCAGGCCGGGCATGGCGATCTCATCCTTGGGCTTGCCGAAACGCAGTTCCACGCCGCGCTGGTCCGGCTGCACGGTGTAGACGGACTGGAAGCCGTAGAGCAGCAGCGCAACTACCGCGGCAACGCCCCAAAAAAGCGGCGTACCGATGCCGGTATTGCCCGGCAGCGCATTCTTGAGCCTGGCCTGGCCCCTTCGAATGATTTCCTCAAGATCGGGCGGGGTGCCACCTCCTCCGCCTCTTGGTCCCTGCGGTCCTTGTCCCCAAGGCCCCCCGGGCCCCGAATTGTTGTTGTTCCAGCCTCCGCCGGATTGATTGCTCCAGGGCATTTAATGTCCTTGTCAGGAATGGGGGAGGTAGTCCTCCCGTTCAGAAAACCGTCGCAAACGGCCTAACCCCGTTATAGGTATCAATATCGCCGCTTTCAACGGAGGTTTTGCCCGCCTTCCGGGCAAAACCTCCGGTCGAGGCTCGCAAGGGCTGCGGTGGATTGACCCGCCGGACCGGATCGCCATGCGGTCACGCTGTGTGGATGCCCCTTTTTCTTTCATATACCACGAATCGCATCTGGGCGCTGTCTTGTTCGCCGACCGGAATATCGCCTGCCGAAACGGGCAGCCAGTCCGCCTCGACAATGGGCGGAAAATGCGTATCGCCCTCCGGCTCGGCCATCACATGGGTGATGTAGAGCCGGTCGGCCAGCGGCAATGCCTCGCCATAGAGTTCCCCGCCGCCGATGACGCAAATTTCCGCAACCCCCTCTCCCGATGCAAGCTCTATTGCCGCCCCCAGCGAGGCGGCCCGCTCGACCCCGGGAGCGGAAAAGCCTGATGAGCGCGTGACAACGATGTTGCGCCTTCCCGGCAACGCCCTGCCGATCGATTCATGTGTCTTGCGGCCCATGATGACCGGCTTGCCGATCGTAACCTCCTTGAATCGCTTCAGGTCGGACGGCAGGCGCCATGGCAGCCCTCCGGCCTTTCCGATCACGCCATTTGCGCCGACGGCCGCCACGAGCGCGATCTGCGGACTTGCATGATGAGCCAACTGCATTCTCCCTGCTGGTTCTGCGCGGGTTTAGGCCCTTGTGCGCCATTTGCAACGCCCGCTGGTCGGAATGACTGCAGTTTTGTGTTGACTTCCTGCCCTCGCCGCACGACCAGAACAGGCAGGGAGACAGCATGGAAACCACCACTGCAAGATCGCGCGTCGAGAGCGCCGCGAACCGGTTCGCGGCGGCGCTGACCGGACATCCCGTCCTCGTGCTTGCGGCCTACTTCCTGCTGCAAACGGTCATCCGGGCGCTGCTCGGCGCCCCGCCCAACCTCGACGAGGCCGAGCAATTTGCCATCGCCGACCGGTTCGCCTTCGGCTACGGCCCGCATCCCCCGCTCTACCAATGGCTCCAGACTGCGGCATTCAACGTGCTGGGCGTCAATTTTATGGCGATCGCGCTTGTCAAGAACGCCGTCCTCTTCGCCGCCTACGCGACACTTTTCTACCTGGCACTGGAAGTCACCGGCAATCGCCGCCTTGCCGCCGTTGCCTGCTTCGGCCTGCTGTTTTGCGCCAATTTTGCCTGGGAATCGCAGATCGACCACACACACACGGTAACCAACACATTCCTGTGCGTGCTCACGGCCCTGATTTTCTTTCGCGTCGCGGCCCGTCCGTCCGCATGGCTTTACATCGCGCTGGGCGTGTCGATGGGCCTCGGCATGCTCGCCAAGTACAATTTCCTGCTTTTTGCGGCCGCAATCGTGCTGACCTTCGCGATGGACCGCCAGACGCGGCAAACCGTGCTCACGCCGTGGTTCGCGATGTCGCTGCTGATCGCCTTGGCGATTGCCGGACCGCATTATCTCTATATCGCCGCGGACCCGGCAACCGGCGCTGCAAAGATCGACAATCTCGGCTTCAACCGCCACGGCTTCGTCGCGACGCGGATCGAGGGCGTCTTCACTTTCGTCATGGCGCTGGCCGGTGTTCACGGCCTGTGGCTGGCAATCGTCGCGCTCGGATATGCCGACCGCAAGATTGCGCCGCGCCCGCAAGTCGCGCCGATACCGGATGAAAAACAGCCTGCCAGCCGCCGGTTGTTGCGCCTTTGGCTCATCTTGATGGTGATTTTCGCCGCGTTGGTAATCGTTGGCGGCACCACCTATTTCCGCGACCACTGGCTGCAACCTGAATCCGTGCTGTTTCCTCTGGTGCTGGCGATCGTCTTCGCCCGCTTCATTGACGAGACCGCGTTTCGCCGCCTCGCCTTGGCCACCGCAGTCGTCATGATTGTCATTCCGGTCGCTGTCATTGCGCACAAGCGCCTGTTTTCCGGCGCGCAGCGCGATGCGGCGATGCCCGACCCTGCCGCTATCGTGCGCCTCGCGCCCGCCGTTGCAGATGGAACAACGCCGGTCGTAATCCTTGGCGAAGACGCGATCACCCGCTGGTTTGCCGCCGGTCACCTGCGCTATTGGCTGCAGATTGCCCCGCCAGCGCATCCTGAAAAACCCGGCGCGCTTCCATCTGGCCCGCTTGCGGTCATTTTCGCAGACACTGGCAACGAACCGGCGACAGCATTGAAAAAGCTTGCCGGCGCCGATCTGGAAGGCTTCGGCGCGCCGGTCGAGGTGCCGTGGTTCCGGCCGGACGAAACGCGCCGCAGCGCGCCGCGCTGGTTCATGGTAACCCGCTGATCACACGGCTATCGGCGCCTTGATTGCGGGATCGGCCTGATATCCAATCAATTCGAAATCATTGAGCGTAAAGCCGAAAATGTCGCTCACCGCCGGATTGATCTTCATCACCGGCAAGGGCTTTGGCTGGCGGGTGAGTTGCAGCCGCGCTTGTTCGAAGTGGTTGTGATAAAGATGCGCGTCGCCAAGCGTATGGATGAAATCGCCGGGCTCGAGGCCCGTCACCTGCGCTACCATCATCGTCAGCAAAGCATAGGAGGCGATGTTGAACGGCACGCCCAGGAAAATGTCGGCGGAGCGCTGGTAGAGCTGGCACGACAGCCTGCCGCGCGAGACATAGAACTGGAACAGGCAGTGGCATGGCGGCAGCGCCATCTCGTCCACTTCCGCCGGGTTCCATGCCGAAACGATATGCCGCCGCGAATTGGGATTTTTGCCGATGCCTTCGACCAGCCGCGCGATCTGGTCGATCTCGCCGCCCTTGCCATCGGGCCATGACCGCCATTGCTTGCCATAGACCGGGCCGAGATTGCCTTGCGCATCCGCCCATTCGTCCCAGATGGTGACGCCGTGTTCGTGCAGATAACGGATATTCGTGTCGCCGCGCAGGAACCACAACAATTCGACGATGATCGAACGCACATGCAGCTTCTTGGTCGTCAGCACCGGAAAACCGGCGGAAAGGTCGTAACGCGCCTGGTGCCCGAAGACGGAACGGGTGCCCGTGCCGGTCCGGTCGCCGCGGTCGACGCCGTTTTCGAGGACGTGTTCCAGAAGCAGGTGATATTCGCGCATGGCTTTTCCTCGCGATTCCCGCATCAGGCGCGAATCGCCCGGATTTTACACGGCAAGCCCGAGTTCGGCTTCCCTGGCGATGTATTCGCGCTGCTTGTCCACGATGTAGTCGCGCCGGATCGAAACTGCATCGCGCTTGCGGCTGAGTTGCATGTGGAAAACCAGCTGGCTGCCGGTACGGAACATCATTTCAGCGCTGATCAGGTAAAATTCCCACATCCGCGCGAAGCGCTCGTCATACATCTTCACCACCTCGGCGCGGTTCGCCTCGAAGCGCTGGCACCAATGCGCAAGCGTCAGGGCATAGTGCAAACGCAGGAATTCAAGATCGAGGCACCACAGATTGTTTTGTTCGATGACGGCGAAGACCTCGGAAAGCGCTGGCGAATAGGCGCCGGGAAAGATGTATTTTCGGTACCAGGGGCTGGCCATGCCCGGGGGGCTCATATGCCCGATGGAGTGCAGCACCATCACCCCGTCATCGGGCATCAGCGCGTTCACCTTCTTGAAGAACTCGTCGTAGTGTCCGACGCCGACATGCTCAAACATGCCGACGGAGACGATCCGGTCGAATTTCTCGTTGACGAGGCGGTAGTCGCGAAGCTCGAAGCGCACCCGGTTGGAAAGGCCCAGATCCGCCGCGCGTTTTGTTGAAAGCTCGTGCTGCTCCTTCGAAAGTGTAACGCCGAGCACCTCCACGTTCTCCAGTTGGGCGAGGTAAAGCGCAAGGTCTCCCCAGCCCGACCCGATGTCGAGCACGCGCTGGCCCGGTTTCAGGTCCAGCTTGGCGGCGAGCAGCCGCAGCTTGTTGCGTTGCGCCTGCTCCAGCGTGTCGTCGTCCTGCCGAAAATAAGCGCAGGAATACAGCATGTTCTTGTCGAGGAAGAGCTTGTAGAGCTCGTTGCCGAGGTCGTAGTGGTGCGCGACGTGTTTCTGCGCCTGCCCAAGTCTGTTGGACTGCTGAACCTTGCGAACCAGCATCTTGAACGCGTTCATCAACCGGTGCGACTTCACCTCGGAAAGCGAGTAGCGGTTGGCGGAAAACAGAGTCAGAAAATCGCGGACGTTTGAACCGTCTTCGAAGGTGATTGTCCCGTCCATGTAGGCTTCGCCCACATGCAATTCCGGATTGAGAGCGATCTTGCGGTAAAGCGTGGCGTCGTGGATCTTGAGCGTTACCGGATTGAGCGTCTCCCCGCTCGGCCCAAGCGGGCTTCCGCCCGTAAACACATGCCTCTGGCCCGAGGCATCGACAACATTCAGTTCGCCGAACTTGATGAATACCTTAAGCAGCCTGTCGAGCGGAAACATGCTTACTCCTGCGCCTGGCCGGACCCCGAAATTGCCGCTTTTAAAACAACTTTACCGGGCTCTGTCCACCGCCCGGTAGAAGCAAACATGCCGCCCGGCAGCAAAATCGGCGATAGTAGTTTGAAGTCAATGAATACTGCTGGTAGAAATTCCTTGCATGTCGCCGGTGTCACCGGCAATCAAGTCCGGCAATGCTGGCCACTTTGGGAAGGTGATCGCAAATCGCCCGGGGCGTCAGGCAAAACCCCGCTTATGTGGCGTTCTGTGCCTTGTGACCATGAAGGCACTTACAGCGCCGACAGCCGGCCCAGTTTCTTCGCCACGAGGTAGCAGAACGTCACGCGCAGCTTTGTCCGGTCGGCGGCCATTTGCTCGCAGACCGCCGCAATCGCTTCATCGCAGGTTTGCGGATCAGGCATCTTGAGTTTCCTGACGCACCAATTGTCGCGAATCGCCGCCAGTTCCGCCGCGTCCTCGCAATGAACGCGGGTTGCTTCGGGGTGGATGCCGATTGCCATGCTGCGCACGATTGCCTGCACCGCATCGGAAGTGGCGTGCGAATCGTAGCGTTGAACATCGGCCAGATGGTCGCTCACACTCATGTCGGCACCTCTCATTGTCTTTTTACAGACAATGTTTGGCGAACATTAGGCCTTTATCTGCCGGGGGTTCAAGCCTATATATGGTGTGCCGGCTTGCCGGATATGACGATAAATGGCCTGTGTAATAAACCTATCGGACCCGGGGGCGGTACCCGGCGCCTCCACCAAATTTCTTGGCCGCACAAGAAATTCGGCGGGGGCGAAACAGGATCGACGAGGGCGTAAAGACAGTGTTTTCGTTCGGTATGGTACCCGCCGATATCGGGCCGTTTCAATAGTTGCAAACGACAACTATGCGGAAGCACGTCTCGCTGCGTAAGCGGTGTGACAGCTTCACCTTAAACTCCTGACTGTTCGCACGGTCAGGCGGGGTTCGGAGGCACCTGGCAACAGAAGCCTCCACTTGTTTTCTGTCCGTTGGCATGGAACGAAACCGGAAGCGGACACATTGCCGCCCCTCGCCTTCCTGTTACCGGTTGCCCCTTTTGCCCGGAGTGCTTTTGGGCTTATATCTTGTGCCGGGAAGCAGCGGCCCAAATAGGTCACCATGAGCGACGATCTGATCCGTTACGACATTCTGACACAGGATGCCTTGCGCCGCGTCATCCGCAAGGTATTGGAAGAAGTGCAGCGAACCGGCCTGCCGGGCGAGCACCATTTCTTCATTACCTTCTCGACCGCCTATCCCGGCGTTCGGCTCTCGACGCGAATGCTCGAGCGCTATCCCGATGAAATGACCATCGTGATCCAGCATTCCTTCTGGAACCTTGAGGTCACCGACACTGCATTCGAGATCGACCTTTCCTTCGACGACATCCGCGAGCGGTTGCGCATCCCGTTCGAATCGATCCGTGGCTTCTTCGATCCCTCGGTGAAGTTCGGTTTGCAGTTCGATGTAGCGCCGGTTCCCGCGCAAGTTGCCCCCGTGCAAGTTGAGCCGGAAATTGCACCGTTGCCAGCGGCGTTGCCGCGAACCGAAACCGGAAAGAAGACGGAAGCGGCTGTTTCGGCGGTCACGCGGTCAAGGGGTGGCGAGGACAAACCGGCAGACGACAAGACTGCCGAAACGGGCGCCGAAGTGGTGTCGCTCGATTCCTTCCGCAAGAAGAAATAGGCGTGGGCGAGGTCGTCAATTTGCGGCTCGCGCGCAAACATGCGGCCCGCAAGGCCCGCGAAGCCACCGCAGCTGAAAACCGGACGAAATCGTCCGTTTCCGGAAAGGCGCGCAGGCGCGAAGCCGATATCCGGCAGATCGAAGAGAACCGGCTCGACGCCAAACGCATCGAACGTCCCGATCCGGACGGGAAATGATCGCCAGCCATGCTGCGAAAGCACTCCGTCACGATCAACGGCCACGGCACGAGCTACTCCATCGAAGACGAATTCCAGGCTGAACTTTCCCGGCTTGCCAAAGCCCGGGAAATTCCCGTCGCGCGGTTGATCGCGATGATCGACGCTGCCCGCCCGCAAGGCGCCAATCTGTCCTCGGCGATCCGCCTGCATGTGCTCGAGGCTTTGCGCGCCGGCAGGTAGCCTACTGGAAGAGACGGTCCAGATTCTCGAACAGATTGCCTGGATTGACGGGCTTGGGAGCCGTGGCGGCGGGCTCTTCCGGCGGCGGGAGTTCCTCGACCACGATTTCAGGCCCGCCCGGAATTTCGGCAGCCGGTTTGGGTCCGCCCGCGCGCGGCAAGGTTTGCGGCTGCAAGGCCCGTTTGCGGGCTGCCGCTTCCTCCGCCTTGCGGGCCTTTTCCTCGGCATCCTTGCGGGCCGCGGCCTCTTCTTCTGCCCTGCGAGCGGCCTCCTCGGCAGCCCTGCGTGCAGCCGCCTCTTCCTCTGCCTTGCGGGCCTTTTCCTCGGCAGCCTTGCGTGCCGCGGCCTCTTCTTCTGCCCTGCGAGCGGCTTCCTCGGCAGCCCTGCGTACAGCCGCTTCTTCCTTTGCCTTGCGGGCCTTTTCCTCGGCAGCCTTGCGGGCCGCGGCTTCTTCCTCTGCCTTGCGGGCTGCCTCCTCTTCGGCGGCCTTTCGCGCCGCTTCTACCCGGGCCAGTCTTTCCGCTTCCAGTCGACGTTGCAGTTCCTCGATCCGCCGCTGCTCGGCCAGCCGCTCTTCCTCGCGCCTCGCCTCGCGGGCGTTGGCCGCAATAATTTCGCGCCGCAGCCGCTGCTTTTCCAGAACCGCAGCCTGCAGGATCTCGACGCGGCGCTGCTCCTGCTCGAACGCCCGGAGCGACAGGTACCCTTCGAGCGCGGATGTATCGGTCAGGCGGCCCATGTCGCCCGGTACGCCCTCGAAAACGAAAGCTACCGCCGGTTCGGCGCCCGCCAGCGCTTCCTTGCCCGCATCGGGCGCCAAGGTGATGGTAGCCGAGGTTTCGCCGGTACCGAGATCGCCCAACGCTTCGCCAGCGATTTTCAGTCCATCCAGGTTGGCGGAAAGGTTCCGGATCGCGGCCTTGCCCGCGCTGACGGTGAACGTGCCGGAGACATCGCCGACAGCCAGTTCTCCGCCGGTCCAGATTCCTTCGGCAAGCGGCGCAACGCTGGCGCTGTCGACAGCGAATCCTTCCGCATCGGTCGCCGGAAAAAGGTCGGCCAGATTGCCGGCCCTGATTCCGGCGATGACGAGGTCACGCACGACAACATTGCCGCTGCCCGCAAGTCCGGAGACCAGCCCCTTGAGGCTGCGTCCTTCTGCATCGAGCGAAAAACCGGCGTCGCCGGTTCCCGTCATGACCCCTGAATGGCCAGCCGCGGCCAGCGCGCGGGCCATGTCGAACCCGGCCACATTGCCGCGGAGGTCAGCCGTTGCGCTGCCTGATTGATTGCCAATCGCGATCGAGCCGGAATATTGCCCGCCCAGCCAGCCTGCTGAAATCTGCGACAGGGTGAGCGCGCCCTCGATCATCGTCGCCTGCGCCGAGAAATTTTCCGCCGCCTCGCTGAAACCCGTCTCCAGGCGCTTTGCCGAAAGCGCAAGCTCTCCGTCCATGCCAGGCAGTGGCAATCCCTGGAATTCGGTCTCGCTCAGCCCGTCGAACGATTGCCCGAATGTGCCAGGACCCGTGACGAATTCAGCCAGCACCGGCAAGGACAGCGTGTCGAATGCGAGGTTTCCAGACAGTTTCGCCCGGCCCGCTGGCGGCACGGACAACGTCAGCGCCCCGTTGTAGCCATTGCCCGACACCTGGCCCGAAATGCCGGAGAATTCATGCGTTCCGTCTAAGCCCTTTGCATCGGCAGAGAGCGACAACGGCGTTCCTTCGCCGGCGCCGGGCAGCGCGAGACCGAACATGAACAGCCACGGGTCGGCATCCTTGATCCCGGCAGTGAGTTTTGCCTCATATGCGGGCTGCGAAAGATCCGGCGCACCGGTGGCGACTGCCGGCCGGAAAGACAGGTTCCCCTTCGCAGACAGATCGGCGCCGGGCGCGGCGAGCGCCACAAGCCCTTCCATCCTTTCCAGCGGCCTGCCGGAAAGTTCGACATCCACGGTCAACGGCCCTTCCGGCGGCAGCGGCAGCGCGGGAAGCGATAATTGCCGCGCCAGAACGTCCGGATAATCATGGCCGATCTTGGCGGTCACGCCGTGGCGCGCTTGTCCCCATTGCGCCGGCCGCCCCTCGAAGACATCGTGCAACTCGAACCGCGCACCGCCCATCGTTCCGATCGCGTTGAACGATGCCTTCGCACCTTCTCCTTCGGGGCGGGCATCAAGCGAAAGCGTGACGTCCAGCCCCTGTGTCAGGGCCGGGTCCACCGCCAATGCGTCGAGAAAGCGGTTCCCGCCCAGACGCTCGCGCGCCAGTTCGACAAGACGGCCACCATCTTCTGCATTGATTGCAAGGCTCATATTGCCGCTGGCCCGCCCGAAAAGATCGTCGATCTTTCCCGAACTTTCGATCCGCGCGCCATGGAACGCTCCGGCATTGAGGCGGTCGACCGACACCGAGCCTCGCTCCATGCGCAGTTCCACGTCGACGTCGGACGCTTCCATGCCGTCCGCGCGCAACAGCGCGGTCTTGAGCGTCAGGTCGAGATCATGGCCGGCAACACTTCCCGAGCCTTCGCCGGTCAGCGCCTGGATCGCCCTGAGGTCTTCAAGGTCGATCGCCTCGCCCTCGAGGATCGCGGTCAACAGCGGCGCGGCGCCCGTAAGCTCCTCGCGCCGCAGCGAGCCGCGGATCGACACGCCGTCGAGCACCAATTCGAGGTCGTTGAACTCGGCCTTTTGCGGCCCGAGGCTTGCCCTTGCCGAAAAACCGGCGCTTTTGAGCCGGCGCAACGACGCATCGCTTGCGCCCGAAAGCCAGTTGGCGAACCCGGTCGGCTGGCGCGAAGCCAGCAGCAGATCTCCCTCGAAACCGAAATCATCCCCCGTGCCAACCCGCCCGGATGCCTCGAAAGTGGTGTTTCCCGGCAGTGTGGATTTGAGCCTTGCGACCTGCCAGCCGTCGCCGTCGGGCTTGATCAGGGCGCTGACCTCGCGAATGACCGTATCGCCTGCCACGATCGCGGGAAGCTCGAAATCGATTTCACCTTTTGCCTGCGGCACCGGTATGGCATCGATGATGGAACGCAGCGCCGCAAGGCGCGTGGCGAGGCCCGCGGCCTTGCCTTCGCCTTCGCGGGTTTTTTTATCCATCTGGTCGATGTCGATTTGCCGCCCATCGGCCTCCACGCGGAAAGATATTTCCTCGCGAATCTGCGCAATCCCCCTTCCGGTGATCGTATAGGGATCGTCCCGGTCGCCGATTTCCAGCCGGTACTCAGGAGCCTCGACGGCATTGGGTGTTGCGAAGAATGCGCCGCTCGCCACCAGCGGCAGCGCGCCCGGTTCGGGTTTGCCCCCTTCTCCGGCCGCGGGCGAGACCCTGAAGACACCATTCCAGGCCAGCACGCCATCGCGCATTTCCACGGGCCCGTCCACGGTCAACCGGTAAGGCTGGTCGAACCTGCGCGCATCGACCGCCACGCGCAGCGAGCCCTCTTCCTGTATCCGCCCGGTCGTTACCGCGAACTGGGAGGCCACGCCATCCACGGCGCCGGTTGCGGAAATGCGCCAGGGACCGGCAAGCCCTTCCGCCGAAATTTCTGCGTCAAGCCCTTCGCCCCGAATGCGGCGCCCGCCTGCCAAGCCCTCGAGGTCGAAACTTCCGCCCGAAACAACGAGACGCTCCAGCTTCACCGTAACCTGTTCGACCAGCGCTTCCTTGCGCTGCGTCCATGCGATGGCGCCGTTTTCGTTCACACGGATCAGCACATGCGGATTGTCGAGCCGCATGTCGACGATCCTGACCTCGCCGCGCAGGAACGGCATCAGTTCCGCGTCCATGGCAAAGGCGGCGGCCGTCATCATCGGCGCGCCGTCCTCGTACTCCCCGACCGATATGTCGGAAAAAGTCACTGTTGGCAGCGGCAGGATCCGGATGCTGGCCGCGCCGGAAACCTTTACCGGCTGGCCGATGATGCGCGACGCCTCCGCCTCGAATGCGGCGCGGTGCGACGTCCAGTCGACGAAAAACGGGGCAAGCAACGCCGTGAAAAGCGCAATCACCAACAGGCCGCCGATCGTGATGAAAATCCGGTACAGTCTGTCTCTCCGCCTGTTGGCAATGCGCGGCCCGGTCAGTCCAGCGCCAGCACCTTGCCCGGGTTCATGATATTGTCCGGATCGATCGCTTTTTTTATGGCGGCCATGACATCGGCACCCTCACCGTGTTCGCGGCGCAGGAACCGGCGCTTGCCCTGTCCGATGCCATGTTCGCCGGTGCAGGTGCCTTCCAT
>JBGSJA010000268.1:0-7450 GCA_041742235.1 Salaquimonas sp. | reverse complement strand
GACTGCGCGCGCGAGAAGGATCTGCGGCTGCCGGCAATCCTTGGAAACTGACAGCGGCCGCATTCGCGCCGCGCCGGTCACGAGCCGACACGGCGCAGGAAACTGCGCGCCGCCAGCACCAACTTTTCGTCAGCCGCTGCCGTGGCGACAGCCTGGCAGCCCCGCCTTGCGTTCTTCCGGCCAAACGCCCCGGCCAAATGTCTTGCGATCTTCATGTCCCTCTTCCCGAATACCATGCGGGGTCCGGCTCAACACGGCCGGACCTCGCCCCTGACTGTCAGGCCGCATCCTCCACGGCCATGCACTGCATTGCTATTGCCGCCACGTGGCGGTGATCCGTGCCGCAACATCCGCCAAGCACGGAAAGGTTCGGCAAGCGGCGAAGGAGGTCGCGATATTGTCGACCCAGTTCGGCCGGATTGCCAGCGTCAAGCTCAGTTGCCTCGTCAAGTTCAGCATGGCTGCGGCGCGAGGCATTGGCGCGAATTGCGCGTATACGCCCGATCCATTCGGCGCGCGGATCCAGAACGGCATCAAAATGTTCAGGATGCGCACAGTTTAACATGAAGTAGGCGGCATGGCGATCCGTTTTGCGATCGACTTCCTCGATCGCCTCGCCAAGCGTCTGTCCCGACGGCAGCCTGCCGTCGGTCTCCACGGTGAAGGAGATCGCAACCGGCACGCCGTGATCGCGCGCGGCGAGCACAATTCCGGTCGCCTCGTTGACATAGTTCATGGTGAATGCCGCGACCATGTCGACCGGCTGGCGCGCGAGCACGCCGACCTGCCAGGCGTGGTAGTCGCGCGCCTCTTCCACGGACATGAGCGCGCCCGGCTTGTAGCCATCGCCGCGCGGGCCGATATTGCCCGAGATCACTGCAGTGGTGCCGGCCGCTTCCAGTTCATCGCGCAGCGGCAGGAACATCTCCACCGCCTCCTCGTTGGCTGCCTCGAGCGCCTTCAGCGAGTAGCCAAGCTTGCGCCCCCAGTCAGGGTTGGCGCGCCAGGTCACCGTTTCCAGCAGGAAACCGACGCCGTGCCTCCGCGCGATTTGCGCATGGTCGCGGTAGTAGCGCAGAATGCGCGCCTTGCCCTCTCGCGTGCGCAGCAGGTCGAACGAGGCGAAGTGCGGCAATTCCATTCCGTCATTGAAAACCAGCGTGGTCTCAAGACCGCTGTCGGTGAGGAATTTCGTCCCCGACAATTGCGGCAAGGCGTTGCGGTGAATACTCATGACATTCTCCTTTCGGTATCGGTTTCGATGCCCGGAAAATGCACACCACCAGCCGCGCCATCCAGCCGACTTGCGGTACGGTCGCAAGATTTTCTCGAATTACCTAATAGTGACAATTACTTGTGGCCGAATGAAAGCCGGCATTGGCTTTTTCATTGCGCCGGGCGTGCCCGCTTTCCGTACCTGTGGTACAGTGTTTTTCGTGTCTTTTTGCACATGCGGAGGTATGCGATGACGAACGCCGTCACGACGCGCGAGCGCATCATGGATATTGCCGAAGGCTCGATACTAGCGAAGGGGTTCAACGCCACCTCGATCGAGGAAATCATTGCCGCCGCCGGGATCACCAAGAGCGGCTTCTTCTATCATTTCCCGGACAAGTCTGCGCTCGCGAAGGCGCTGCTGCTGCGCTATTTCGTGCAGGAGAAGGCGATCCTCGATGACATCTTCAATCGCGGGCGGGAATTGTCCGAGGACCCGCTGCAGGGTTTCCTCATCAGCCTCAAGCTTTTCGCCGAGGCAATGTACAATCTGCCCGAGGCTCATCCCGGCTGCCTCATTGCAACCTATTGCTACCAGGACCGGATGTTCGACCAGGAAATCCGCCAATTGATGCGCGAGGGCGTGCTGGAATGGCGCGAGCGCTTCCTCAAGCTGATCGGAGAGATCGAGGAGCAATACCAGCCTCGCGACCCGGTCGACCGCGAGGCGCTGGCCGACATGATCAACACGGTGATCGAGGGCGGCATCGTGATGTCGAAGGCGCTTAACGATCCGCGCTCGCTGGGCGACCAGGTGATGCTGTTCCGCTCCTACATCAAGCTGCTGTACGAGCCGAGGGCGCTGAAGGCGGCATGACAACGCGCCGCCCGGTGCGGCGCGCTGTCTCTGCCATCACTGGCCGTTGAGCAACATGCGCATCGCCTCGGCGAGCTTTGCTTCCGATTCCCGGTGCTTGCCCTCGGCATGCAGGACCATGCCCTCGTCCTTCAAGGCATTGACCTGTGTCTTCAGCGGGTCGCTGACTTCGGCCCGTGCAAGATAGGCATCGATAGCGGCTGCATCCATCGGGCAGTGTGCCGCGAAAGCGGAAGTCGCCAGGACAAGCGACACGGCACAAAATGTTCCGGCAAGGCGTAGCATTGGGCAAACTCCTCCATTCGGGTTCCTCCCCCACGGAACAATTGTGCTCCGCCAAAACGGCCAAAGCGCGGCATGACAGGATTCCGCAGCCATGCTATCGATCGAGGGCCTTCGGGGAGGAGACGGATATGGCTGCATCGGATTTTTACGAAGTGCTCGATCCGCGCTTTGCGCGATTGTTCAACGGCAATGCGCATGTGGAAAAGCTCTTCACCGGCTGCATGTGGGCGGAAGGTCCGGCCTGGTTCGGCGCGGGAAGGTTCGTGGTCTGGTCAGACATTCCCAACAACCGGATGCTGCGTTTCGACGATACCAGCGGGCATGTCAGCGTCTTCCGTCAGCCCGCGAACAATTCGAACGGCAACACGGTCGACCGTCAGGGCAGGCTCGTTACCTGCGAGCATGGCGGGCGGCGCGTCAGCCGCACCGAGCACGACGGCTCGGTCATCACGCTCGCCGACCGGTACGAGGGCAAGCGGCTCAATTCCCCCAACGACGTAGTGGTGAAATCGGACGGAACGATCTGGTTCACCGACCCGACCTACGGCATTGATTCCGATTTCGAGGGCAACAAGGCAGAGAGCGAGATCGGCGCTTCGAATGTCTACCGGATCGATCCGGCAAGCGGCGCCGTGACGGCGGTCATCACCGACATGGTCAAACCGAACGGCATCGCCTTTTCCGTCGATGAAAAACAGCTTTATGTCGTCGATACGGGCCGTACCCACGGTGCGCAGAATCCGGCGCACATGCGCGTCTTCGACATCGGCGAGGGCAACAAGGTTTCCGGCGGCAGGGTGTTCGCCGATGCGACGGCGGGCTTTTTCGACGGTTTCCGCCTCGACACGGAAGGGCGGATCTGGACGAGTGCGGGCGACGGCATCCATTGCTACCACCCGGACGGAACCTTGCTCGGCAAGGTCAAGGTGCCGGAAGTCGTCGCCAATTGCGTCTTTGGCGGCGAGAAGCGCAACGTGCTCTATATTTGCGGCACGACATCGCTCTACCGGGTGCGGCTGCCGGTGAACGGCGCGAAGACCTACTGACGCGTCACGGCAGGAAGCCCGTCAGCACGAAGGCCCCGAACAGTACAATGTGCACCAGGCCGGTGAGCACATTTGTGCGGCCCGTGCCGAAACTGACCATGCTTACCGCAAGCGCCAGCAACAGCAGCGTCTGCTCGCTTCCGCCGAGCCCGAGTTCCAGTTTCTGGCCGGTGAGAAAACTGCCGGCAATGACGGCCGGAATGGTCAATCCGATCGTGGCCAGCGCGGAACCCAGGGCGATGTTGAGCGATTGCTGGCTCGACCGCGAATTCGAGGCGCGTATGGCGTTGATGCCTTCCGGCAGGAGCACGACCACGGCCACGAACATGCCGACTACCGCTTCGGGGTCCGCCAGTCCGGAAGACGCGAAAAAGACTTCCAGGGGATCGGCAACCGCGTCGGCAAGCGTTACGACGGCGGCGAGGCTCAGAACAAGAAACACGGCGCTAACCGCAACGCGCCGGTTCTGCGGTCTGTCGCCATCCTGCCTTTCTTCCCCGCCAACGAAATCATTCTTGAGCAGTGTTGTCTGGATATACAGAAAGCTGCCGTAAAGCAGCAGGGCTGCGACGGCCACATATTCGAGTTGACCGCTGGACAACGTTCCGACTTCGGTCGTCACGGTGTAATTGGGAAGCACGAGCGCGAGGCCCGCCAGCGTGATCAGCACCGTCAGATAGGCGCTTGTGGCCTGGCTGTTGTGCTCGGCCGCCCGACCATTCCAGCCGGCGCGCAGCAGGCAAATGCCCACTACCCCCGTCGTGACGATCATGATGGTGGAAAAAACGGCTTCGCGCGCGAGCGTCGGATTTTCAGCGCCCGACAACATGACGGAAAAGATGACCGAAACTTCGACGGCGGTAACCGCGAGGGTCAGCACCAGCGTTCCGAGCGGCTGGCCGGCGCGAGCGGCAAGCACCTCGGAATGATGCAGCACGGCGAAGACGTTCCAGATGAGGACCGCCGAGGCAATCGCCTCCGCCAGGCCGCCGGCTGCGCCGCCCGCGACAAGGGCCATGGCGCCCGCCCCGGCAAACGGCGCTGCAAGATCGAAGCGAAGCGTTTCATGCCTGTGCGTCAAGTGGCGCGCCCGAACCTGAAGGGATGCCGGTGAACCGGCTTCAGGGAACCATAGGAAAAGTCCGATCGGCTGCATAGGCCCCGCCTCGCCTTGAATGCGCGCGCAAACGTGCCACATCTGTGAGGTCATGATTTCCGGGGAGCAGTGACATGGACAGGCCGGTTGCAGTCATCACTGGCGCTTCGCAGGGCCTGGGACTTGAGACGGCTCGCCAGCTTCTCGGTCGGGGCATGGCCGTGATCGTGACGGCGCGAGCGGCCGGCAAGGCGGCAGAAGGTGTCGAGAAGCTCGGCGCGCCCGACGGCGCCCATGCCGACGAACTCGATGTCGGCGAGGACCTGTCGGTTGCCGCATTTTTCGACCGGTTGATGGAACGGCACGGGCGCATCGACGTGCTCGTCAACAATGCCGGGCGCATTTATGGCGGCTATGGCCGCAGCATTGCCGAAACGCCCACGGAGTTGGTGGCGGAAGCCTTCAACAACAACACGCTCGGCGCAATGCGGATGGTTGCAAGGGCGCTGCCGATCATGCAGCGGCGCGGATATGGCCGGATCGTCAACGTATCGACCGGCATGGCGGGATTGACCGAAATGGGCACGGGCGCTGCTCCTTACCGCATTTCCAAGACGGCGATGAACGCGGTGACGCGCATTGCGGCAGGCGAGGCCGGCGCCGGCATCAAGGTGAACTCTGTGTGCCCTGGATGGGTGCGCACCGAAATGGGCGGTCCTGGCGCCACGCGGAGCGTCGAGCAAGGCGCGGCGGGAATCGTGTGGGCAGCGACGCTGGACGAAAACGGGCCTACGGGCGGCTTTTTCCGGGACGGCAAGCCGGTCGCATGGTAAGCGCCTACCCGTCCTTCGGCTTGTTGTCCCTGAAGGGTATTTCCTTCTCGGCTTCAAGCCGTTTCTTGCGCCGCGGATTGAAGACCCAGATCACGATCGCGATGAACGCCAAGGGAATCGCGAAGAACCACCAATAGTCAACCAGCACCGACATGCGTTTCTCCGTTGTGGCCGCGGCATATCATGCAGGGCTACCGGATGCGCCGGACATCCACGATGACGCCGGTTGACGCGCGTATGGCGATCTCGAAGCGCCGGTTTCCGCGCCATGCGCGATAGATGAAGAACCTGCCACGGCAGTCGATCCGCCGCACATCACGGAAACCGCGGTTTCGCAGCAGCCGTTCCCCGCCGGAACAACTGATGGAGCGGCCATTGCTGATCGTGCCGCCGATATTGATGTTGATCGTAACGGCTTGCGCTGGCGGTGCAACTGTTGCGGCCGGCAGCAGCAGGCAAACCGAAACAATCAAGTTGATCAGAAATTTCGTCATGACGCCTCCGTGACCGAGCCCGACCCAGCGCGGACCTTGAGGCCCTTGATTGCGCATTGGCGACGCTACGTTACATTATTCTGATATCAAACGAAATGACACCGTCTGCCATGCTTTACGGCACATGCCACAATACGTTCAAATTGCAGGAAGACAAATAATAGACCCGCAGACGCTGAAAGACTGGCGCAAATGCAGCAATCCCATGAAACTTCCATCGAACGCCTGCGCAATCTCGCCGAAACAGGTTGGCTGTCGCAACAACCTGCCGATTTCCGCGAACGCCTGGGCGCATTGGGCCGCTGGACGCAGCTGCGCAAGGGCGAGAGGCTCTACACCGTTGGCGATGAACCCGATGCCGTTTACGGTTTGGGAGAGGGATCGCTCGATCTGGCGATACCCATCACCAGGGATGAGGAAGTGACCGTGCACCGGGCCGGGCCGGGGTTCTGGATCGGCGAATCCGCCCTGCTCGCCAGCAATCTCAGGACAATTTCGGTAATTGCGGCATCCGACTGCCGACTGTTCAAGGCGCCAATTACCGCCATCAGCCGCAATCTTGCGGCAAACCCGCAAGACTGGATCTGTTTTCACCGCCTCACCCACATGAACGGTACACTTTGCATTTCCGTGCTTGCAGAGGTGCTCGCGCTGCCGGCCCGCGCGCGATTTGCCCGGCTTCTGCTGCGGCTTGTCAACGCCGACGGCAGCGTTCGTGCGACGCAGGAAGAACTCGGGCGAATGGCCGGCATGAGCCGGGCAGCCTTCCGCCGCGCCTTTGGCACGCTGATCAAGGCGGGCATTGTCGAGACTGCCTATGCGGGCTTGCGGATCAAGGATCTTCCAGCGTTGGAGCGCGAGGCCGGGGATGACTGACCATTGCCAGAACAATTTGCCGGAAAAGCTACGTTTGCAACAATTAACCCCCTGCCTCGGCTTATGATTTTGCTCAGTGAAACCGGGAGAGAAGCCATGCCGCGCATAGTTTCCGCATTCATCATATGCGTCTGCGCCATGGCGGCGTCCGGATGCACGGCAATGCAGCCCGGCGGGGGCAGCGCGGCGGCAACGGACAATGTTGCGGGGACGCTGATCGGGCGTTCCAAGACACCTGGCCTTTGCATCTACCGTTCACGGTCCGGGCCGACCTACACGGCGCCCTGCCGCTGACCGGATCCATGATGCTGCCGGCGCGATGCCGGCGGCTAATCCGGAGTAGTGACATGACCACCAGACGGCAGGTTTTGACTTCGATCCCCGCCGCGGGGGCGGCGTTTGCCTTGGGCGGCAGCGCCTTGTTCAACGAAGGCCAGGCCCGGGCGCAGCAGGCACCCGAGCCGCTCGCCGGTCATTTCCACCCCAGGGGCAAGGCGCCGTCGGAATATACGCGCAAGGTGATCGAGGACGCGAAAGCTGCGCTTCCCTTTGCCGACACGCGTGATTTCGACGAATTCAACAAGGGCTTCATTGCGCGCCGCGAAGATCCGGTCATCCGGTCCGATTCGGGAGGCGTCGCCTGGGACGATTCACAGTGGAATTTCCTCGACGGGGATGGGCCGTTCGACGCCATCCATCCCTCGCTGCTGCGGATTGCCAAGCTGAAC
>JBGSJA010000267.1:0-10674 GCA_041742235.1 Salaquimonas sp. | reverse complement strand
TTAGTCCGCAGCCGGCCAATACGGACGCCGGGCCGGATCGGAGACTGTGTCAGTCCGCCAATTTCATGCAAGAGCCCTCGTCTAAGGACATACAGGGACATTTCTTCGGGCCAGGTCAGGTAAATGTCCGCTTGTGAAGAGGCCGAGACAAGAAGCTGCCAGTCCGCTCACGGCCCCGGATCCGCCAGTCAGAAATGCGGTTCCGAGAACGTGCGCACTAGCCTTACAATGCCTTCCGCTCGTAAAACAGGATCAGCCCGCCGGTCCTGAGAGGCCGGCTCTCCCGCAGTGCAAATTGGGTGCGTCCAACTGCGGGCTTGAACATTGGTGTACCCTCGCCACACACCACCGGCGCAAGGCAAAGACGGTACTCGTCCACCAAACCCTCGGCCAGCAGCGTTGCAAGCAGTTCGGCGCTGCCGACACGAAGACGTCGCGGCCGCTCTCCTGCTTAGCGCCCTGTCCGTCTCGGCTGCTTCGCCCTTCAGCAGCCTGCTGTTCGCCCATTCGGCCACCTCCAGCGAACGGGAGGCCACGGCCTTCTCGACGCCGTTCAACAGCTGCCGAAATCGAACGCAATTCCTGGCCAGATGTTTCCACAGCGCACGGAGCTCTCGAGGAGGCTTTCGGCCTCTGCGGCCGAAGAGGCCCGGCTCGCGAGGCCAGACGATGCTGGCCGGCTCAACGCATGGCCATCAGTTTGGTCATCAGGCTTGCGCTGACGGCCAGCCTGTCGTCGGGTTGCGGATCTAGTCCGATGTCCTTCAGTTGATCGGCCGTCAGATGGTCAATGGCCCTCCGTGTCCGCCGATCACTGAAGCGCTTGTGCCCTGTTTGCGCGAGCGCAACCAGGTGAGTTGTCAGTCCATGGGGCAGCCGCCGCGTCGTCTCGGGGATATTTAGGGGAACTGCAATCCTGTTCATTTCGTCCTCCTGCGTTGTGCAGGCGAACATGCAGGACTCTCGTTTGCCAGCTGTTCGGCCAGCCGTGATGCAAAGAGAAAAAGCGACGTACCCGCCGTTAAGAATGCATTAAATCGAGCACTTTGATGGTAATCTGCACTCTCAAACCGTCGTTGGAGACATAAGTGCGGATCCGGTTGCTAGGCGGATTTGAGGCGGAAGCTGCGGCTGGGCGCCCGCTCCGGTTCGCCACGCGAAAGTCGCTTCTTCTGTTTGCGGCGCTGGTGCTCGCTGGACAACGGGGACACCGTCGCGAAGCATTGGCTGAAGGCTTCTGGCCCGGAAGGGGCGAAGCTCAAGCGCGCAACAGTTTTCGTCAGGCGCTGGCCGACATCCGGCGCAATTTACATGAGACTGGCGAAACCGGATTTTCGCTGGCCAGCGGATTGGAGACGGTCGAATTGATCGCCGCGCCGGAGACGGCGGATGTCTGGATTTTCGAACGGGCAATCTCCTCCGATAACCTTGCCGAACTTGCAGCGGCTGCCGTGCTCTATCGGGGCGATCTTCTTGCCGGCATGACCATTCCGGACGGGCTGGAAGAGTGGTTCAATCCGCCCCAACACGCTTTCCGGCAACGGGCGCTCGACCTGGTTGAACGGATCAGCATTCTGTCGCCGGCTCCCGGTTCCCCTGAGCACGCCGCCTGCGAAGGACTTGCGCTGCGCCTGCTTGGGACTGATCCGGCCGCCGAACCTGCCCACCGGGCCCTCATGCGGATCAAGGCGGCCAGCGGCGAACAGAATGCAGCCCTGCGCCAATTTGAGGTATGCCGCGCCTCTTTGAAGAAACATCTAGGCGCAGAACCGGAGACGAAGACCGTCCTCCTTGCCGAGTCCTTGAACCTGACCTCGAACAACGGGGCCCGTTTCAATGCACCGGCTCCTGTTGCAGAGACTCGCTTGCTATCGAATTCACCTCTGTCGCCGAGGAGAAATGACCAGCCATCGCTTGCTGTCATGGCCTTCGACAATCTTGGACCCGCGACTGACGAGTATTTTGCCGACGGCGTGGTCGAGGAAATCACCTCTGCGCTTTCCCGCGTCCGGGATTTCTTCGTCATCGCCCGCCAGTCGGCTTTTGCCTACAAGGGCCGGTTTGTCGATGCGCAGGCGGTCGGCAAGGAGCTGGGCGTGGACTATCTCGTCGAAGGGACCGTTCGTCGCGGCGGCGACCGGCTCCGCATTTCGGTGCAACTGGTAGAGACGCAAACACGAAACCAGCTATGGTCGGATCGCTACGAAGGCTCCGCAGGCGACATCTTCGAATTCCAGGACAGGATCGCTGCGCAGGTTGCAGGAGCCATCCATCCGGCCATACGCGGGGCCGAAATCCAGCTGGCGCGGCGCCGGCCTCCCAACAGCCTGAGCGCCTACGATCTCGTCATGCGCGCCTATCCCGATCTTTGGGGCCGCCGCAAGGAAACCAATGACGCCGCAATCGATCTCTTGAAGAAGGCTGTCGCGTCCGATCCGACCTATGGCCGGGCTCATGCGCTATTGGCATGGTGCCTTGCCTCGCGGGCCGCATATCTGTGGTCAGGCAATCCCGAACGCGACCTCGACCTGGCTCGTGCCGCGATCGATGCCGCCGGGTCGATCGGTGACGATCCGACCGCGCTCACTGCCGCAGGCTCTGCGATGAGCATCATCGGCGAGCAGAACCGGGCTGCTGCCCTTATTGAAAAGGCGCTGGCGCTCGATCCGAACAATTCCTGGGCCTGGGCGCGATATGGCTGGATCGGGATATATGTGGGCGATGACGCGAAGGCACGTGAGCGGTTCGCGCGGGCAATGGCGCTCAGCCCGCTGGATCCTCTGGCGTTTAACATGAGGTTGGGAGTGGCCACGTCGTTGGCAAAATCCGGCGCGCTGGGTGAGGCGATCACAATTGCGCGGGAGGTCATCGCCGCTCACCCCGAGATAATCATGTCTTACCGCTATCTCGCCGCATGGTCCGCCATGAGCGGCGACATCGAGACCTCGCGCTGGGCTGCTCGCAGGCTTATCGAAAGCCAACCTGGTTTCACGATCGACCGGTACCGCTCGCTCCCGTTCTTCTTCCATATGCCGCAATGGGCGGACAAAGTTGCCGATGCGCTGAGGCAAGCCGGATTGCCCGAACGCTGAAAGCTGAGCACTCGCTCAGGTGTGGAGAACCATTTCCGCAGAAATGGGGCTAGGGGCTTATGAGTCCGCTTCTCGACCTTAGGAAAAAAGCCGCCATTCAGGTTTCGGCCCCAAAGTTGCCGGTCGGTTTCCGCCCCTTTCCGGGCATTCAGGCAGGCAACACAGTTTCTCGAAAGCGGACGTTGCCGAGTAGGGCCAAGGCCGCAGCGGGCAGCCAAGTTGCCGCCCGCCGCCACCCATTTTTCTATGGCTTACGCAGTTCGGAATAATCGCCGCGCGTGCGCAGTGTGAACGTCACCGGCACTTCGGTGCGGTTGCGCCAGAACCATCCGTGATTACCGGTAAAGGCAGCGACCAGCTCGCCCTGTTGGCCGGGGACGTTGCGGCCTTGCTCATAGGAGATCTTCCGGCCGCTGCCATCGCCATGGGTATCGTGGTTTAGCACGGCACCGTTGGCAGTCCACTCAAACTCGGCAATGGCGCCCTCCTGCATTGCCAGCTTCAATTCAATCCCTTCTCCCGGCGACAGTGTGTAGCTCACTTCGTCACGCCATGAAGGAGTTGCGGCTGCGACCGGAGCCGTATCTTCCACCGTTTCAGCCGGTTCCACGGGCGCTACAGCGGCCACTTCCGCTTCCGGCGTTTCCGTTGCCGCCGGCGCGGATTCGGCACGACGCACGTCCTGCGTCGCCGCACCGGCGCGGACCGAAGCCGCAATTTCGGCAAGCTGCCTTTCGATAGCGGCGAGACGTTCGTTCATTTGTGGATCGTTGACTGGCGCGGCTGGGGGAGTTGCGGATTGCGCGGCCAGCGCGGCGTCTTCTGCCGCGGCCTCGGCATAGAGTTGCTGCTTGATTTCGCCCATCTGCGTGAGGCCCATTGCGCGTCCGAGGCCGGTCGCATCGATTCCGTATTCGGCTGGCAGCCAGAAGAAGACGAGGATTGTGCCGGCGGCCAGGGCTGAACCGAGGGTCGCGAATGCAAGGCTGCCGGAACTGGCCTCGACACCGCGAATATGCGGGTCCTGGCCGTCACGGGTGATGATGCGTGGCTCTGCGCGCAGCGGCGGAATGGAGGCGCCGCTTGTTTGGTTGTGATCTTGCATTTTCCAATCTCCGAAAATCAGGCGACAAAGTAGCCGGCGATCTGCATGCCCATCAGGGCAAAGCCAGCGGTCATCATGAGGACATTCACGGCATAGGCCTGCCGTGCGAACGATGCAGTGGCGCGCCAGCGGTTCATCACCACGAGGATCGCCGCAAGCGCCAGCAACTGGCCGATCTCCACGCCGACGTTGAACGCAATTAGGTTCGGCAGCAGCCCATCCGGCGAGATGTTGTAGTCGAGGATCTTCGACGCCAGGCCAAAGCCGTGCAGAAACCCGAAGATGAGCGTTGCCGCCTTTGTGTCGGGCTGGAAGCCGAACCATTTCTTGAAGGCTCCCAGATTGTCCAAGGCCTTGTAGACCACCGAAAACCCGATGATCGCGTCGATGATGTAGCTGTTGATACCGAAGCCGAACCAGACGCCCGCGAGCATCGTGACCGAATGGCCGATGGCGAAGAGGGTGACATAGATGCCAATCTCTTTCAGGCCGTAGAGAAAGAAGATGACGCCCATCAGGAAGAGGATGTGGTCGTAACCGGTCACCATGTGCTTGGCGCCGAGATAGATGAACGGGATGATGTGCACCCCGGTGATTTCCTGGATGTAGCCCTTGTCGCCGAGCGTCACGGCGTGGGCGAACGCCATGTCGGCACACAGGAGCACCGCAATGAAAGGCGCGAGCCAAACGACCGCGCGCCAACAGTTTGAAGCCGGAGGCAGGGCCCCGGCATTGGCGTGTCTCATTGATTGAACCTTTCGTCTGAACCTTGAAGCGCGCGGAAAATCCGCGCCGGTTGGTTGGGTTCAGACAGCGCGCGGCGGCTTGCGAGGTCCGTCGCGGATAGTCCCGATCAAAGTTGGGACCCGCCTGGACGCAACATCCCTGCCTGCAGAAATCGAAATCCCACGCGGCTTCACGGGCAGACCATGGAACTGGTGTTCGTGGTCGGCAGCGTCTTGATCGGCGGAATGGCCGTGGCGGGCATGATCATGAATGCCATCATGCAGGGAAGTTCCAGCCACCTGCGTATCGCCGGGAAAATGTGTTGCATGGGCCAAGGCAGGAGACAGGAACAGCGCGAGGATGATCACCGCAAGGCACATCACCCATGTAACGCTTCGCCTGATTCCAACATCAGTCTTGTTCATGTGCCGTTGCCTTGCCGTGCGGCCCGCTTGCCTCATCCCCCTATGGGGGATAGCATCCGTCTATGCCAGAACAGCACCAACATGCAACCCACCCCGAACTTGCAAAGCGCCTCAAACGCGCCGAGGGGCACCTGCGCCACGTCGTTACGATGATCGCGGATGGCAAGCCCTGCGCCGAGATCGCCCTGCAGCTGCAGGCGGTCGAAAAGGCGGTATCGGCGGCCAAGCGCATGCTGATCCATGATCACATCGACCATTGCCTCGGGCATGGTGCAGACCACGACATCGCCGAATTGCGCGCGCTTGCAAAACTGTTGTGAGGCGCAATGCTGGCCGTCCTTGCCAACCGTACCTATCGCCATCTATTCGCTGCGCAGGTCATCGCGCTCATCGGTACGGGTCTTGCCACTGTGGCACTGGGATTGCTTGCCTGGCAAATCGCCGGCGAGAACGCCGGGCTGGTTCTGGGCACGGCGTTGGCGATCAAGATGGTGGCCTATGTCGGACTCGCCCCGGTCGCCTCGGCCCTCGCCGACAAGGTGCCGAGGCGGGCCATGCTGGTTTCTCTCGATCTTGTTCGCGCGGCGGTGGCACTGGCACTGCCCTTCGTCAGCGAGGTGTGGCAGATCTACGTGCTGATATTCCTGCTGCAAGCGGCCTCGGCCGGCTTCACACCAACATTCCAGGCGACCATACCGGACGTGCTCCCCGACGAGGCGCAGTACACCCGCGCGTTGTCACTGTCGCGCCTGGCCTATGACCTTGAAAGCCTGCTTTCACCCATGTTGGCGGCGGCCTTGTTGACGGTTGTAAGTTTCCCAGTCCTCTTCGGCGGGACCGTCATCGGCTTTCTCGCCTCGGCAACCCTAGTCATGACAGTCACGCTGCCTTCGCCAAAACCGGCGCAGTCCCAAGGCTTCCTCGACCGCACCACTCGCGGCATCCGGATTTATCTAGCGACCCCGCGACTGCGCGGCCTGCTTGCGCTCAACCTCTCGGTAGCCGCAGCGGGCGCGATGGTGATCGTCAATACGGTTGTGTTGGTGAAAGGCAGTTTCAGACTGGCGGAACCCCAGCTTGCGCTGGCGCTGGCAGCTTTCGGCGGTGGATCGATGGTCGCCGCGCTGCTTCTGCCGCGTATGCTCGATCATATTGCCGACCGGCCGGTGATGCTTGCCGGAGCCGGGCTTTTGGTGCTTGGCATGCTTGCCGGACCAACGGCAAGTTCATTGCCCATGCTCGCAGGCCTGTGGATCTTGGTTGGGTTCGCCTACAGCCTGACGCAAACGCCAACCGGCCGGCTGCTGCGGCGTTCGGCCCGGCCGCAGGACAGACCGGCCGTCTTTGCCGCCCAGTTTGCACTCAGCCATGCCTGCTGGCTGGTTACCTATCCGTTTGCGGGCCGTTTTGGCGCGACGTTCGGGCTCGACGCGACCTTTCTCCTGATGGCGGCGATTGCTGCGCTTGGCCTAGTTCTGGCGCTGCGCTTGTGGCCCGCCGAAGATCCGGACGAAGTAGCCCATTCCCACCCGGACCTGCCTGTGGACCATCCGCACATTGCAGGATACAGGGTTAGCCATCACCATGCCTTCGTGATCGACGATTTGCACCGGCGCTGGCCGGGGGATTGATCCCGCGTTTGGCGAAGAATACGTCCCTGCGTCACGTAGTGTGCGGCCGTGAAGGCGGCCGAACCATCCAGTTCGCCGGGCAAGCTAAGCTGACAAACGATACTTAAAGTGCGATAGCGCCATCGATGTTGTCCGAAGCTGCCGGATTGTTCTTTTTCGCCTGGGAATGGCTCGTCTCTATCCAGCGGACGATCTCCCTCGAACTTGCCGATATTCTGCGCGGGTTCGCGCAGACACGCGACTGGGCCGCGCTGGCCAGCCTGCTCCCCCACGGCATTGTCTTCGGCGCGGTGCACGCGATGACACCTGGACATTCGAAAACAATACTTGCGCTTTTTATCGGCGGGACCGGCGCAAGCGCCCGCAAGGGCATAGTCACAGCCTGCATCCTTTCGACGACACATGTATTGATGTCGGTGGCAATCGTCGCACTTGCCTTGCCGGTGGTCTCGTTTGCCTTTGGCGGATCGGGCCGACCGGAAGCGCTCGAGTTTCTCAGCCGGTTGTTGCTCGGGGTGGTCGGCCTTTGGCTATTGATTGCCTCATTTCGCGGCGTGGATTTTCACAGGCACCAGGACGGCGCGTTTTTCGGAATCGCCGCCGGCTTGATCCCATGTCCGCTAACGTTGTTTGTCATGACCTTCGCCGTGGCCAAGGGCGTGCCGGAAGCCGGACTGGCGTTTGTCGCCATGATGCTGGTCGGCGTCGCTGCGGTTCTGACCACTACCGCGATGCTTGCCGTCGCCGCGCGGAACGGATTGGCCGGCGTCGTGGCGGTAAGCGCCCCCGCGCTGTTGACGGTTTCGCGGCTTTCGCTGGGCGTTACAGGCGCGCTGCTGATCGCCTTTGCTGCGAACCAACTGCTTGGCTAGCACGCGTAACTGTTCGCCTTCAAACCGCTAGGAACGGGATTTGCGGCGATAAACGCTGTAGTGGATCGTCCGCACGGCATCCCAGAACAACGGCATGGGTTGCGTCTCAACTTCTTCGAACACGCCGGTTTCCGCGATCATGGGCTTGAACCATGAGATGGTGTCGGTCATCGAACTGCCATAGACGACATAGCATTCGTCGCGGGAATTTTTCAGGCGGCTTGCAAGATTACGCAAAACCTTCTCGCAAACCTTCGGGCCGAAGGGATTGTAGAGGAAAACCACCATGGGGCCTTCGGGAAACTCGAAAGCAGAGGCGTCCTCGTGAATGACCGATACCCCGCCGGGAAAACCGTCATGAGCCGTCAGGCAATTCCTGTTGGCGATCTGGACAAGCTCGGCGGCGAACTCGACGCCAATGGCCTTGCGGAACCCATATTTGGAGGCAAGGAGCAGAGTTCGCCCCTTTCCACATCCAAGATCGATATATGTGAAATCGGCAAGCGGCCTTTCTACGGCTTTCAACATCCAGTCGAATGACTTCGGCGACGTTGAAACCGCCTCGGTGCCGAGGTCGGCGTTGGGGCTGTCGATGGTCAGGTACTGGAGTTGCAGCGAACCGGCGGTATCGACGCCAAACTTGCGGTCAAACCGGCGGGAGGCCCCGGCTGCTATGGAATGTCGAATGTTCCTGAGCACGAACGCCGAACTACTTTTCAGCCCGTGTTTCCTTGCGCGCCTCAACACTTCGAGTGCGCCGTGTTCCCTGACAAACAGGATGGCGCGCTTCAGGCGTGAGCTTGAGTGATCCTTGAAGCCCTGGCTACGGGATGGGGTAGGGCTGATATGCGAAACCGATTCCATGTGCACCTCTGGACGTGAAAAGGCACGCTACCAAAGGCAATTCAAAGAACTCTTAATCTTGGCCGTCGCCGACGGATTTCCTCCGGTCAACAATGCCGCCGCGCACGGATGCCTCCAAGGCACTTCGAGGAGCACGCGAGCGCGCACAGGCGTTAATCGAGTTCGCTCTAATGGCGTTTTCAGTCCGCAAGAAATGTCGAAAAAGGTCGGACACTGGAATTGCAATTCGCAAAGCTGTCTGTCCGGTCCCAGCCCCGAAACTGCCGGGCAGGAATGTGCCCCATATAAGTCAATGCCGGGTGATCTGCAGTGGACGGAAAGCAGACACTCTGGTGACGCTTCATGCCATTCCGATCATTGTGCACGGCCCGAGACGGCGCGCCGGATGGTGCATTGCCACCATATGCCATACTTGCCGGTAACATGCGGTAAATGTGTGTAATCGCAGTTCACAGATCGACCCGCCTGAGCCGCAAGGCATTCGTGATCACAGAGACAGAGGAAAGGCTCATAGCCGCCGCTGCGATCATTGGCGAGAGCAGAAGGCCGGTGACAGGGTAGAGCAGCCCCGCCGCGATGGGCACGCCGAGCGCGTTGTAGGTGAAGGCAAAGAACAGGTTTTGTTTGATGTTGCGTAGCGTGGCACGGGCCAGCTTGCGCGCCCGCACGATACCCATCAGGTCGCCGCCTAGCAGTGTTATACCCGCGCTTTCCATAGCCACATCAGCGCCGGTTCCCATGGCGATGCCGACATCGGCGGCGGCGAGCGCGGGCGCGTCGTTCACCCCGTCGCCCGCCATGGCGATTCTGTGGCCTTGGAGGCGCAACTGGTCGACTAGATCCTTCTTGGCCTCGGGCAGCACGCCAGCGCGCACCTCGTCGATGCCCAGCTTGCCCGCCACCGCCTGTGCGGTGCGTTCATTGTCGCCCGTTGCCATGATGACGCGTAGACCCAGAGTATGAAGCTCATTGATCGCCTGTGCAGTACTGTCCTTGATCGGGTCAGCCACCGCCACGATACCGGCAAGCGCGCCATCGACCGCAACAAACATGGCAGTCTTGCCTTCGGCGCGCAGGACGTCGGCCTTTGCTTCGGCCGCGGCCGTGTTCAGCCCTATCTCCCGCATCATCACCGCGTTGCCGAGCGCCACCGCACGGCCGCCAACCTTGCCGCGCACGCCTTTGCCAGTGACTGCTTCGAAGTCCGCGGCCTCCTGGCGCGGTGCACCCTTCGCCTCGGCGCCCTCGACGATCGCTTCTGCCAATGGGTGTTCAGAACCGCGCTCAAGCGCTGCGGCAAGCGAGAGTAGGTCTGTCTCGGTGACGTCCCCAAGTGCCACGGTATCCGTAAGCTTCGGCTTGCCCATGGTCAATGTGCCGGTCTTGTCGACGATCAGCGTATCGACGCCAGCCATCCGCTCCAACGCCTCGGCGTCCTTGATCAGCACACCCGCCTGCGCCCCTCGCCCTGCCGCCGTTGTGATCGAGATCGGAGTCGCGAGACCTAACGCACAGGGGCAGGCGATGATCAGGACGGACACTGCCGAGGCGATCGCGAAGACCAGCGCGGGTTCCGGGCCGAAGATCAGCCAGACCACAAAGGCTATGATGGCGATGGCCACTACGGTCGGCACGAACACCGCCGAGACCCGGTCCGCCAGTCCCTGTATCGGTGCGCGCGATCGCCGCGCGTTCGACACCATGGCCACAATCTGTGCCAGCACGGTATCAGCGCCGACCTTTCCCGCCTCGATCACTAGACTGCCATTCTTGTTGATCGTGGCCCCGGTCACCGAATCGCCCGGGCCCTTCTCAACCGGCATCGACTCGCCGGTCAGCATGCTCTCGTCGAGGGACGAGCGGCCCTCGATAACTGTCCCGTCGACCGGGACCGCATCGCCGGGGCGCACGCGTAGCCGGTCGCCCTCCATGATGTTCTCGAGCGGCGCGTCGTATTCG
>JBGSJA010000266.1:0-14442 GCA_041742235.1 Salaquimonas sp. | reverse complement strand
CCGGTCCTATGTCGCGGCAGACGACCTCAAGGTCGCCGTCAATGCGGCGATCGCGCTCGAACGCCCGCTGCTGGTGAAGGGCGAGCCGGGCACCGGCAAGACCGAGCTTGCCCGCCAGGTTTCGCAGGCGCTGGGGCTGCGGCTGATCGAGTGGCACGTCAAATCCACGACCAAGGCGGCGCAGGGGCTCTACGAATATGACGCGGTGTCGCGGCTGCGTGATTCGCAGCTTGGCGACGAGCGCGTGCATGACGTTTCCAACTACATCCGCAAGGGCAAGCTGTGGGAAGCCTTTGAGGCCGACGAGAAGGTCGTCCTGCTGATCGACGAGATCGACAAGGCGGACATCGAGTTTCCCAACGATTTGCTGCAGGAACTCGACCGCATGGAGTTCCATGTCTACGAAACCGGCGAGACGGTCGAGGCGCGGCGCCGGCCGATCGTCATCATCACGTCGAACAACGAGAAGGAACTTCCGGACGCCTTCCTGCGCCGCTGCTTCTTCCACTACATTCGCTTTCCCGACATGGAGACGCTGGAGCAGATCATCGAGGTCCATTATCCCGGCATCAAGAAGCGGCTGGTGCATGCGGCGCTGACGCAGTTCTACGAATTGCGCGAAACGCCGGGCCTCAAGAAGCGCCCGTCGACTTCCGAAGCGCTCGACTGGATCCGCCTGCTGGTGGCTGAGGACATGGACCCGTCGGATTTGCGGGCCGATCCGAAAAACATGCTGCCGAAACTGCATGGTGCGCTGCTCAAGAACGAGCAAGACGTGCATTTGTTCGAACGGCTTGCGTTCCTGGCGCGCCAGCGCGGCGGCTGACCAGGGCAACGCGCACCCCTTGCGCATAAACTTCCCCTCGCCTATTTTCGCGCCGTGGTGATTTGGCCGGCCGGCTTGCAGCCACGTAAAACAACTTGCTAAAGGGCCGCGCGGTGAATGAACCCACGGGCCGGCAGCGATTGCATCGAGGCCGGTTTTTCTTTGGAGTTCATTCATGCCGATCCGCATTCCCGACCGACTGCCCGCCCGCGAGACGCTGATCAAGGAAGGCGTCATGGTAATGGACGAGTCGGTCGCCATCCGGCAGGACATCCGCCCGCTGCGCATCGGCCTTCTCAATTTGATGCCGAACAAGATCGCGACGGAAACGCAGATCGCGCGGCTGATCGGCTCGTCCCCCCTGCAGGTGGAACTGAGCCTCATTCGCATCGGCAGCCACAAGGCCAAGAACACGTCCGACGAGCATCTCATTTCGTTCTACCGGACCTTCGAGGAGGTGCGGCACGAGAAATTCGACGGTTTCATCGTCACCGGCGCGCCGATCGAGACATTGCCCTATGAAGATGTAACCTACTGGCCGGAAATGCAGGAGATTTTCTTATGGACGCGCACCCACGTCCATTCGCCCTTTTTCATCTGCTGGGGCGCGATGGCGGCGATCCATCACTTCCACGGCGTGCCCAAGCACCTGCTTGCCAAGAAGGCTTTCGGCGTCTACCGCCACCGCAACCTCAATGCCGCATCGCCCTATCTCGCGGGTTTTTCGGACGATTTCTCGATCTCCGTTTCACGCTGGACGGAAATCCGGCGCGAAGACCTGAAGCCCGAAATGGGCCTTGAAGTGCTGATGGAGTCGGACGAAACCGGGCTTTGCCTGATCGCGGAGAAGGAGGGCAACCGGCTCTACATCTTCAACCACGTCGAATATGATTCCGGCACGCTGGCCGAGGAATATTTCCGCGATGTGCAGGCAGGCGCGCAGATCGAATTGCCGAAGGGGTATTTTCCGGGCGATGACACGAGCAAGAAACCGCTCAATCGCTGGCGCAGCCACGCCTTCTTGCTGTTCGGCAACTGGATCAACCGCACCTACCAGACGACACCGTTCGACCTCAACCAGATCGGAAGCGGCTCTTGAACCGATCGGCTGAATTGGCTATTTTAGCCAAAACCCTCCGGAGTTCAGCCATGAAGACCGTACAGGCCACCGAAGCCAAGAACAATTTCGGCAAGCTGCTCGAGGATGCGCTGGTCGAGCCGGTCGCAATCCAGAAAAACGGGCGGGATGTGGCGGTTGTGGTGTCGAAGGCTTATTTTGACGCCCACAAGAGCAATCCGGACAGGAAAGACCTGATCCGCAAACTCCATCAGGAAAGCATGGAGCGTTACGGGGACGTTTATCGCGCGCTTGCCAAATAGGCGGTGCGTGAAATGGACGCCATCTATCTCGGGTTCGACGACGTCGTTCAAATGCACGCGGAGCAGATCGAGCGTTTCGGTGGCTCCCCCGGAATTCGCGATGCAGGACTGATTGAAGCTGCCCTGTTGCGTCCTCAGACCGGCTACTATGCAGATTTGGTCGAGGAAGCAGCGGCGCTTTGGGAAAGCCTGACCATGAACCACGGCTTCATTGACGGCAACAAGCGTATTGGACTTGCCGCCACCTACATATTCCTGGCGCTCAATGGGTTGCGGTTCACCGCCAGTTCCGGAGATCTGCTTTCCTTCATCTACTCCCACCTCGAAGCAGGCACGTTCAACAAGGACAATCTGGACGCGTGGTTGCGGGAAAACACGAAATCGGGCTGAATAGACGCATGTTCCTGCCCTTCTTTCTCCAGCTCAAGGCCGCCCGGATTCCCGTCACGCTTCGGGAATACCTCACCATGCTGGAAGCGCTGGACGCGGACCTCGTCACTTATGATGTGGAAGGGTTTTATTTTCTCTCCCGCTCTGCGCTGGTGAAGGACGAGCGCCATCTTGACCGGTTCGACCGGGTGTTTTCCGAGTTCTTCAAGGGCGTGGAAGCCGTTTCCGGTGCGGGCGACGGCATCGATGTCCGCAACCTTCCCGAGGAGTGGTTGCGAAAGCTCGCCGAGAAACATCTGAGCGAGGAGGAAAAGAAGCTCGTCGAAACGCTCGGTGGCTGGGACAAGTTGATGGAAACGCTTCGCGAGCGGCTGGCGAAGCAGGAAAAGCGACACCAGGGCGGATCGAAGATGATCGGAACCGCGGGTACCTCCCCCTTCGGCGCGCATGGCTACAATCCCGAAGGCGTTCGCATCGGCCAGGAGGAAAGCCGCCACCGGCGCGCGGTCAAGGTGTGGGACAAGCGCGAGTTCCGCAATCTCGACGACAATGTCGAGCTTGGCACCCGCAACATCAAGGTGGCGCTAAAGCGGCTGCGGCGCTGGGTGCGCGAGGGCGCGGCGGAGGAGTTGGACATGCCCGGCACGATCCGCGCGACCGCCGAGCATGGCTATATCGATGTGAAGACGCGGCCCGAGCGGCGCAACGCCGTGAAGGTTTTGCTGTTCCTCGATGTCGGCGGCTCCATGGACGACCATGTGACGATTGCGGAGGAGCTGTTTTCAGCCGCGCGCACGGAACTCAAATATCTTGAGCACTTTTATTTCCACAACTGCCTCTACGAGGGCGTGTGGCGGGACAACCGGCGCCGCGACGAGCGCATGCCCACGCATGAGGTATTCAGAACCTTCGGCGCGGACTGCAAGGTCATCTTCGTCGGCGACGCGGCGATGAGCCCATGGGAAATCGTGCAGCCGGGCGGTTCGGTCGAGCACTGGAACCCGGAGCCGGGCGAGGTCTGGCTTCGGCGCGCGCTGGAACACTTCAAGCACTGCGTCTGGCTCAATCCCGTCGCCGAGCAGGCGTGGCGCTATACCCAGTCTACGCAGATGATCGCGCAGATCATGGGAGGACGCATGTATCCGCTCACGCTTGGCGGCCTCGACGCCGCCATGAAGGAACTTTCACACTGAAATGCAGCGGCCCGTGTCGGCGAACGCCAATGTTTCCATCCAGTGGCGGATCATGGCTGTCACACGGTCCGGAGAGACCGGCTTTGCGAGATAATCGTCCATTCCGGCCGCAAGACAGCGTTCCACATCGCCCTTGATGGCATGCGCCGTGACGGCGACGACCGGCATTCTGGGCAGGCCCTGCAATGCCTCGATCTCGCGGATTTCCCTCGTCGCATCGAGGCCGTTGAGGCGCGGCATGGAAACGTCCATCAGCATCATCTTCGGGCGCAACTGACGATAAAGATCGACAGCCTCGCGCCCGTCGCTTGCGATGCGGAATGTGAACGGCGTCATTGCAAGTATTTGCGTGAACACGATCTGGTTGACCTCGTTGTCCTCGGCGACGAGAACATCGATCTGCTGTTCGTCTGCCGATGCGGGCAGCGGCGCGGCAGCCTCCTGCCGCAGGCTGTCAATCTGCTGCACGCCCGGATCGGCGGCAGCGCGGCTTCCGCTCAAGACCGAAATCATGGTCTCGAGCAATTGTGATGAGCGGGCCGGCTTCGAAATGTGTGCCTCTATGCCGAGCGCGGAGAACGCCTTGCCATCCTCCATGTGGTCAACCGAGGTAAGCATGATGATCGGCATGTGTGCCAGCGCCGGGTCCGCGCGCAGTGCGCGGGCAAGTTCGGCTCCGTTCATTTGCGGCATGTGGTAGTCGAGAATCGCAAGATCGATCCCGACCGCTGCCGCATGCGCCGCCTCCACAAGCGTCAGCGCCTCGCTGGCGCTGGCGCAGGTCGCGGAATCGAAACGCCACGCGTCCATCTGCTCCGACAAGATTGCGCGGTTGACATCATTGTCGTCGACGACGAGCACCCGTTT
This sequence comes from Salaquimonas sp., assembly GCA_041742235.1. Taxonomy (GTDB): domain Bacteria; phylum Pseudomonadota; class Alphaproteobacteria; order Rhizobiales; family Rhizobiaceae; genus BOKV01. Next base: position 9,786 of record JBGSJA010000266.1, on the reverse strand, counting down.
TCCGGCAACGTCCACCGGTGCATGTTTCTTCGCCGAACCCTCGTGAACCGGCAGGGCAATCTCGAACCAGAAGGTCGAACCCCTTCCCGGCTGGCTCCTCACGTCCATTTGCCCGCCCATCAGGCCGACCAACGACGAGGCGATGGCAAGCCCAAGGCCTGTTCCCTCATGCTTGCGGGTAGCCGAGCCGTCAACCTGGCTGAACTTTTCAAAGATGCGGCTGCACTTGTCTTCAGGAATCCCGATGCCGGTATCCTCTACCATGAAGCGCAGTGTGACTTGACCGCCATCGATCTCGTCGACCTTGCTGACATCGACGAAAACATGTCCCTGGTCGGTGAACTTGACCGCATTGCCAAGGAGATTGGTGACGATCTGGCGGATGCGGCCTGCGTCGCCTACCAGCATTTCGGGAAGGTCCGGGTCGATACGCACCGCCAGTTCGAGGTTCTTTTCCGCGACCTTTGCGGACACCAGCGTCGCCACATCCTCGATCGCCTCGGCGAGATGGAATGGCTGGGGGTCAAGCTCCATCTGCCCGGCGTCGATCTTCGAGAAGTCGAGAATGTCGTTGATGATGGTGAGGAGCGAAGCCCCCGACTTGACGATGATTTCGACAAAAGTTCGCTGCCGTTTGTCGAGGTCCGTACGTGCCAGAAGCTCGGCCATTCCCATCACGCCGTTCATCGGCGTACGGATCTCATGGCTCATATTGGCCAGGAACTCCGACTTGGCCCGGTCCGCCAGCGCGGCGCGGCGGTTCGCCTCCGCCAGTTCGATCTCGCGCAGCTTCATTTCCGTGATGTCGGTGGTCGATCCGATAAGATAGCGCGTGCCGTCGGCAGTGCGGAACGGTCGCTTGTTGGCGATTCGGTAGTTGAAGCTGCCATCGTCGCGCCGGACATTCTCCTCGAAGGAAAACGTGCGATCCTCGGCAAGGACCATCCGATCGTTTTCGGCGAAAACCTCGCCATCAAGCCCCTGCAGTTCCACATCCGTTTTGCCAATCGCTTCCGACTGCGCGGCTCCGACGAGTTCGCTCCAGCTTTGATTGACGTAGACGAGCTTCAGATCCTCGGTTTTGGCGTAGATCGACAAGGGTAAATTGTCGATCATGCTGCGGAACACCTCATTGTCGCGCAGGGCATTGCGCAATGCGTCTTCGCGCTGCCTTTGCCGGGTGATGTCGAAGTAGGAAATCAGCCGCCGGCCAGCCGAGAGGTTGGTGACCGAATAGACTAGGCACGAACCGTCCGCCCGGTCGAAATTGCGCGGCGCGACATTGCCTACCGCGATTTCCTCGAGACGGGTGCGGACATAGTCTTCCCAATCGGCTTCGGCCAGGGAATAAAAACCATTGTAGCGGTTGTAGTCCATCAACGCGCGAAAATCGGCGCCTGTGCGAAATGTACCGTGCGGCACGTTCCAGATTTCGTGAAACGCCTGGTTGATGATCTCGCAGCGCATGTCCCGGTCAACGATCACGACGCCCATGTTCATGGCGTTGAGCGCGTCAACGAGATCCTGGTGCAGGAACCTCAGCGCAGTGCCGCCTTCCGCTTGCTCTGCGTCGCCGATCTGCGTCACGAAAGCCCGCACGAACTGTCGCCCGTCCGCATCGACGAGCCGGTCGAAACGCGCCTTCATTCGCGCCTCGAGACCGTCCCTGCCCTTGAGGAACTGGTCGATCTCGCAACGCTTGCCGGTCTCCAGCACTTCGCGTTCGATCGCTTCGAAGGCGTGCGCATCGACCGGATCGAATATGTCGTGGGCGGTGGCGTTCATGAAATCGGCAGCACTCTTGCCGGTGAATTTCATCGTCGACCGGTTGACATAGACGAAGCGCAACTGGTCGTCCTTGATCGTGCAAGGCCAGGGCAGCGTGTCGAGCACCATGGTGGCAAAACCGGCGCTGTCCATCGGGCCGCGCCCGTCCTGTTGATCCGTCCCGACGCCAAACATGCACATATGCCTTCCATCCAGGGAAAATGGACGCGGCTTCGCGCGCACCTTCCTCGATCGTAACCGCGCATGGTTAACCGCTGGCTAAGCGCGACCCGGCAATGCGGCGCGCAAAAAAAAAGGCCGCGGTGCTGACCGCGGCCTTCAACCGGAAACGGGAAATGATCAGCGGCGGAAGAAGCCGGCCAGCGACCACAGCGCCGGTACGAGCATCGCGGCCAGCGCCAGCTTGACGAGGTCGGTGACGATGAACGGACCAACGCCCCAGGCAAGCATCTTCTCGGCACCGAACAGATAGCCGAGCCACAATGCGCCCAGAACCAGCATGAGCGTTTCGCCCACCAGCATGGCCGCGCCGAGCTTGACCGGGTTGCGGCTCCATCCGCGATCGGCAGCCCAACCTGCGATGGCGGCCATGACCACGAAGCCTGCGAGGTAGCCGCCCGTTGGACCGGCCATGTAGGCAAGACCGATACCCTTTTCAGGGGTTCCCGCGAAGACCGGAAGACCCGCCGCGCCCTGCATCAGGTAAAGCGCCATGGTGGCAATTGCCAGGTTACGGCCATAAGCAGCCGCGAGGGCGAAGATCGCCAATGTCTGCAGCGTCGCAGGAACCGGCCAGAAAGGCACCTGAACCTTAGCCGACAGGGTAATGACCGCCGTTCCGGCCAGTGCAAGGAAGGCAAGCCACGCGAAACGCGTGACGGTGTTCAGCGGCGCTACCGAAGTGGCAAGCGCATTGCCGTTCATCAAGGGGTTCATGTCGCCTCCGCAGTGTTTTCGTTCGACAATCGGTATATTGTCTCCTGCCGGAACCCGCAAGACGACTTGCCGGGAGATCGGCACGTATCAGGGCATGAAAATCATGGAAACACCGGAATTCAAGACCGCTTTCGAACCTGCCCATGGCGAGGCCGTGGAAGCGGCTCCGGACGTGCTGCGGATCACCGCCAACAATCCTGGACCCTTTACCTTTCACGGCACGAATTCCTATGTCGCGGGCCGGCGCAACGTTGTGGTCATTGATCCCGGCCCGCCGGACGAGGCGCATCTCGAGGCGTTGCTTCGCGCGATCGGCGGGCGCGATGTCACGCATATCCTGGTCACACACACGCATGTGGATCACTCCCCGCTCGCTTCCCGGCTCAAAAAAATCACCGGCGCGCCGATACTCGCCGAAGGGCCGCACCGGCCGGCAAGGCCGCTAGCAATTGGCGAAATCAACCCGCTCGATGCTTCCGCCGATCATGATTTCCAGCCGGATATCAAGCTTGCGCATGGCGACCTCGTCGAGGCTGGCGATTTCACGTTCGAAGCCGTCTACACGCCCGGTCACACGGCCAACCACATGGCTTTCGCGATACCCGCCATGGGGCTGCTGTTTTCGGGCGATCATGTCATGGCCTGGGCGACCTCGATCGTCGCGCCACCCGACGGGGCCATGTCGGACTACATGGATTCGCTCGACCGCTTGCTGGCGCGCCCCGAGACATTCTACCTGCCGGGCCATGGCGGACCGCTCACCAAGGCGCATGAGTTCGTCCGCGCGCTGCGGGCGCATCGCAAGATGCGCGAGACCGCGATCCTGACCCGCGTCAGGTCCGGCGACCGCACGATCGGGCAAATCGTCCGCGCAATCTACAGGGACACCGACGCTCGCCTGCACGGAGCTGCGGCGCTTTCGGTTCTGGCGCACATGGAAGACCTTGTCGCTTCGGGAAGGATCGTCAGTGGCGGCCCGGCCTCGCTTGAAGGCGTATATGAACCGGGGCCGGAGTAAACCTTATCCCTCCCCGGCAATCCCGATGAGCGAGGTGTCGAGGTCGGACAAGAATTCCTCGATGATGCGGGCGTTGTATCCAAAGTCATGGGCGCCGTAACGCGAGGATGAGCGCATGTCGACCAGCGTCGCCTCCGCTTCAGAGACGATCTGGATGACGACATCATTGCGAAACCCGAAAACCGGAGTTGAAGCCACCGCTTCGATCACGATGTTGTCGGGCAGAGGCGGCGCGTCGTCCAGAACAGGCGCGATCGCTTCGGTTTCCGCCGCCGGCTTTTCCGGAGGCGCGTCGTCGCCATTGGCCGCGCCCACGCCGGCAGGCTCGCGCTGTTCGTCGGGAACACCCCGGCTTGCCGTCACATCCCATGAACGGTCAGCCAGCAATGTCCGCACGCTGGCAAGCACACGCTCGGGACCGGCATTGTAGCGCCGCGAGCCGATGCGCGGATATTCGGCGATCAGTATCTCGGCATAGGCATCGTCATAGGTGGCAAGCCGGTTGATGCCGTGGCCGGCATCGAGCTGCCGCATTCGCTGCGCGGTGATGAAGGGCGGCGGATCGTAGGGGTTGGTGGAGACGTCGGACAGCATGGGATGCTCGACCGCCAGGTATCCGAACCACAGGTACGGGATCAGCAGCATGGTCGCGACGATGACGCCGCGAACCGTCGCCTTGCCGCCGCGCAAGCCTCGGTTCCAAAGATCGAGGAAAGCCCGCACGCCCAGAAAAAGGCTGGCCATGATCATGGCGAGGCCAAAGGCATTCAGCCACACGGCCTGCGGCGTTGTCACCTTGCCAAAGCGGTGCAACAGGATGGTGATTGCAAAGTAAGGCACGCAAATCATCGCGATCCGTTCGCACCAGCGGGCGGCCGAAGACCATCTGCGCTCGTAAAAACCTGCCATATGCACTTACCCGCCAGCCTGTGTTGCAGGGAACCTAGATGGATTTGCTCAAAGCCGCAAAGCGTATCGGCGGTTATGCGCACCGCAAACTGTGGCGGATATTCCACTTTTTCGCCGTAGATTCGCCCCTCGTTCCCGCTTTTATCGAGTTGCAAAACAGGGGAGAATGCAATGACGAAACTTGGCTGGTCCGGGGGGAGTCCCGCGGCTGAAGGGCAATCGCCTTTACGGCCGCAACGTCCGGCGAGAAATTACCCGAGGGCCCTCCACAGGGCGCTAAACGGGGTTACACCGGGCGATCAATTCTTCGACGCCGTGAGCAGGGCCGCCGAAAATGCCGGCTGCCAGATGCTGTTCGAGATCCCTGCTATTCTCTTGCATGGCAATGGCGACAGGGCGGCGGCGGTTGCCGGAGGGCCGGAACATGACCTCATCTTCATCGTTTTCGATTCCAAGAACGGTGAAATCATGGTGATTTCAGCCGCCGAAGCGCCCGAAACCGTGCGCGATTTCACGCGATCCTATGCAGGGGTGCTGGGGATGATCGCTTCGGACCGCAACGTCACCGCGCCGCTGCTTCAATAGTCCGAAGCAGGCGGTACCGCGATCATCGGTAGTTCCAGAAGTTCACCAAGCGAATGCACGACGTGGTCGGCATGCGGGGCAAGATCTTGCGCTGACGCGATTCCGGTCGCGATTCCCACAGCCACGGCGCCGCCCGCGCGGGCCGCACGCAGGTCGTGAACGCTGTCGCCGACCATGACGATCGATTGCGGACCGACCCCGCATTCGCGCGCAAAGGCCAGCACCATGCCCGGCAGCGGTTTTGCCCCATGGCCGGAATCATAACCCGCCACAAATGAAAAATGGTGCTCGATCGCCGCCGCCTTCAGGTGCGAGCGCCCATTGGCTTCCGCGTCATTGGTGGCGAGGCCCACCTTGAACCCTTCGGCGACGAGGCGTGCAAGCACCTCGCCTGCGCTGTCGAACAGCGCCATGCTCTCGCGGGCATGGTGCTCGTAAAGCTGATCGACTTTCGCAGCCAGCGCCGCATCACCGGCTTCGCCGATCATCGGCCCCCAGATGCGCGCCATGTCGGCGGCCGTGCCGGCAATGACGACCGAGGAACGGGAGAACCGGCCCTGCACAAGATCGAAGCCGACCGCCGCAGCCATTTCCGCAGCCATTTCGCCGCTTGAAGCGAGTGCCCGCACAACGCCCGCCGTGGCAGGAGCGTAGGTCGCCTCGAAGTCGAAAAGCGTCCCGTCCTTGTCGAACAATATGCCGGCTGCACGCATGAAATCCCCCGATTTGGCGAGCGCGACAACAGCACGGCCAACCCGTCCCGGCAAGCGTTCGCCACGCATTATGTGGCAATGCGCAACGCGGTTTTCACCCCTTGGCGCGGCCCTCGCTCGTCGCCTGCGCCGCCGCCAACCGCGCTATCGGAACGCGGAACGGCGAGCAGGAGATATAGTCGAGGCCGGTTTCCTCGAAGAAACGGATGGAAGCGGGATCGCCGCCATGTTCGCCGCAGATACCAAGCTTCATGCCCGCGCGGGCCTTGCGGCCGAGTTCGGACGCCATGCGCACCAGGCTGCCAACGCCGTCGACATCGATGGAGACGAACGGATCGACCTTGATGATATTGCGCGCCGCATAGGTGTTGAGAAACGCGGTCGCATCGTCGCGCGAGATGCCGAAGGTAGTTTGCGTGAGGTCATTGGTGCCGAAGGAGAAAAACTCCGCCGACTGCGCGATCTCACCGGCCATGATCGCGGCACGGGGCAGTTCGATCATGGTGCCGACGAGGTATTCTATCCTGGCGCCGGTTTCCTTCATCACGGCATCGCCAACCGCATCGATCCGCGCCTTGACGAAGTCGAGTTCCTCCTTGAGGCCGACGAGCGGCACCATGATTTCGGGGACCACCGCCGCCCCCGCCTTGCGTCCCGCTTCCACCGCCGCCTCGAAGATCGCGCGCGCCTGCATTTCCGCGATTTCGGGGTAGGAAACCGCGAGCCGGCAGCCGCGATGGCCGAGCATCGGGTTGAACTCGCGCAGCGCCTCGGTGCGCCGCCGCAACTTTTCCGGATCGACATTCATCGCGCTGGCGACTTCGCCGATTTCCTCGCCCGTATGCGGCAGGAATTCGTGCAGCGGCGGATCGAGCAGGCGGATGGTCACCGGAAGACCGGCCATGATCTCGAAGAGTTCGACAAAGTCGGAACGCTGCATCGGCAGCAGCTTGGCAAGCGCCTTGCGGCGGCCCTCCTCGGTGTCGGCCAGGATCATCTCGCGCACCGCGACGATGCGCTCGCCGTCGAAGAACATGTGCTCGGTGCGGCAAAGGCCGATGCCCTCCGCCCCAAAAGTTCGCGCCGCGCGCGCATCGGCGGGCGTGTCGGCATTGGCGCGGACCTTCATGCGCCGCCCGCCGTCGGCCCATTCCATGATGGTGCCGAAATGCCCCGAAAGTTCGGGCTGGATCATGGGAACCGAGCCTGCCAACACCTGTCCGGTCGAACCGTCTATCGTAACGATGTCGCCCTTCTTCAGCGTGCGGCCGGGAACGCGCAATTCACCGCTCTGGTAGTCGATGCGCATCGCGCCAGCGCCCGAAACGCAAGGCTTACCCATGCCGCGCGCAACCACCGCAGCATGGCTGGTCATGCCGCCGCGCGCCGTCAAAATGCCTTGCGCCGCGTGCATGCCGTGGATGTCCTCGGGGCTCGTCTCGATGCGCACCAGGATGACGTCGCGGCCCTGCGCCTTCAATTCCTCGGCTGCCTCGGAGGAAAAGACGATCTCGCCCGTCGCCGCGCCCGGCGAAGCGGGAAGGCCGGTGGCAATCACATCGCGCTTTGCTTCCGGCGCGATCGTGGGATGCAGCAATTGGTCGAGCGAAGCAGGATCGATCCGCCGCACGGCCTCGTCGCGGGTGATCAATCCTTCCTGCGCCATCTCCACCGCGATGCGCAAAGCCGCGCGCGCCGTGCGTTTGCCCGAGCGGGTTTGCAGCATCCACAACCTGCCGCGCTCGATGGTGAATTCAAGGTCCTGGATATCGCGGTAGTGGCGCTCGAGCCGCCCGGCAATGTCGATGAATTTGGCGAAAGCTTCCGGCATAAGCTTTTCCAGCGAAGGCTTGTCCGAACCCGATGCGATGCGTGCCGCTTCCGTCAGATCCTGCGGCGTGCGGATGCCGGCGACGACATCCTCGCCCTGCGCATTTACCAGGAATTCGCCGTAAAGGTTGTTCTCGCCAGTCGAGGGATTGCGGGTGAAGGCAACGCCGGTGGCCGAGGTCTCGCCCATGTTGCCGAAAACCATGGCCTGGATGTTGACGGCCGTGCCCCATTCCTCGGGGATGGCGTGAAGCCGGCGGTACGTGATCGCCCGCTGGTTCATCCAGGATGAAAACACCGCGCCTATCGCGCCCCAGAGCTGCTCGCGCGGGTCTTGCGGAAACTCGGCATCGAGTTCGCCGCGTACCAGCGCCTTGTAGGATTCGATGACTTCGCGCCATTCGCCGGCAGAGATCTCGGTGTCCTGTTCGTGCCCGCCGGCGGCCTTGGCGTTCTCCAGGATTTCCTCGAAAAGGTCGTGGTCGACGCCCAGCACCACGTCGCCATACATCTGGATGAAACGGCGGTAGCTGTCATAGGCAAAGCGTTCGCCTGCCTCGCGCGCTAGCGCCTCGACCGTTGCGTCGTTGAGGCCGAGATTGAGTACCGTGTCCATCATCCCGGGCATGGAGGCCCTTGCGCCGGAACGCACGGAGACCAGCAGAGGCATCTCTGAAGAACCGAACCTGCGCCCCGTTGCCGCTTCCACCTGCGCAAGGGCGGCATCAATCTGGCCCGCAAGTCCGTCCGGATAGCACCGGCCATTGGCGTAGTACCAGTTGCAAGCTTCCGTGGTGATGGTGAAGCCGGGCGGCACCGGCAGCCCAAGCGCCGACATCTCGGCAAGGTTGGCGCCCTTGCCACCCAGAAGGTTGCGCAGCGAGGCATCCCCTTCTGCCTTGCCGTCCCCGAATGAATACACCCATTTGGCCATTGCAATTCCAACCCGCATTGTTGCAATGCAGCATTCAATAGCGACTTTGCCTCTGTCAGGCCATCCGCAATTTGGCTGGCAGCGAAATCAGAATTCGCGGCAGGTTACCAAATTGCAACCCGCCCGATCCTGTCTCCGCTCATCCCGCCTCGGCCAACCGTTCGGCTTCCTCAAGGTTCACCGAAACAAGCTGGCTGACGCCGCGCTCGGCCATGGTGACGCCGAAGAGCCGGTTCATGCGGCTCATGGTGATCGGATTGTGGGTGATGATGACGAAGCGGGTGGCGGTTGATTGCGCCATCTCGTCCATCAAATTGCAAAAGCGCTCGACATTGTGGTCGTCGAGCGGCGCATCCACCTCGTCCAGCACACAGATCGGCGCCGGATTGGTGAGGAAAACGGCGAAGATCAGCGCCATGGCGGTCAGCGCTTGCTCGCCGCCGGAAAGCAGCGTCATGGTCTGCGGCTTCTTGCCGGGCGGGCGGGCGAGGATTTCAAGGCCGGCCTCCAGCGGATCGTCTGATTCGATCAGTTGCAGCTCTGCCGTGCCGCCGCCAAACAATGTCGTGAACAACCGCTGGAACTGCGTGTTGACCACCACGAACGCTTCCAGCAGGCGCTCGCGGCCTTCACGGTTGAGACTGCCGATGCCCTGCCGCAGCCGCCGGATCGCCTCGATCAGGTCGTCGCGTTCCTTGACCAGAGCGTCGCGCTGCGCCGTGATTTCCTCCTGCTCGACCTCGGCCCGAAGGTTGACCGCGCCCAGCCTTTCGCGTTCGGCCTTGAACCTGTCCAGATTGCGTTCCGTAGCCGCGCTGTCGGGCAGCGGCGCGCCGGACTGCATTTCCGCGATTTCCAGCGCATCGGCAGGCTGGCAGCCAAGTTCCTCGCGGATGCGGCCTTCGATTTCCGATCGCCGTTCGGCTGCCGCGGACACCCGCTCCTCGGCGCGGACCCGGGTTTCGCGCGCCTGCGACAACTCGGCAAGCGTATCGCGGGCGAGCTTGTCTGCTTGCGCCAGCGCCGTTTCCGCTTCCGCCAGCCTGTCTGCCGCAGCCGAACGCGCGGCCTCG
>JBGSJA010000265.1:0-9757 GCA_041742235.1 Salaquimonas sp. | reverse complement strand
GCGGGGCTGCAGGCGGCGCTGACCGCGGCACGCAACGGCGCGCGCGTCGTGCTGGCGGACGAGGATTTCACTTTCGGCGGCAGGTTGAACGCCGAGGCGATGGAGATCGCCCGCACCCCGGCGGCGCAATGGGCGCAACATGCGGTCGCCGAGCTTTCCGCCATGGAGAATGTCAGGCTGCTGCCGCGCACGACGGTTTTCGCTTCGTACGACAGCGGTACCTATGCGGCGCTGGAAAAGGTCACGGACCATCTGGCCTCGCCGCCGGCGCATCTGCCGCGCCAGATCCTGTGGCGGATCGTGGCGAAGCGCGCTATCCTGGCCGCAGGCGCGATAGAGCGGCCGATCGCCTTCGCCAACAACGACAGGCCGGGCGTCATGCTCGCGGGCGCGGTGCGCGCCTATGTCAACCGGTGGAGCGTATCGCCCGGCAAATCAACGGTCGTCTTCACTTGCAACAATGACGGCTGGCGCACCGCGCGTGATCTCATCGCCGCCGGTTTTGCGGTGGAAGCCGTTGTCGACAGCCGGCCAGCCGAGGAGATTTCCGCCCTGCGCGACATGGCGGGCGACGTGCCGGTCTTCAGCCGCGCTAAAATCGTCAATGCCAAGGGCGGGCGGGAACTCGAGGCGGTCACCATCCTCAATGCCAATGGCAAGCAGGTTACGCTGGAGGCAGATTGCCTCGCCGTGTCGGGCGGCTGGAACCCGGCCGTGCACCTTACCTGCCATCGTCGCAGCCAGCCGGTCTGGAACGATACCATTGCCGCTTTCGTGCCCGGCGATATGCCGCCGGGAATGCTGGTGGCAGGCGCGGCGAACGGGGCTTTCTCCACCCATGCGGCGCTTGTGCAGGGCGGCGAGGCGGCGGCGAAGGCGCTGGTTGATCTCGGCATCAGGGAAGGCCGCTCGGCGGTTCCCGACAGCGAGGACGCGCCCTTTGCGATCTCGCCGATGTGGCATGTCAGCGAATCGAAGGGGCGGGCCTGGCTCGATTTCCAGAACGACGTGACCGTCAAGGATGTCGTCCAGTCGCGCGAGGAAGGCTTCCGATCGGTCGAGCACATGAAGCGCTATACGACGCTCGGCATGGCGACCGACCAGGGCAAGACTTCCAACGTTTCCGCGCTTGCGGTCATGGCGGAACTGACCGGCAAGACCATTGCACAGACCGGCACGACGATCTTCCGGCCGCCCTATACGCCCGTGGCGATCTCCGCCTTCACCGGCCGCGCCATGGGCCGCGAATACCAGCCCTTCCGTTTGACGCCCTCGCATGACTGGGCGAAGGAGAACGGAGCATCCTTCACCGAGGCGGGGCTGTGGCTGCGCGCGGAATGGTATACGGCGAAGGGCGAGACGAACTGGCGGCAGAGCTGCGACCGTGAGGCCTTGGCAGTGCGAAACTCCGTCGGTGTCGCCGATGTCTCGACGCTCGGCAAGATCGACGTGAAGGGGCGCGATGCCGGGCTTTTCCTCGACCGCATCTACACCAACACCATGTCGACGCTCGCGGTGGGCAAGGTGCGCTACGGCCTGATGCTGCGCGAGGACGGCTTCGTCATGGATGACGGCACGGTGGCGCGGCTCGGCGAAAACCACTTCGTCATCACCACCACGACCGCCAATGCCGGCCTAGTGATGCAGCATGTCGATTATTGCTCGCAGGTGCACTGGCCCGAACTCGACGTGCACATGGTCTCGATCACCGATCGCTGGGCGCAGTTTTCGATCGCCGGACCGCGCTCGCGCGACGTGCTGTCGAAGCTCGCAGACAGGGAACACGACATCTCGAACGAGGCTTTCCCCTACATGGCCTGCGGCGAGATAAGCATTTGCGGCGGCGTTGCGGCGCGGCTCTTCCGCATCTCGTTTTCCGGCGAACTGGCCTACGAAATCGCGGTGTCCGCCGCTTATGGCGATTCGCTGGCGCGTGCGATCATGGCTGCGGGCAGCGAGTTTGCGATCACGCCCTATGGCCTTGAAGCGCTCAACGTGCTGCGCATCGAGAAGGGGCACCTCACCGGCAACGAACTCACGGGCCAGGTTACCGCGGCCGATGCCGGGCTTGGCAAGATGGTCTCGCCGAAGAAGGACTGCATCGGCAAGGCCTTGTCGCAGCGGCCCGCTTTGATCGAGCCGGACCGCATGGTGCTGGCCGGGTTCCGCCCGGTCGATCCGAATGTTGCCTTGACCGCCGGTGCGCATTTCATCGGGCTCGGCAAGCCGGCCGTGACAGCCAATGACGAGGGCTGGATGACCTCGGTCTGCCACTCGCCGCTGCTTGGCCATTCGATCGGCCTCGGCTTCATTCGCAATGGTCCTCAACGCCATGGCGAACGGGTGCGCGCGGTCGACCAGGTGCGCGGCACGGACATCGAGGTCGAGATCGTTTCGCCGCACTTTTACGATCCGCAAGGGGAGCGCCTGCGTGACTGACACTCAGACCGAATTCGCGCTCAAGGCCAAAACCGGCCTCAACCACGACCACGCCTTCGAATCCGCTTGGGACGGCTTCAAGGCCCGGGAGATCACCGGACAGCGCGTGTGGTGGGTTTCCGTTTCGCGCGGCGGCGAGGCGGATTTTGCCAAGGCCGTGGAAAGACATTTCGGCATTTCCGCGCCTGCCGCCGGACGATTTGCCGAAGCGGACGGGTTCCGTGTCCTTTGCGCGGGAGAGCGCCAGTTCTTCCTGACCGGCGGGCAGGAATACCCCGCCGCGCTTAAGACCGCCGCCTGGTTCACGGACCAGACCGACGGCTGGATCGGCATCGTGGTGGAAGGCGCGCGTTCGCGGGCAGTGCTCGAGAAACTGGTAGGCATCGACCTGCATCCTTCGTCCTTTCCGACGGGAAGCGCGGCCCGCGCGCCCTTTGAGGGAATGCTGGGTATCATCGCTTGCGAGGATGCGGAGGCGGGGCGCTTCGCCATCCATTTCCAGCGTTCCTCGGCACGTTCCTTTGTCGACCATTTGTGCCATGCTGCGGCCAGCGCCTGCGGCCCGGCATTGTCGGGCGGGCATTGAGTTCAGCCAGCGGACGACACCGCCATGACACTGCCAACGTACAGCGTGCGGCCAGATGACCCGGCATTCTTCAACGATCCCTATCCGCATTATGCGCGGATGCGCGAACTCGGGCCGGCCTTCGTGTGGGAGGAATATGGCTTCACCGCCTTTGCGGGATTTGCCGAAGTAAACGCGATCCTGCGCGACCGGCGGTTCGGTCGCGAGATCACCCACATCATGAGCCGCGAGGAAGCGGGGCTTGCGCCAATTCCGGCGCATCTTGAACCCTTCTATGCATTCGAATCGCGTTCGCTGCTTGAGCGCGAGCCACCGGCGCATACCCGCCTGCGCTCGCTGGTCAACCGCGCATTCCTTTCGCGGCATATCGAAAGATTGCGGCCGCGGATCCGCACCCTCGCCAATGAACTGATCGACGGCTTCGAGGCGCAGCGACAGGTCGATCTGTTGCCGGCCTTCGCCGAGAAAATACCGGTAATCGTGATCGCCGAACTGCTCGGCGTGCCGGTGGACATGAGTGACCGGCTGCTCGACTGGTCGCACAAGATGGTGGCGATGTACCAGTTCAACCGCAGGCGCGCGATCGAGGACGAGGCGGTCCGCGCCACGCAGGAATTTTCCGCCTATGTTCGCAGTTTTGCCGATGCGCGCCGCGGCGATCCGCGCGACGACCTCATCACCCGCCTTCTGGAGGCTGAGGAGGAGGGCGAGAAACTGACGCCGGACGAACTCGTTGCCACCGTGATCCTGCTTCTCAATGCCGGCCATGAGGCAACCGTGCACGGCATCGGCAATGGCGTGAAGGCGCTGCTGGAATGGGGCGGTCCGGCGGCGGGCCTGTTCGACGATCCTGAGCGGGGAAATGCCAGCGCCGACGAACTCCTGCGGTTCGATCCGCCGCTGCATGTCTTCACGCGCTTCGTGCTGGAAGATCTCGAATTTGCCGGCGTGGCGTTGCGAAAGGGCCAGAGCGTGGCGCTGATGCTCGGTTCGGCAAACCGGGACGGGCGGCGCTATGCTGATCCCGACCGGATCGATTTTGTCCGCGGCGGGGCGGGGCAGGTCGGCTTTGGCGCGGGTATTCATTTCTGTATCGGCGCACCGCTGGCGCGCATCGAAATGGCAGAATCGATTCAGGTCCTGTTCCGCCGGCTTGCCGGCTTGAAACCCGCTTCGAAACCGCAATATGCCGACCGGTATCACTTTCACGGACTGAAGGCGTTGCAAGTCGAATGGTGAGGCGCGGTTGTGCCGCGGCGCAGGCAGATTTCACTTGCGCGCGTTGCCGCTTGTTGCTTACCTGAGGGTGCGCTGGAGGAGCGCGGGAGGAAGGCTTTGGAAATTGCCCAGCTTGTGCTCGGGGGCATCGCCGGGGGTTGCGTTTATGGCCTCGTCGCGCTCGGTTTCGTGCTTATCTACAAGGCGACAGAATCGGTAAATTTCGCCCAGGGCGACATGATGATGCTTGGGGCGTTTGTCACGCTGCAATTCGTCAACACGGCCTATTGGGGCATGAATTTCTGGGTCGGGGTATGCTTGGCGGTCATCGTGATGGCGGTGGTCGGCTACCTCATGGAAGCGCTGGTCATCCGCAGGCTGTTCGGCCAGCCGCAATTCGCCATCGTCATCCTGACCATCGCCATCGGGTTCGTACTGCGCTTCTTTGCCGGCTTCATATGGGGATACGAGCCGCTTTCGTTGGATACCCCCTTCGCCGGCCAAAATGTCCAATTCGCGGGTCTGGCCATTGGCGTCGACGAGATCTTCGTTATCGGCGTGACGATTGCGCTGACGCTGGCGCTCTATCTGTTCTTTGCCCGCACCAAGCTTGGAATGGCGATGCAGGCCTCGTCGCAGAACCAGTTGGCGGCGTATTACATGGGCGTGCCGGTCAAGCGCGTGCACGGCCTCGTGTGGGCATTGTCGGGCGGCATCGCGACAATAGCCGGCGTTTTGTTCGCGGCGCGCGGATCGATCGACCCGAATTTGGGTCTTCTGGGCATCAAGGCGTTTGCGGCAGCGGTGATCGGCGGTTTCGGCAGCCTGCCGGGCGCACTTGCCGGCGGGCTGATCGTCGGCCTCGTCGAACCCTTTGCCGGCCGTTACATCGCTTCGGGATACAGCCAGATCGCGCCATACGCGGTGATGCTGGTCGTGCTGGTGTTGCGGCCAAACGGGCTGTTCGCGCAAGTCCAGAGCAAGAAGGTCTGAGGCCGTGCGCATCCACCAGAAGACCAGCTATGACGACGACATCAACCTCTTCGAGGATCACCGGCAGGCGATGTGGTACGCACTGCTGCTGATCGCGGCAATCGCCATTCCCCTCGTGCTCGATCCGTTCCGGCTGGGCGACCTCGCCTCCATGCTCATCTGGGCGATTGCGGGCATGGGGCTGATGGTGCTGGCGGGCCATACCGGCCAGCCAAGCCTTGGCCATGCGGCGTTCCTCGCCTGCGGCGCCTACATGGAGGCCTGGCTCAACAATCACGGCGTACCGTTTCTGCTTTCCCTGCCGCTGTCGGGGCTTTTCGCGGGCGTCGTTGGAGCGCTGATCGCCGTTCCGGCGCTGCGCATGAGCGGTATCTACCTTGCCATCGCCACGCTCGCGATCGGCATCGTCGCCGAGGACGTCATCGTTCTCCTCGACCCCGTGACCGGCGGGGTCAGCGGAACCTCGGTCGGACCTGTCAACCTGTTCGGGTACGAGATCGACCGCTATGTGAACCCGGCCGCCTTCTATTGGCTGTGCCTTGGCGTCACTGTGATCGTCACGCTGGGCTATGCCAATCTCCTGCGTTCGGCGACGGGGCGATCGTTCCTTGCGATCCGCGACTCGGAAGTCTCGGCCAAGGCGATGGGCATCAATGTCGCGCGCACCAAGACGCTCGCCTTCTTCCTGTCATGCTTCGCAACGGGCCTCGCCGGCGCCCTGATGGCGCATTACATCGGTTCGTTCAACTACGAGACCTTCCTCATCACCGTGTCGATCCAGATGCTCTTGATGATCGTGGTCGGTGGCATGGGTTCGATCCACGGCGCGTTCTTCGGTGCGGCGGTCTATGTCTACCTTCCGCAATTCATTACCGCGATCCGGCAGGGAATCACCAACAACGCCATCCCCGGTCTCGACACCGGCATCTTCGCGGCGGTGCTGATCGCCATCATCATCATCGAGCCATTGGGCATCAACGGACGCTGGCTGAAGACGCGAGCCTGGTTCCAGCTCTTCCCGCTGGCGCGGCGCGACATGTTCCGCCGCCAGAAAAGCTATCTGAAGACGGAGCGGATGCGGTGAGCCTTTTCGTGGCCGACAATCTCTCCAAGCATTTCGGCGGCGTGAAAGCCGTGGACGGTGTGTCGTTCACCGTCGAAGAGGGCGAGGTTTTCACCATCGTCGGCCCGAACGGAGCGGGAAAGTCGACCATCTTCAACCTGATATCGCGCTTCTACGATTGCACGACCGGCACGATGACGTTCGACGGACACGACATCACCAACGCACAGCCGCATGAAATCATCCGTCACGGCATTGCGCGGACCTTCCAGAACATCGAACTTTTCGACCATTCGACCGTGTTGCAGAACCTTCTGGTCGGGCGGCATTCGCGCCGCAAGTCGAATGTCGTGTCGAACCTGTTCTTCCTGCCTTGGGTGCGGCAGGAGGAGCGCGACCATCGCGCGGCAGTGGAAGCGGTAATCGAATTTCTCGACCTGCAGGCCTATCGCGACAAGATGATCGCCGGCCTGCCTTATGGCGTGCGAAAGATCGTGGAGATCGGGCGGGCGCTCGCATGCGGGCCAAAGCTGCTGCTGCTCGATGAACCGGCCTCGGGGCTTTCGGTAGAGGAAACGCAGGATGTCGCCTACTGGATCGAGGACATGCAGAAGGACATGGGCTTGACCGTCCTCATGGTCGAGCATGACATGAAGCTGGTCAGCCAGGTTTCGACGCGCGTGCTCGCAATGGCCGACGGCAAGCCGATTGCGGTCGGAACGCCCGTCGAGGTGCAATCGCATCCCAAGGTGATCGAAGCCTATCTCGGCATGGGGGCGGCGGCATGAGCGTGGCGCAGGTCCTTCCCGGCGACAAGACGAAGGCTGCCGGCCGCCCGGTGTTGGAGGTGCGCAATGTCGAGACCTTCTACGGCGCCGTGATGGCGATCCGCGGCGTTTCGCTGGAAGTCCATGACGGGCAGATCGTGACGATCCTGGGCGCAAACGGCGCGGGCAAGACAACGCTACTGAAGACGATCTCCGGCGTGATGGATCCTGAGAAGGGCAAGATCCTCCTCAACGGGACGGAAATCCAGGGCATCGAGCCGGACCGGATCGTGCGCATGGGAATAGCCCATGTTCCCGAGGGGCGCGAGGTGTTCCCGTTCCTGTCGGTCGAGGAAAATTTGCGCATGGGCGCCTACACCCGCTCGGACGATCGCATCGGCGCGGACCTCGAAATGGTGTTCGGCTATTTCCCGATCCTCAGGGAAAGGCGCAAACAGCAGGCCGGTTATCTTTCCGGAGGCCAGCAACAGATGCTGGCGATCGGGCGCGGGCTGATGGCGCGGCCCAAGGTGCTGCTTCTCGACGAGCCCTCGCTTGGCCTGTCGCCAATCCTGGTGCAGGAGATTTTCGGCATCATCCGCCGGCTCAATTCCGAACAGGGCGTCACGATGATGCTGGTCGAGCAGAATGCCAGGGTGGCGCTGGAGACTGCGCATTACGGCTATGTGATGGAAATCGGGCGCATCGTCATGGGCGCCAGTGCCCGGCAGTTGCTGGAATCGGAGGACATCCAGGAATTCTACCTCGGCGTTCAAGGCGAAACGCAGCGCGGGCAGAAGCGCTGGAAACGCCGCAAGACATGGCGTTAGGACAAATGAAGCCGCAACCATACAGGCTGAAAGGAGGTGCGCGATGAACATGGCAAGCGTTCCCTTCGATGGGCAGGGCAGCGGGCCCGCCGTCGATTTCGGCACCTGGCTGGGCTGCGATACCATGGCGAAACTCTTCAGCCACCAGTGCCGGCGGTATGGCGCGCGCACGGCGCACCGCGAAAAGGACCACGGCATCTGGAAGTCGCACAGCTGGTCCGCCTATTACGACCGGGCTCAGTGGATCGCGCTTGCTCTCATCAAGCTTGGCCTGAAGCGGGGCGACACGCTTTCAATCCTGTCGGAAGACAACAAGGAATGGTTCTACTTCGACATGGCCGCGATTTGCGCGGGAGCCATTCCGTCCGGCGTCTACACCACTGACTCGGCGGCGCAGCTTGCCTATCTGGTCAATGATTCGCGCTCGCGTTTCCTGATCGTCGAAAATGACGAGCAGCTCGACAAGTTCCTCGAGGCGCGCGACATGATGCCGGGCCTCGTCAAGGTCATCGTCCTTGACCGTGAGGGGCTGCGCGATTTCCGCGACGAAAAGGTCATCTTCCTCGACGATCTCTACGAGTTGGGAAAGGTGGAGGCACAATCGCGTCCCGGCCTGTTCGAGGAGGAGATTGCCAAGGCCATGCCCGGCGATGTGCGGATGCTGATCTACACCTCGGGTACGACCGGCAAGCCGAAGGGTGCGATGATCACCCATGCCAATGTGATCTACCAGCTCAACGCCGTGCACTCGGTATTGCCGTCGCTGGAAAGCGACGAGCAGTTGTGCTTCCTGCCGCTTTGCCACGTGCTTGAGCGGCTGTTCTCGGTGGAAACGCAGCTCGGTTCGGGAAGCACCATCAACTTCGCCGAAAGCCCCGAGACTGTGTTCGACAATCTGCGCGAGGTCTCGCCGCACGCCTTCACCGCCGTACCCAGGCTGTGGGAAAAGATCTTCTCGCGGCTGCAGATCATGCGCAAGGAGGCGACGCCGCTGGGCGGCTGGGCGCTCGATCGGGCGGTCGCCTGTGGTCTGAAGCGCGCGGACGCGATTATCGAGGGCGGCAAGGCGCCGGGCGGTATCGAACTGCAGTGGCGCGTGTGGGATTTCCTGGTGCTGGCCAATCTGCGCCGGATGATCGGCATGGACCGGCTGAGGCGGGGAACGACGGGCGCGGCCCCGATATCGCCGGAACTGCTGCGCTGGTTCTGGGCGATCGGAATACCGCTCTACGAGGGCTTCGGCCAGACGGAATGCTCGGGCGTTGCCTCGGTCAACCATCCCGGCCGCAACAAGGTCGGCAGCATCGGCGTGACCTTGCCCGGCTCGCAGATGAAGATCGCGCCGGACAGCGAAATCCTGATTCGCGGGCCGCATGTGTTCAAGGGCTACTGGAACAATCCGGAAAAGACCGCCGAGACGATCACGCCGGACGGCTGGCTGAAGACCGGGGATGTCGGCAAGGTCGACAACCAGGGTTTCTTCACGATCACCGGCCGCATCAAGGACATCATCATCACGGCGGGCGGCAAGAACATCACGCCGGCCGAAATCGAGAGCGCGCTGAAATTCTCGCCCTACATCTCCGACGCTGTTGTCATCGGCGACAAGCGCAAATACCTTACCTGCCTGATCATGATCGACCAGGAAAATGTCGAGAATTTCGCGCAGGAACGGCGCATACCGTTCGGGGATTTCGCTTCGCTGTGCGCCGCACCGGAAGTGGTGTCGCTGATCGGCGAGGAGGTCGCCAAGGTCAACAAGCAGTTTGCCCGCGTTGAACAGATCAAGGATTTCCGCCTGATCAACGTGCTTCTGACCGCGGAAGACGAGGAACTGACGCCCACGATGAAACTGAAGCGG
>JBGSJA010000264.1:0-2084 GCA_041742235.1 Salaquimonas sp. | reverse complement strand
CAGGTTTACCTGCCACCATCCCTTCGTGGCGAGATCCCAAAGTCCCCCTGCAATGCGGATTTGTTGCAGGGTGGTCTTTCGTCAGACGCGGCGCTTCTTGCGCGGACGGCAACCATTGTGGGGAATCGTCGTGACATCGCGAATCGATGTGATCTGGAAGCCGGCAGCCTGCAGCGCGCGTAGCGCCGAGTCACGGCCGGAGCCTGGTCCGCGCACTTCCACCTCGAGCGAGCGCATGCCGTGCTCCTGCGCCTTGCGGGCGCAATCTTCGGCGGCAACCTGCGCGGCATAAGGGGTCGACTTGCGCGAACCCTTGAAGCCTTGCGCACCGGCGGATGACCAGGAAATCGTGTTGCCCTGGGCGTCGGTGATGGTGATCATGGTATTGTTGAATGTGGAGTTCACATGGGCCACGCCCGATGTGATGTTCTTGCGTTCGCGCTTTTTGACGCGTGCGGCTTCCTTGGCCATTTCAGTCCTTTCGTTCGATCTTTAGCGCCGCCGTAATTCCGGCGGCTACACCGAAATTCGTGCGAACTATTTCTTCTTGCCTGCAATCGGCTTGGCCGGACCCTTGCGGGTGCGGGCATTGGTATGGGTGCGCTGGCCGCGAACCGGCAGGCCGCGGCGGTGACGCAGGCCGCGATAGCAGCCCAAATCCATCAGCCGCTTGATGTTCATCGAGGTCTCGCGGCGAAGGTCGCCCTCCACCATGTAGTCGCGGTCGATGACTTCGCGGATTTGCAGCACTTCGGCGTCGGACAGGTCGTTGACGCGGCGCTCGGCCGTGATGTTGACCTTGTCGACGATTTCCTTGGCGACCTTGGGTCCGATGCCATGGATGTATTGAAGCGCGATGATGACGCGCTTGTTGGTCGGTATGTTGACGCCGGCTATACGAGCCATTCGCGTTCTCCATGTGGATCCGGACGTGTCCGGATGGCGCCGGTTGGCCCGGCCATTGTTCCGCGTCCGGTGGAGGCCGGCCCTTGCGGAGGTGAATGCGGGATCAACTACCCGCTCGCAAAACATCAAATGACCGGTTCCGGTATCCCCTTGGGTTACCAGCTCCGATCACGCTTCTTTTCGCGAAGTGCATTCCTGTTATTCGCTTGACACACTCAAGTCAAGCAGCAAATCACGTGAGCAAAGTGTATTTGCGCCCGCCGCAACAATTCAATCGGACAAGTCGAGCACGGCTCGAATCGATTTCTGGATATCGTCGATCTCACCCATGCCGTCCACGCGGCGCAGAAGGTTGTGGGCATAGTAGTAGCCCACCAGCGGCGCGGTTTCCTTGTAGTAGGCCTGCAGCCGGGTGCGCATGGTCTGCGCATTGTCATCGGGGCGGCGCTTGAATTCATGGCTGCCGCAGCGGTCGCAGGTATTGGCGACCTTGGGCTGCTTGAAATGGTCGTGATAGCCCTCGCCGCATTTGGCACAGGTGTACCGCCCGGAAACGCGTTCGACGAGCAATTCGTCCTCGACTTCGAGTTCAACCACGCGATCGAGGCTCATGCCCTTTTCGATCAGCATGTCGCTTAGCGCATCTGCCTGTTCCAGCGTGCGCGGATAGCCGTCGAGAATGAAGCCGTTGCGGCAATCGTCGCGGTCGAGCCGTTCGGAGACGATGGCGTTGACGATTTCGTCGGATACCAGCTTGCCGGAAGCCATGACCGCCTTGGCCTTGAGACCGACCTGGGTTTCGGCCGCGACGGCCTCCCTCAGCATGTCGCCGGTCGAAAGCTGCGGTATGGAATAGTGATCCACCAGCAGTTTGGCTTGGGTCCCCTTTCCCGCTCCCGGCGGTCCCAGCAAGATCAGCCTCATTTACCCCTCTTCCCCCCGCGCAACCGCGCCTTCTTCACCAGCCCTTCATATTGATGGGCAAGCAGGTGGCCTTGAACCTGCGCAACGGTGTCCATGGTCACGGACACGACGATGAGCAGGGATGTTCCTCCCAGATAGAACGGAACGCCAGCGGCCGAAATTAGAAATTCGGGTAAGAGACAGACGATGACAAGGTAGATTGCGCCAATGACCGTGATGCGGGTCAGCACGTAGTCGATGTATTCGGCCGTGCG
>JBGSJA010000263.1:0-4444 GCA_041742235.1 Salaquimonas sp. | reverse complement strand
ATGTTCTCGATCTGCACCGGATCGACCACCGCGCCGATGTCGATCGCCTTGTCCAGCGGATCGCCCATGCGCAGCTTTTCCATCCGTGCCTTGAGCCGCGAATGGAAGCGCCCGGCAATGCCTTCCTGCACCAGCGCACGCGAACCGGCGCAGCAGACCTCGCCCTGGTTGAACCAGATGGCGTCGACCACGCCTTCCACCGCCGCGTCGATGTCGGCTTCGCCATGGACGATGAAGGGCGACTTGCCGCCGAGTTCCAGCGAAAGCTTCTTGCCGGTTCCGGCTGTCGCCTTGCGGATGATGCGCCCGACTTCCGTGGAACCTGTGAAGGCGATCTTGGCAAAGCCGTCATGCGCAACGATTGCAGCGCCTGTCGTGCCGTCGCCATTGACGAAGTTGACGACACCCGCGGGAAGCCCCGCCTCGTTGCACAATTGCGCAAATGCCATCGCGGTCAGCGGCGTGTATTCGGCGGGTTTCAGCACCACTGTGCAGCCTGCGGCCAGCGCCGGCGCAATCTTCCAGGCCAGCATCAGCAGCGGGAAATTCCAGGGGATCACCTGTCCGCACACGCCTGCCGGAACGTGTCCGGGAATTTCGGTCTCGATGAGTTCGGCCCAACCGGCGTGGTGGTAGAAGTGGCGCGCCACCAGCGGCACGTCGATGTCGCGCGATTCGCGGATGGGTTTGCCGTTGTCCATCGTCTCCAGCACGGCGAGCAGGCGCGAATGCTTCTGCACCTGCCGCGCCAGCGCATAAAGGTGTCGGGCGCGCGCATTGCCGGAAAGCGCCGACCAGGTCTTGAACGCCTTGGTCGAGGCGGCCACGGCTGCATCGACATCCTTGGCGGTGCCAAGCGCGATGTCGGCCAGTTTCTCGCCGGTTGCCGGATTGGTGGAGGCGAAGGTCTTGCCTTTTGCCGGCATGATGAACTCGCCGCCGATGAAATGGCCGAACTTGCGGCCGTGCTTTTCAAGCCATGCCTTGGCCGGCGCGGAGTCCTCCGGAGCGGGGCCGTATTCCATCGACTTCATCAGGGAGCGGATCTCGTTCATCGAAGCCTCAGGCCATCGCGTGGCGGTTCGCCGCCGAATAGCGGCCGGTGACGAAATGCTCGAGCTGCCGCTCGATATCGGTAAGGAGCGCGCTCGCACCGAGGCGGAAAAGCTCCGGCTCCAGCCATTCGCGCGAAAGCTCTTCGTTCATCAGGATCAGCCAGTCGAGCGCGTCCTTCGCCTTGCGGATACCGCCGGCCGGCTTGAACCCGACCTTGAACCCGGTCGCCTCGTGATAGTCGCGGATGGCCCGGGCCATGACGAGGCTCACGGGCAGCGTCGCGTTGACGGCCTCCATTCCGGTGGAGGTCTTGATGAAATCGGAGCCCGCCATCATCGCCACCATGGAGGCGCGGTAGACATTGGTGAGCGTCTTGAGATCGCCCGTGGCCAGGATCGCCTTCATGTGCGCCTTGCCGCAGGCTTCGCGCATCTGCGCCACCTCGTCGTAAAGCGCCTGCCAGTCGCCGGTCAGCACATGCGCGCGGGTAATGACGATGTCGATCTCGTCTGCGCCCTCGGCCACCGCATAGCGGATCTCGGCCAGACGCTGCGGCAGCGGGGTCAGCCCCGCCGGAAAACCGGTGGCGACGGAGGCGACTGGTATGCCGCTGCCTTCGAGCGCCCGCACCGCACCGGCGACCATGGTCGGGTAGACGCAGACCGCGCCGGTCCTGATCTCGCCAGGTTCAAGGCCGAGCGCTTCGACCAGATCGTGCCGCAGCGGGTTCCTTGCCTTGGCGCACAGCCGGCGAACGCGGCCCGGCGTATCGTCGCCCGAAAGCGTTGTCAGGTCGATCGCTTCGACCGCCTTCAGCAGCCACGCCGCCTGCCAGGCCTTCTTCACCGTGCGCCGTCCCGTCAGGCTCGAAGTGCGGCGCTGCGCTGCGGAAAGGTTGACCTCGACTGCCTCGAAGAGTTCGGGCCGCAGCGCCATGATCTCGTTGCGCGGGTGCGGTTGCGATATCGCGACGAGATGGCCGCCGCCGGTTTGCGTGACAGCCTTTCCCGCTTCGGCGGTGCCGGTTTTCATTTCGAAATGTCCTTGATGGCCGCCGCGATGAGGTCACCCAGTATGCGCCCGCCTTTGGGCGCGTTCTCCTTGGTCTCGCCATGCGACAGTTCCGCCCCGGTCATGCCGGCGGCAAGATTGGTGATCACCGAGAAGGCGGCGCAATCGAGGCCGAGGAAGCGCCCGAGAATGATTTCCGGGACCGTCGACATGCCGACGGCATCGGCGCCCATGATGCACGCCATCCGGATTTCGGCGGGCGTCTCGAAGCTTGGGCCGGAAAACCACATGTAGACGCCTTCGTGCAGGGCTGCGCCGGCCGCTTTCGCCGTGGCGCGGAAGACGCCCATCATGCGTTGGTCATAGGCGTTTGTAAGGCCGACAAAGCGCGCATCGGAGGGCTCGCCGATCAGCGGGTTTGCCCCGGCGAAATTGATGTGGTCGGTGATCATCATCACCGAGCCGGCGTCCATTTGCGGCCGCAGCGATCCGGCCGAATTGGTGAGGATCAGCCGCTTGATGCCGATGGCCTTCATGACTTCCAGCGGCCAGCGCATGGCGGCCGCATCGCCCTTTTCATAGTAATGCGCCCGGCCCGAAAGCAGGATTACCGGCACGCCGGACAGGTAGCCCGCCGCAAGTTCCCCGGCATGGCCGCTGACGGAAGAATGCGGGAACCCTTCCAGTTCGTGATACGGCACGCGAACCGGCTTTTCGAGCATGGCCACAAGCCCGCCGAGGCCGGAGCCGAGCACGATCGCGGTGTGTGGCTGCATTCCGGCCAACACATGCAGCAAATGTTCGGTCGCGCGGTTCATATAGGCTTTTCCATCGCGAAGGATTTCGGCAGCAATTCCCCCAGCGTCACCGTTTCCATGATGCCTTGCTGGTTGCACAGGTGAATCTTCGTTCCCGGCGCGCCGAATTCGCTGAGCCGCTGGCGGCAGCCGCCACACGGCGTGATTGCATCGACCGCGTCGCAGATCACCGCGACCTCTGCGATCCTTCCGCCGCCATCCATCACCATGTGGGCGATGGCGCTTGTCTCGGCGCACCAGCCTTCCGGAAACGAGGCGTTCTCGACATTGCAGCCGGCAAAGGTGCGCCCGTCCGTCGTCAGGATAGCGGCCCCGACATTGTAGCGGGAGTAGGGGGCATGCGCCCGCGCCATGGCCATGGCGGCGAGGCGGTGCAGGTTTGCAGCCATGTCAGCGCTCTTTCACGTAGGGCACGCCGCCGGCGCGCGGTGGAATGGCCTTGCCGATGAAACCGGCAAGCAGGATGACGGTAAGGATGAACGGCGTCGCCTGCATCAGCGGCACGGGAATTTCGCCGATGCCCGGAAGGTCGACGCCCTGCAGCCGGTTGCCGACCGTGTCGAGGAAGCCGAACAGCAGGCAGGCGAACAGCACCGGCACGGGCCGCCACTTGGCGAAGATCAGCGCGGCGAGTGCGATGAAGCCGCGCCCCGCGGTCATGCCCTTCACGAAGCCCGCCGATTGCGCGATGGCGAGATAGCCGCCTGCGACGCCGCACAGCGTTCCGCAGATGATCACCGCCTGGTAGCGCAGCAGCGTCACCGAAATCCCGGCGGTATCCACCGCCGCCGGGTTCTCGCCAACCGCGCGCAGCCGCAGGCCGAAGCGGGTGCGGTAGAGGATCCACCAGGTGATCGGGACCATGGCGAAGGCAAAGTAGACGATGAGGTTGTGCCCTGAAATGAGATCGGCCCAGATGGTTCCGATCACCGGAACGCCTGCAAGTGCGTCGGCGCCCGGCAGCTTGATCTGGGTGAAGCGCAATTCGTTGGGAAGCTGCGGCGTGCGCCCGCCCTGTGCGAACCAGCTTGCGCCCAAAAGCACGGTCGTGCCGGCGGCGAAGAAATTGATCGCAACGCCGGAAACGATCTGGTTGCCGCGCGCCGTGATCGAGGCGAAGCCATGCACCAGCGACAGCGACACGGCGACGAGAACGCCGAGGAACAGCCCCACCCAGGCCGACTGGAAGACTGCAGCACCCGCCCCTGCAGCGAATGCCCCGCCCAGCATCTTGCCCTCAAGGCCGATGTCGAAGACGCCGGACCGTTCTGAATAGAGGCCCGCGAGCGCCGCCAGCAGCAGCGGCGTGGAGGTGCGTACCGTCGCGTCGAGGATCTGGACGATGGTGGAGAAATCCATGGCTCAGGCCCCCTTTGCCTGCGCGGCCGCCGCGCGCGCCCTGCCGGCGAAGAATTCGGTCAGCGCCGGGCGGAACATGTTTTCCAGCGCGCCGGCGAAGAGGATCACCAGCCCCTGGATGACGACGATCATGTCGCGCGAAATTTTCGGCATCTCGAAGGCGAGTTCCGCGCCGCCCTGGTAGAGCATGCCGAACAGGA
>JBGSJA010000262.1:0-4251 GCA_041742235.1 Salaquimonas sp. | reverse complement strand
TTCTGCGGGCATTCCTGCATCGCCGGAACCTTGTTCCGCTTCACGTTCGGCTCACGCGGGGCGCGTATCAGCTGGTTGATCGTTGGCATAAAGTGTCGACCTCTTCAGTCCGGCCATCAGGCCAAAAGCGTTTTGTGCAATGCCGTGCGGTTTCGCCGAGACATTGCGGTTCGGGTGTCACGAAAGCATTCGCGAACATGGCTGCATGCGAGAAAGGCATTCTTCCGCGATTGGCCAAGCCATTGCGGAGATGCCTTTTGAACACAGAGGACCGGTTGCCCGGTCTTGCAGCCAGAATTGTCTTTCCTAGATCAAACCTTGTTTGAGCGTTCTTCGTCCAAGGCGTGTCGCCTTGAGGACCCAAACAAGCTCACATCGGTTCGGATGGCGGGTTAATAGTGACTTGGAGTCCCCCCGTCAAGTGCAGAAAATCCGGCAAGCCACCCTCACCGGCAAAAAACGTGAGTCAAAACAGCGCATTATCCTGCCTTGGGATGCATTTTCCGCAAATCTGCCTTGCACGGAGCGAAATGGCGGTTTGCAGGTTGGAATGGCTTGGGGCATATGATCGCAAAAAACCGGAGCAAGGAGCAGAAAATGACCCACGATGGAGCAAGCTCCGGGAATGACGATTCGGCTGATGAGGGGACCGTATTCATTCTCATTGGCGGCGTGAAACGCGCCGGCGAAGAGGAGATGACCCGCTTTTACGCATTCGTTTCCGCGCCGGACGACGACGGCGCCGTGCGCCGATGCCTGGAGGGACTTGCCGGGCAAGGTTTCGAGGAAGCGGATCTTGACCAGATCGGCGTCATGACGGGCCCTCCCGAGGAACAGGAATTCGCCGAACCCTATGCAGCGGCGCTGGCCGGCGAGGTGGCATTCATGATCTTCGAGAACGAGTGATAGCTGTCGACAGGAAATGAAAAGGCCGCCCGGTTTGGGCGGCCTTCTTGGTTCTTGGGATGCCCGCCGGCTTATTCGGCCGGCTGCTCTTCCTTCTGTTCGATCATCGGCACGGAGCCGGCATCCTTGCGGCGCTCGTCGAGGATGAGCTCGTCGCGCTGCATGGCGAGACGGCGGATCTTGGTCATCACGCCGCCCGTGCCCGCCGGGATGAGCCGGCCGACAATGACGTTTTCCTTCAGGCCCTCGAGGCCGTCGGACTTGCCCTGTACCGCCGCTTCCGTCAGCACGCGCGTCGTCTCCTGGAAGGAAGCCGCGGAGATGAAGGAGCGCGTCTGCAGGCTGGCCTTGGTAATGCCGAGCAGGACCGGCGTGCCGGCGATCAGCTTCTTGCCTTCCGATGCAAGCTTCTCGTTGAGAAGGTCCATCTCGATGCGGTCGATGTGTTCGCCCGCGATGAGACCACTCTCGCCCGCTTCGGTGATTTCCACCTTCTGCAGCATTTGCCGGACAATCACCTCAATGTGCTTGTCGTTGATGACGACGCCCTGCAGGCGATAGACTTCCTGGATCTCGTTGACGAGGTAGGAAGCCAGCGCCTCGACGCCCTTGATCGCAAGGATGTCATGCGGGGCCGGATTGCCGTCGAGGATATAGTCGCCCTTCTCGATGGTGTCTCCGTCCTGCAGGTGGAACGGCTTGCCCTTCGGGATGAGGTATTCGATCGGCTCAAGCGTCGAGTCATGCGGCTCGATGATGATGCGGCGCTTGTTCTTGTAATCGCGGCCGAAGCGGATGGTGCCGTCGATCTCGGCGATGATTGCGTGGTCCTTCGGACGGCGAGCCTCGAACAGTTCCGCCACGCGCGGCAGGCCGCCCGTGATGTCCTTGGTCTTGGCGCTTTCCATCGGGATACGCGCGATGACGTCGCCGGCCTTGATCTTCTGGCCCGAGTCGACCGAAAGAATCGCATCGACCGAAAGCAGGAAGCGGGCCTCGCCGCCACGCTCCAGTCGACCGATTTCGCCCTTTTCGTTCTTGATGACGATCGATGGCTTCAAGTCCTGGCCGCGCGGGTTGGCGCGCCAGTCGATGACCGCGCGCTTGGTGATGCCGGTCGATTCGTCGGTTGCCTCGGTCACGGAAATGCCGTCGACCAGGTCTTCGAACTCGACCCTGCCGGCGATGTCGGTGAGCACCGGGCGGGTGTAGGGATCCCACTCGGCGATGCGCTGGCCCTGCTTGACCGTGTCGCCGTCATCGACCAGCAGGCGCGTGCCGTAGGTCACGCGGTGCGTGGCGCGTTCGACGCCCTTTTGGTCCTCGATCACGATGGACATGTTGCGGCCCATCGCCATCAGGCGGTTTTCCGAATCGCGCACGGCATTGCGGTTGCGGATCTTCACGATGCCTTCATAGGAGGCCTCGATGAAGGACTGGTCCACGACCTGCGCCGCGCCACCGATATGGAAGGTGCGCATGGTGAGCTGGGTGCCCGGCTCGCCGATCGACTGCGCCGCGATGACGCCGACAGCCTCGCCCATGTTGACGGGCGTGCCGCGTGCAAGGTCGCGACCGTAGCACTTGGCGCAGATGCCGTTCTGCGTTTCGCAGGTAAGGGCCGAGCGGATCTTGACCCGCTTGACGCCAGCTGCCTCGACCAGTTCCACATCGGCTTCGCTGATGAGGTGACCGTTGGGGATGACGACCTCGCCCGTTTCCGGGTTCTGGATGTCCTCCGCCGCGGTGCGCCCAAGGATGCGCATGCCGAGCGAAGCCACGACCTGGCCGGCATCGACGACGGCCTGCATGGTCAGGCCGCCGGTGGTGCCGCAATCGGTCTCGTTGACGATGCAGTCCTGTGCAACATCGACGAGGCGGCGGGTCAGGTAGCCGGAGTTCGCGGTCTTCAGCGCCGTGTCCGCAAGGCCCTTTCGGGCGCCGTGGGTGGAGTTGAAGTATTCCAGAACCGTCAGGCCTTCCTTGAAGTTCGAGATGATCGGGCTCTCGATGATCTCGCCCGACGGCTTGGCCATCAGGCCTCGCATGCCGGCAAGCTGCTTCATCTGCGTCGGCGAACCGCGCGCGCCGGAATGGCTCATCATGTAGATGGAGTTCATCGGCTTGGTGCGGTTGGTTTCCTTGTCGACCTGCACCGCGCGAATGCGCTTCATCATCTCCTCGGCGACGAGATCGCCGCACTTGCCCCAGGCGTCGACAACCTTGTTGTACTTCTCGCCCTGGGTGATGAGGCCGTCATTGTACTGCTGCTCGTATTCCTTCACGAGTGTCTGCGTATCGCCGACGAGCTTTGCCTTTGTGTCCGGAATGACCATGTCGTCCTTGCCGAACGAGATGCCGGCGCGGCAGGCATGGGCAAAACCCAGCGACATGATGCGGTCGCAGAAGATCACCGTCTCCTTCTGGCCGGTATGACGGTAGACAAGGTCGATCATCTTGGAGATGTTCTTCTTGGTCATCTCCGTGTTGCAGATGTCGAAAGGCACCATGTGGTGCTTGGGCAGCAATTCACCGATGATCATGCGGCCGGGCGTGGTGTCGATGATCCTCGACACCGGCTTTCCATCGGCGTCGATGGACTTGTATCGGCCTTTGATCTTGGTGTGCAGCGTGACGATCTTGTTGTCGATCGCATGATGCAATTCGCCCATGTCAGAGAAGGCCATGCCCTCGCCCGGCTCGTTGTCGAGCATGATCGACAGGTAATAAAGGCCGAGGACCATGTCCTGCGAAGGAACGATGATCGGCAGGCCGTTGGCCGGGTGCAGGATGTTGTTGGTCGACATCATCAGCACGCGGGCTTCGAGCTGCGCCTCGAGCGAAAGCGGCACGTGAACCGCCATCTGGTCTCCATCGAAGTCGGCGTTGAAGGCGGCGCAGACCAGCGGGTGCAGCTGGATCGCCTTGCCCTCGATCAGCACCGGCTCGAACGCCTGGATGCCAAGGCGGTGCAATGTCGGGGCGCGGTTCAGCAGCACCGGATGCTCGCGGATCACCTCGTCGAGGATATCCCAGACTTCCGGCTTTTCCTTTTCAACCAGCTTCTTGGACTGCTTGACGGTCGAGGAATAACCCTTGGCGTCGAGACGGGCATAGATGAACGGCTTGAAAAGCTCGAGCGCCATCTTCTTCGGCAGGCCGCACTGGTGCAGCTTCAGTTCCGGGCCGGTCACGATGACCGAACGGCCGGAATAGTCGACGCGCTTGCCGAGCAGGTTCTGGCGGAAGCGGCCCTGCTTGCCCTTGAGCATGTCGGAGAGCGACTTCAGCGGGCGCTTGTTCGCGCCAGTGATGGTGCGGCCACGCCGGCCGTTGTCGAACAGC
>JBGSJA010000261.1:0-9711 GCA_041742235.1 Salaquimonas sp. | reverse complement strand
GAAAAAGATCACGCGCGGCGAGTAGCGGTCGGCGATCGCCAGCCAGGCAAAAACCAATGTGCCGGCTATGAAGCCCAGTTGAACGGCGATCGTGATATCGCCCACCGCCGATTCCGGGAGCCCGGCGCTTCGCTGCAGGTCAGGCATCACGGCATTGCCGGCGAACCAAAGCGATGTCGCTGCGAACTGCGAGATGACGATCGTCGGCAGTATTCGGGCAGGAACAACTGGCAAGGCGCAATCCTTGTCGCAAGCACCGGCACGGTGCTTGCGTTGGCGTCATTGACAGCACATTGGAGATTTGCCTGCAAGACAGGCACGCCGTTCCGCCCGCCTTGTTTGCAAGCCCCCCACTAAACCGGGGTGTGAATACGAACGGGCAACATCTGGCAGAGAGTTGCCCACACCGCCTTCGGCGAGGGCCGGAAAGACGACAGAAAGTGAAATGGTGCGGTCGAGAAGACTCGAACTTCCACGGGTTGCCCCACAGCGACCTCAACGCTGCGCGTCTACCAATTCCGCCACGACCGCATGTCCGTGCTTTAGCGCAGGCAAGTCGCCTGCGAACGGCCTGCGGCATGTAGCAAATGGGTGCCGGGCATACAAGGGAAAAAGGTCTCTTGCACAACGGATCGCAAAGCGTGCGCAAATCGTCCATCGGCGGTGGCAATGTTGCCAAGGCTGGCCGGCGGGTTTATCGCAATCGGACATGGAACGCATCGCCGCCACCGACGCCGGGACGCGCCTTGAGGGTGCTGGAAGCCGCGCGCAGCGGGCATCCATGCTGCCGCAGGCGCCGGGCGCACCGGTTGTGTGGGAACTTGGCGAAGGCCTCACCGAATACGCTGCAGCCATCTCCCGCATGGAGGCTTTGGCGCAGGCGATCCGCGAGGGCAGCGAGCCGGAACGGGTCTGGCTGGTGGAGCACCCGCCCCTTTATACGGCCGGCACCAGCGCAAGGGATGGGGACCTTCTCGATGCCGACCGGTTCCCGGTCCACCGCACCGGTCGGGGCGGCGAGTTCACGTATCATGGCCCCGGCCAACGGGTCGCCTATTTGATGCTAGACCTCAAGCGCCGCAAGGAGGACGTGCGGGCCTATGTCGGCGCCCTCGAGGACTGGATCATCGCCGCCTTGGGCGAGTTCAACATCAAGGGCGAACGGCGCGGCGACCGCGTCGGCGTGTGGGTCGTGCGTCCGGACAAGCCGGCGCTTGCAAACGGATTGCCCTGCGAAGACAAGATCGCCGCCATCGGCATCCGCATCCGCCGGTGGGTGACGTTCCACGGCATCGCCATCAATGTGGAACCGGAGTTGTCGCACTTTTCGGGAATCGTGCCTTGCGGCGTCACCGGCTACGGTGTGACCAGCCTTGTCGACCTCGGCCTGCCGGTAACGATGGCGGACCTCGACACCGCGCTCAGGCGCAGTTTCCCGCCCTTGTTCGGTCCGGTTGCCGGGGATTGAGTCGTTTCAGCGGCTTACGGCGCTTTTCTCGAATACCGAATCAAGCGCTGGCGAAACTTCCGAACTGACGCCCCGAATGAAAACCAGCAATTCACGCTCATTGGCGTTGATCAGGCCGTCTGCGTTCAGCTTTTCGATCAGCCAGTCCGCCTCGGCATCGGTGACAGCTTCCGACTCGGCGATCGCCGCTTCCATCCGGGCATTTCGCACGGCCCAGGCCTTTTCGACTTGCTGGTGTGCGCTGTCGAACGCATCGGCAAGAAACGACTTTGAAAAGAGTTCGCCAAAGCCGAAAAACGCGCCCTTCAAGGTGGCGGCGACATCGATGTCCGTGTCCTGCAGCCATTCCTCGCGGGCGATGGCTTCGGCGCGGGACGGCGCCCGGTCGGTCGCCGCCGCCATCAAGTAGTTACCGATCGCCTTTACGAAGAGTTCGCGCCAGGCCGGGTGATTGTCCGCGCCTTCGGTACGCTGGTTGAGGTCGAACAGGATTTCCGCCTCGGTGCGTGAAATCGAAATTCCGGCCTCGCCGCCATAGGCATGGAGAATGCGCCGCAGCAACTCGACTTCGGCCTCGCCAATGAGACCCGGCGCCAGCGTCCGGCCCGACGCAAGCGGCCCTTCCCCGTCCAACACGGCGCGCGACACCATCTGCAGTGCGAACCCGACCAGCAGTTCCGGCGAGGAGTGTGAACGGTCCAAAATCTTGACGACCAGTTCGAGTTCGTTGGCCGGTTCAACCCGGCTGTCGCGGGCAATGCTGTCGACCAGCCATTGTGCGTTGGCGTGGCTGACATGGCCGCGCGGTTCCGCCTGTTCGACGACATAGGCCGAAATCGCCTCAACGAAGTACGCGTCCCACTCCGGGCACTTCTGCGAGACGCCGGTATTCAGGGAGAAAAGCGCCTCGGCCTCGGCTTGCGAAACGACGCCATCGCGAAACACCTCGCCGCGAAAATAGCGCACATCGTCGGGCTGTATCTTGCCCGGCTCTTTCAGCAGGCCGGCAAAATCGGATCGCGGATGATCACTGCGCAACATTGGCTTTCGGCCTCTGCTCTCATGGGCACACAACAATGCCTGAAGGTTACAGCGCAGAATTTAGGTTTCCGCAAAGGAAGATGGTGAAGACGGGGTTAACTCGTTGCGCTGTTCCGGGCCACCGGATGCCCACGGGCAATGTTCTGATTCAACGTGTTGAGAAACAGATTCCGGTGATTCCGGTTCCACAGCCAAGCCACTGGCATATCGGGGAAATCACAACGCTGCCAGCAGCCGTCCGGCGGCATCCATCTCGCTGCGGCGCGCTTCCCGCCGCTGCCTGGCCTCTGCATCCTCGCCCCAATGCGCCACGTTCCAGTCCTCGTCGACACTGGCTGCCTGCCACGCTTCGTCCACGGTCACGAAGCCTTCGGCGATGGCCAGGGCCAGCATCGCCGAGCCGGTGAGTGTCGCGAACATATGGATGCAGCCGAGCCGGAACGGATCGGCGTGCCGGTTGGCGATCGCGCTGAAAACGGCCATCGCTTCGCGCGGCTGGGCAACGTGCATCACCCCTTCGGCAAGGATGAAATTGGCGCCGTGCGCGTCGCGGTACCAATCTATGACCTTGTCCCAATGGGCTGCCTGGCGCTCCACCAGTTCGCGCGGCGTGCTGGCGCGATAGCAAAGAAGGTCGGAGCCGGCGAAGCGAACGATGTCTTCGAGGATCGGCTGCGGGTCGGGCGCGATGCCGTCGATCACCGTGTTGGCGAGCCGCGTGGCCGGCATCAGCGCCGGATTGATCTCTTCGGTCTGCGCAGCGAACTCGGACGCGACGACCTGTGCGGCTTCCTGCGTCGGCAATTCAAGCAGGTTGCGTGCCGGGGTGCGGACCGGCTTGCCGTCGAGCAAAATGGTGAAGCCGTGTTCTGAGGGCCCGGTGGTGACATCCTTGTAGAAGCGCTTCGGCAGCGGCGTGCGCATCGCCTTCTGCACCTGGCGGTAAGGGTCGTTGCCCTCGCCCAGTTCTTCGAGAATGTCGCGCATCTATCAACTCCGTCACTCGTCCGCCGAGCGCTCGTCGAGGCCCAGCAGGTTGAACGTCTGCTCCATATGGGGCGGCAGCGGCGCCGTGACATCCAGCACGCCGCCATCGGGATGGGGAATGACGATGCGGCGGGCGTGGAGGTGAAGCCGTTTCTGGATGCCGCCGGGAAACTCCCAGTTCTCGATGTTGAAATATTTGGGATCACCAATGATCGGGTGCCCGATATGCGCGGTGTGGACGCGAAGCTGATGCGTGCGGCCGGTTACCGGCTTCAATTCGAGCCAGCTCAAATTCTGCGCGGCGATGTCGATGATTCGGTAGTGTGTTTCCGAGTGGTCGGCATCGGGTTCGCCGTGTTTGGCGACGCGCATCTTGTCGCCGTCCTCGGTCTTTTCCTTGACCAGCCAGGTCGAAATGCGGCCTTGCGGCTTCGACGGCACGCCGCGGCAGATCGCCCAGTAGATCTTCTGCGTATCGCGCGTGCGGAACGATTTCGCCAGCGCCTCCGCCGCGCCCCGCGTGCGGGCAACGACAAGCACGCCCGACGTGTCACGGTCGAGACGGTGGACGAGGCGGGGCTTTTCGCCTTTTTCGTTGCGCAGCGCTTCCAGCATGGCGTCGACATGGCGCACCAGGCCCGAGCCGCCCTGCACGGCAAGGCCGGCGGGCTTGTTGAAAACAAAAACCTTCTTGTCTTCGTGCAGCAGCATGGCGCGCAGCACTTCGGCATCGCCCTGCCCGCGCATGGTGCCCGCCGTCACCGGCTTTCCGGCAAGGGCCGTTTCGCCCTTGAGCGCGGTCACCGCCGGCGGGATGCGTACGCTCTGGCCCGGAGAAAGGCGCGTGTCGGTCTTGACGCGGCCGCCATCGACGCGGATCTGGCCCGAGCGCAACAGTTTTTGCAATTGCCCGAAACCGAGGCCGGGATAATGCGACTTGAACCAGCGGTCGAGGCGCATGCCGGTTTCGTCTGCGGCAACGGCAATGTTTTCGACGGCGTTCATGCTGCTGCCCGCATCAGCCACAGCCCCGCGAAAACCGCTGCAATGGAAAGGGCCACGCTTGAAAGCGCATAGCCGAACGCGGCAGCAATCGCGCCGCGTTCCCAAAGCGCCGCGAAATCCAGCGAGAATGCGGAAAAGGTTGTGAAACCGCCCAGTATTCCCGTTGCCAGGAACAGCCGCATTTCTTGCGTGCCGCCGCGGCGGGCGAGCCAGCCGACCACCAGCCCCATTGCCAGCGAGCCGGCAATGTTGACGAACAGCGTGCTCCAGGGAAATCCCGGGCCGAGGAGCCGCAGGGCGGCGAGGTTGGCGAGGTGGCGCAGCGCGGCGCCGATGCCGCCGCCTGCCGCAACGAGCAGAATATGGGTCATTGCGGTCTGATAGACGGTTTCGGCTCGCGAAGAAAGAGCACCGGACAAGCGTCAGGCAACGGCCTCCCTGCCTGCCTGCGCAAGGAAGGAACGCACAAATGCACTCACCGCAGTCCAGTCGGTAAGTTCATGGTCGCGCGAGGTATCGACCGGCCCGCCTGCCTTTTCGGCGATGCGCCGCAGCATCCAGCGCTTGAAGAAATCATATTCGATATATTTGAGCGCGCCCGCCGCGTGGTGCATGACTGTGGCCTGAAAACCCGTCTCGGCGCGCAGCCTTTCAGGGTAGCTCATCGCCTCCGCCCGCTCCTCCTCGTGCTCGCTGGCAATCGCGAGCGAGACGGTGACAAGCGCCGTCGGCATCGCCTGAAGCTCCGACTTCCAGTCCTGGACGAACCGGATCATTGCCGGCGGGTATCGCCCGGCGTGAATCGGCGCGCATAGAATGGTCGCCTCTATGCCTGCCGGCAGGCCGAATCCGGGCTGCGACAAATCTGCGAGTATGACCTGATGGCCCGCCGCCTCAATCTGCTCGGCAATCCGGTCGGCAATATGCGCCGTCTGCCCTTCCACTGTTGCATAGGCAATCAGGATTATCATTTCGTCCTCCTCGCTTCAGCACACCTGGATTTCGCAAGCCTTGAAAGTGAAGGGTTCAGTATCGCCGATGCGCTGGGCGTCGAACATCCTTCCATCAACACATTGGACACGCGCCTCATAGGTTTTCTTGCCGCCAAGATCGCCCTCGCGAACCCTGATGAGATACGCGACCTTGCATTGCTCCTTGCCCTCGATCTGCGAGGACAGGTCGTCCAGCCATGCCGGATCAGCAGTCTGGCCGACAGCGGGCGCGGCCAACGCCAACTGGAGGGCGGTGAGAATTGGAAGGAGTCGCATTTCTTTCTCCCATCAATGTTAGTTTACAACATCAAGGATGTATAGAAGTCGCGCATTGATGCCGATCAAAGGGCAGGCGCCCGGGCTATTTGCGCTGCTGCTGGCGCAATTTTTCCCAATATTCGAGGCGCTTTCGTATTTCGCGCTCAAAGCCGCGCTCCGGCGGGTCGTAGAACTGCCGGCGTCCCATTTGCGTGGGGAAGTAGTCCTGGCCGGAAAATGCGTCCGGCTGGTCATGGTCGTATTGATAGCCCGCGCCGTAACCCTCACCCGCCATCAGCTTCGTTGGCGCGTTGAGAATATGCTTGGGCGGCAAAAGCGAGCCATGCTCCTTCGCCGCCGCCATTGCGGCCTTGAATGCCGTATAGACCGCGTTCGATTTAGGCGCGGTGGCAAGATAGACCGCCGCCTGCGCCAATGCCAGTTCGCCCTCGGGAGGGCCAAGGAAATCCCAGGCCTCGCGGGCAGCATTGACCATCGCCAACGCCTGCGGATCGGCATTGCCGATATCCTCGCTGGCCATACGCATCAGCCTGCGCGCAATGAAGCGCCGGTCCTCGCCGGCATCGAGCATGCGGCAAAGATAGTAGAGCGCCGCGTCCGGATCCGATCCGCGAACGGATTTGTGCAAGGCGCTGATGAGGTTGTAGTGGCCGTCCTGGCCCTTGTCATAGATCGGCGCCCTGCGCTGCAGGATCGATTGCAGTTGCTCCGCGCCGAAGGTCTCCCCCTCCCCGGCGGTGCGCCAGATTTCCTCGGCCAGCGACAGCACCGCGCGGCCGTCGCCATCGGCCATGCGGATGAGCGAAGCGCGCGCATCCTTGTCGAGCGGCAGCGGCTTGCCGGTCTGCGCTTCCGCGCGCTCCATCAGGCTTGCCAGCGCCTCGGATGCCAGCGGCTTGAAGGTCAGTACATTGGCGCGCGACAATAGTGCCGCATTGAGTTCGAAGGACGGGTTCTCCGTCGTCGCGCCGACGAGAACGATCGTGCCGTCCTCCATGACAGGCAGGAAGCTGTCCTGCTGGGCGCGGTTGAAGCGGT
Organism: Salaquimonas sp.; assembly: GCA_041742235.1. Lineage (GTDB taxonomy): Bacteria > Pseudomonadota > Alphaproteobacteria > Rhizobiales > Rhizobiaceae > BOKV01. The sequence continues at coordinate 2,901 of JBGSJA010000261.1, read as the reverse complement.
GAATCTCATCGACGAAGAGCAGTGTCTGCCTGCCGCCCTGGCGGCGGATGCGCGCGCCCTCGAACACCTTCTTGAGATCGGCGACGCCCGAAAAGATCGCCGAAATCTGCTCGAAGGCAAGATTGGTCTCATCGGCCAGCAGCCGGGCGACGGTCGTCTTGCCGGTTCCCGGCGGCCCCCAGAAGACAAGGCTGCCAAGGCTGCCGGAGCGGATCATCCGCGTCAGCGCGCCGCCCTCCCCGGTCAGGTGCTCCTGGCCGACCACGTCGGCGAGGCGTCGAGGCCGCAGGCGGTCGGCCAGCGGCCTGTACCCCTTGCCGGCGGCGCTACCGGGCTTGCCGAACAGATCGTCCATGATGTCCGATCACCTGACGAATTGGCGGAACATGCCCCCATTGCGTTCAAGAACCATGATTCGCCCGCCGCGTTCCACGACGAACTGCCAGATGCGGGAGCGCTTGGTGGTGATTTCCAGCAAAGCCTTGGTGCTGCCGATCTTTTCCCCGTTGGCCTCACGGATGATGTCGCCGCGGCGCAACCCCATCAGACCCGCCGGCGAATTGCGCGCGGCGCTGAGAACTACCACGCCTTCAGTATCGCCAAGGCCGATTTCGAGTGCCACTGCGGGCGAGAGATTGGCAACGCGCGCACCCCACAGCACGGATTCCTGCGGCAGTTCGATCTCTTCACGCGGGACGGTCTCCGGCGGCGTGATCAGCTTCACCTCGATGGTTCGCTCCCGGCCACGCGACAGGAGCGCGAGCGCCGCGACCTTGCCGACGCCAACCGTGTCGAGCCGGTAGCCCAACGCGTCGGGATGATCGATGGCCGCGCCGTTCACCGAAAGCACGATATCGCCCGGGACAAGTCCTGCCTGCTGCGCCGGGCTGCCTTTCGTTATGGCCGTCACCAAAGCGCCGCGCGGCCTTTCCAGGCCAAGACTCTCGGCAATGTCGGAGGTTACCGGCTGGAACGAAGCGCCGAGCCAGGGCCGGGCAACCGCGTCTCCGGTTTCGGCCGAGCGAAGCACGATCTGCGTCATGTTGGAGGGGATGGCGTAGCCGATGCCGATCGATCCGCCCGAACGAGAATAGATCATTGTGTTGATGCCGATCAGCCGGCCTTGCATGTCCACCAGCGCGCCGCCGGAATTGCCCGGATTGATCGACGCGTCGGTCTGGATGAAGAAGCCGTAGTCGTTGACGCCGGACAGCGTGCGCGAGACCGCAGAAACAATGCCCATGGTCACGGTCTGGCCGACGCCGAAGGGATTGCCGATCGCCAGCACCAGGTCGCCGACCTCCACCTGGTCGCTGTCGCCGATTGCAATGGGCTTGAAGCGGGCGTCCTTGTCCTTGACCTTTAGAACCGCCAGGTCCGACTTTTCGTCGGAAAGCACGATCTCGCAGTCGAACTCGCGCCCGTCGGCAAGCGCGATCTTGACCACGTCCATGTTGGCGATGACGTGATTGTTGGTCAGGATCACGCCGTTTTCGGATACCACCACGCCCGAGCCCAGTGATGTCTGGCCACGCCGTCGCTGCGGCTGCTGGCCGAAGAAACGCTCGAAGAACGGATCGCCCGCCATGGGCGAGCGCGACTGGCGCTGCGTCTGCGAGCCATAGACGTTTACCACGGAACCCGCGGTCTCCTTCACCACCGGCGCGAAGGAGAGCTGGATTTCCGCCGCCGATTGCGGCACGCGCACTTCCTGCTTTGCGCCGCCGTGTTGTGGAGCCTGAACCGGAGCTTTTGTCTTGCCCTCACCCAGCAGCCGGTCAAGCGCATCCTTGAAGATCGTGCTTGTGCCCTCGGAATTGCCCGTTTGCGCCAAAGGCACGGAAGGGGTGGCCGCCAGCAATGCCAGGGCAAGGCAAATGGCGAGTGCCGGTCTGGCGATGAATGACAAAGGAGTTCTCCGGATCGGTTCGCTATGGCTATGTCCGCTGCCCTTGTAGCAGGCGCGCGCAGCATGGCTGATACAACATAGCGGGAAAAACGGCAAAATCCGTTTTTGACGCCACGCTAACCGCCTGACCAACAAAAAACCGGGGCTTGCGGCCCCGGTCCTGAAATTCACGCATCAGCGGTATGAGGCTCAGGCCTCGGCCGCCTCGGCTTCCTGTGCAGCAACGCGGGCGCGATCGCCGGCGCCCTTGGCTTCAACGTCGCGATCGACGAATTCGATCACGGCGAGCGGAGCGTTGTCGCCGAAACGGAAGCCGGCCTTCAGCACCCGGCAATAGCCGCCATTGCGGTCCTTGTAGCGCGGGCCCAAGACCTCGAACAGCTTCTTGACCTGCTCGACATCCTTGATCTGCGAGATCGCCAGCCTGCGGGCATGAAGATCGCCACGCTTGCCGAGCGTGATCAGCTTCTCGGCGATCGGACGAAGGTCCTTTGCCTTGGGAAGCGTGGTCACGATCTGCTCGTGCTCGATCAGCGATGCTGCCATGTTGGCGAACATTGCCTTGCGGTGGCTGGCCGTACGATTGAGCTTGCGGCCCTGTTTCTGGTGGCGCATGGCGCTCTCCTTTCATGTTGCGGCGGCGATGCGCCGCTCAAATCCGGTTCGTCGCGGCAGGAGGCCGGTTGCCCGGCCTCGCGCCTCAATACTGGTCTTCGTAGCGCTTGGCGAGGTCTTCGATGTTCTCCGGCGGCCATGCGGGCACTTCCATGCCCAGATGCAGGCCCATGCCGGCGAGCACTTCCTTGATCTCGTTCAGCGACTTGCGGCCGAAGTTCGGCGTGCGCAGCATCTCGGCTTCCGTCTTCTGGATGAGGTCGCCGATATAGACGATGTTGTCGTTCTTCAGGCAGTTTGCCGAACGGACCGACAGTTCGAGTTCGTCCACCTTCTTGAGCAGCGCCGGGTTGAAGGCGAGTTCGGCGACTTCCTCG
>JBGSJA010000260.1:0-2573 GCA_041742235.1 Salaquimonas sp. | reverse complement strand
GGGAGCCGGACGCGGCGCACGGATGACGGCTGGGGGCGGCGGCGGGATGTTGTAGCCCGCCTCGATGCGGCTGATCGAGTTTTCAAGCGCGATGCGCTGCTCGTTGATGACGGCCGGCGGCTGCGCACCCGCGGCAGCAATCATGCGCGCAAGAGCATTGCGCGACGACTGGTACACACGTTGCCGGACTGCAGGGTCGGTATCGCCCTGCCGCGCCAAGGCTTGGCGAATGAGGCCCTCGAAATCCGCCAAATCGACACCCCTGAACGATCGGTTTCAATTCCTTGTATCGCGTTGCCTGCATATTGCAACGAGCCGGATAGCGGGTGGAACGCCTTTCAACCGCTTTGCGACGCCCCGTTGCGAAAGCCCAGGCACGGCGATATAGATTTCTTACGTTTGCGTAAGCGTCAATGCAACCCTGGGGGAGCGTGTCTTGGCAATACCTGCAGTTCTTGAAAACCGCCTTAGCGTGCCGGTGGTGGCAGCCCCGCTGTTCATCATTTCGCATCCGCAATTGACACTCGCGCAATGCATGGCGGGGGTCGTAGGTTCGTTTCCCGCGCTCAACGCCCGGCCGGTCGAGCAACTCGACGAATGGCTGGCGATGTTGACCGAAACGCTGGACAACGCGCGCGCTGCAGATCCGGGCCGCCCGATCGCGCCCTTCGCCGTCAACCAGATCGTTCACAAGTCGAACAACCGGCTGCAGCAGGACCTCGAACTGTGCGTCAAGTACAAGGCGCCCATCGTCATTACTTCCCTCGGCGCCGTGGAAGAGGTGAACCAGGCGATCCACTCTTACGGCGGGATCGTGCTGCACGACATCATCCATGACCGGCACGCCCGCAAGGCGGTCGAGAAAGGCGCAGACGGGTTGATCGCGGTGGCGGCGGGCGCGGGCGGACATGCCGGCACGCTTTCGCCGTTCGCCCTGGTGCAGGAAATCCGCCAATGGTTCGACGGGCCGCTGCTGCTTTCGGGTGCGATCGCCAATGGCGGGGCCGTGCTGGCCGCGCAGGCCATGGGCGCCGACCTTGCCTATATCGGTTCGCCCTTCATCGCCACGCACGAGGCGCGCGCGTCCGATGCCTACAAGCAATCCATCGCGCAGTCGCGGGCCGCGGACATCGTCTACACCAACCTTTTCACCGGCGTTCACGGCAACTACCTAAAGTCCTCGATCGAAGCCGCGGGCCTCGACCCCAACAACCTTCCAGCCAGCGATCCGTCGAAGATGAGCTTCGCTTCCGGAGGAAACCAGGCCGCCAAGGCCTGGAAGGACATCTGGGGCTGCGGCCAGGGCATCGGCGCGGTCGACAAGGTGGTCTCCACCGCCGAACTGGTGGAGCGACTCGTTCGCGAATATGCCGAGGCGAAGGCGCGGATTTGCGCTTGAGCCTTATCGCCCCTTGAGACGCGCGGCCGATCTTTCCGCCGCGCGGAACCATGCTTCCAGCAGCAACGGCTTCAGCGACTCGGCTCTGGCAGCCGAGGGATTGGCGATAGCTGCCCAGCACATCCAGCCATAGACCGGGTGCGGCTGCAGCCGGTCGCGCGCCGCCAGATCCCAAGGACCTTCGATTGATCCCCCCTTTGGCGGCCGCAACGGTGGCTGGCCGAACCGGGCGATGAAATCCGCACGCGGCATCGCGAAATTGAGACGCATCGCGCCGTCGGCGTCGAGCCGGCTTGCATTGTCGTTTGGCCCGTCGCGCAACTTGATCGTCGCGACATAGGCACCGCTGGCGAATACGCCGCCGGGATTGTGAAACCAGGCGATCTCACCCCAGCTTCGCTTGCCGACAATTCCGTCGAGAACGTCGAGGTACCCTGCAATGGTCTCGAGCGGCTGCGTCAATCTGGTGGATGATTTCATCATGCCATCAGTTTGGCATACCGTTCCTGACAGCATTCTGTCAGGAGCCTCGAAGCTGCAAAAAAGGCGGGCAGACTGCCCGCCTTATCGACAATAATATTGTGGGGCAGATCATCCCGCCTTGACGACGGCGCGCTTGGCCATGGCCTTTACTAGGCTGGCGCGGTAGGCCGACGTGCCGTGGATATCGGAAAGCAGATTGCCTTCGTCCACCTTCACGTTGGCGATCGCGTCCGGGCTGAAATTGCCGCTGAGCGCCTTTTCCATTTCGTCATGGCGGAACACGCCACCCGCACCGGCGCCGGTGACGCCGACCCGAACGCCATCGGCATCCCTCGCCACAAACACGCCAGCCATTGCGTAGCGCGAGGCGGGGTTGCGGAACTTCTCGTAGGCGCTCTTTGACGGGGCAGCGAAGGTTACCGCCGTGATGATCTCGTCATCCTCCAGCGCGGTTTCGAACATGCCGGTGAAGAACTTGTCTGCCGAAAGCGTGCGCTTTGTGGTCATGATGCTGGCGTTAAGCGCCATCATCGCCGCCGGATAGTCGGCAGCCGGATCGTTGTTGGCGATCGATCCGCCGATCGTTCCCATGTGGCGCACGGCCGGATCGCCGATCATGCCGGCAAGGTCGGCAAGGCCGGGGCAAGCCGCGCGGAGTTCCTTGGAGGATGCCACTTCAGCGTGGGTGGTG
>JBGSJA010000259.1:0-4740 GCA_041742235.1 Salaquimonas sp. | reverse complement strand
CGCAAACAGCCGCGCCTCGTCGGCGGCGCCGCGCGGCAGGATGTTCAGCGCCGGGGCGGCTCCGAGGTCAGGCTCAAGCGGCACCTCGACAACGCTCGCCGTCTCGACGATCCGCCCTGCTATGGCCCCCTTGTAGTCGGTGGCGTCGCGAAAATCGCTCTTGAGGAAGCACCAGCTTACCTTGGTGTTGTAGGTGAAGGCCTTGCAGGCCGGATCCTCGACGCAAATCTTCTTGCAGTCATCGAGCGAGATGTTCTTTTCGGCCCGCAGGTCGAAGCCGGAATAGTCGGCGTCCTGCGTGACGAAAACCTCGCGGGTCACATCCTGCGCGCCAGCTTCATGGACCGCCGCCGGGAGGATCGTCGTGGCAAGCGCCAGCGCAACTCGAATTGAGGACCGCATGGATTTCCTCCCGAAATGAAGTGTCAAACCCCAGCCTACAAACTATCGAAGGAATATGGCATTTGGGAAGCGCCACCTGACCGTGCGTTAAAATATTTCACACGACCAACACTGTTGAAGGCATTGCCCGCCGGTGATACCCGATGCAGGCGAGCCTTGAATTTCGAAAGAAAAATTGCTTGTCCGACCCCCGCCACGCAAGCGCCAATCCAGTCACCGGCATAGTCCTGAAGGTTATGTCGGTGGTTGTCTTCACCGCCATGGCGGCGATCATCAAGGCGACTGCAGATCACGTGCCGCCGGGCGAGGCGGTCTTTTTCCGGTCTCTGTTCGCCATTCCGCTGATCGTCGGCTGGCTGGCGCTCAAGGGTGAGTTGCGAGACGGACTGAAGACCAGCAATCCGTTCGGCCACTTCTGGCGCGGCCTGACCGGCGTGTGCGCCATGGGTTTCGGTTTCACCGCGCTGGGTCTGCTGCCCTTTCCCGAGGCCGTGGCGATCGGCTATGCCGCGCCGCTCATCGCGACCATTCTGGCAGCAATGTTCCTGGGCGAGAATTTGCGCGCCTTCCGCCTGACAGCGGTCGCGGTAGGATTGTGCGGCGTCCTCATCGTGCTTTACCCGAACCTGACGGTGATCAATGCCGTCGATGTCCCGCCTACACTGGCCGTTGGTGCCGTCATGGCGCTGATGGGCGCCACCTTCACCGCACTGGCACAGGTATTCGTCCGCAAACTGGTGATGCAGGAACGCACCGCGGCGATCGTCTTCTGGTTCTCGGTGAGCGCATCGGGCCTGTCGCTGGTCACGCTTCCCTTCGGCTGGGTGGTGCCGGAACCTGCCGAGGCGGCGTTGCTAGTCCTTTGCGGCATCATGGGCGGCCTGGGGCAGATCCTGCTGACCGAAAGCTACCGCCATGCGGAAACCGCGGTCATAACCTCGTTCGAATATTCATCGATGCTGCTGGCGCTGGCGACCGGCTATTTCGTCTTCGGCGAGATACCCACGCGCACCATGCTGGCCGGCGCGGCCTTGATCGTGGCGGCGGGACTCTTCATCCTCTATCGCGAAAGGCGGCTCGGCATAGAGCGCGCGCAGGCGCGCAAGGCGATGACGCCGCAGGGCTAGCCAATTGCCGCGAACTTGCCATCGGTTTCGGCAAGGCGCAGCAGCAGCGAATTCGGGCGCAATGCCTCGTTTTCAGTGGCCAGCGAATAATGTTCGAGCCACTCGACAATCCGCCTGATCCCGTGGCGGTCGGCGAAATACATCGGCCCGCCCTCATAGGCAGGCCAGCCATATCCGTTCACCCAGATGAGATCGATGTCCGAGGCCCGGCTGGCGATGCCCTCTTCAAGGATCGCCGCACCTTCGTTGACGAGCGAAAAGACGAGGCGTTCGAAAATCTCCCCGGCCGAAATCTGGCGGCGCACATAGCCGTTTTCCTGCGCCAGTTGCACGATCAGCGCCTCGATTTCCGAATCCGCTTCGCCCCGCCGCGAGCCGGGCGGATAGTGGTAGTAGCCAGCGCCGGTCTTCTGGCCAAAACGGCCGAGGCGGCAGATTGCGTCAGCGACAAGCGCCACGCGGCCCGCCTCGCCGCGCGCGCGCCATCCGACATCGAGGCCGGCGAGATCGCTCACGGCGCAAGGACCCATCGCAAAGCCGAAATCGGTCATGACCTTGTCGATCTGAGAGGGCGTTGCGCCTTCCAGCAACAGCGCCTCGACCTGTCCGAAGCGGGCATGCAGCATGCGGTTGCCGACGAAGCCGTAGCACACGCCAACCGTTACGGGCAGCTTGCGCAGCTTGCGGCCGGTCTCGATTGCGGTCTTCAGAACATCGGGAGCCGTCTTCTCGCCCCGCACCACTTCCAACAGCCGCATCGCATTGGCGGGACTGAAGAAATGCATGCCGACCACGCTGTGCGGCCGGCTGGTCGCTGCCGCGATCTTGTCGACATCGAGCGTAGAGGTGTTCGTCGCGAGCACTGCTTCCGGTTTCGCGAGCTTGTCGAGCTGCGAGAAAATGCGCTGCTTCAGCGACATGTTCTCATACACGGCCTCGACCACCAGATCGGCATCGCCAACAGCCGCAATGTCGCTTGCCGGGCTGATCAATGCCAGGCGTTCGGAAGCCCAGACCGGAAGCTTCAACGAACGCGCCGCCGAGCGCTCAAGATTGTTCCGGACCAATTCCATTGCCCGCTCCAACGCCTTGGGCTCCGGATCGATCAGCGTCACAGGAATGCCCGCTTCCGCGAAACACTGCGCGATCCCGCTTCCCATCGTTCCGGCCCCGATGACGGCAGCCCGGCTGACGAGGCGCGCTGGCGTCCCTTCGGGTATCGCCGGCACCTTCATCGCGGAGCGTTCGGCGAAAAAGAGATGGCGTTGCGCTGCTGATTGCGGTCCCTCGACGAGCGACAGAAACAGTTCGCGCTCGCGTTTCATTCCCTCGGCGAATGGCAAGGTGAAAGCGTTTCGCACCGATTGCACGCAGGCCGCAGGCGCATCGAAGCCGCGCCGCCGCTGGATCAACGCCGCTGCGGCGGCATCGAAGGCATCGGGATTTCGCCGGGCATCGACAAGCTTTTCATCGCGCTCGCTGACCAGTCGCACCGGCACCGCGCTTTCGATCAAGCCACGGGCGTAGCCGATCGCCGCGCCCGGCAGGTCGCCATAGACGATTGCATCGACCAGCCCCATGTCCTTGGCCGTGGCGGCCGGAACAGGATCGCCCGACACGATCATTCGCAAGGCCGCTTCCGGGCCAACGAGCCGGGGCAGCCGCTGCGTGCCGCCTGCGCCGGGAAGGAGCCCGAGCTTGACTTCGGGGAGCCCGAGCCTGGCCTGCGCCAGCGCCACTCGGAAATGGCAGCCAAGCGCCACCTCAAGGCCACCGCCAAGCGCCGATCCGTGAATTGCGGCGATCACCGGAACGGTTGTTGCCTCGATCTTCGCGATGACATCGGGCAGGAAAGGCGGCTGCGGCGGCTTGCCGAATTCGCGAATGTCGGCACCCGCGAAGAAGGTGCTTCCTGCGCAATGAAGCACGATGGCCCGGATCGAATTGTCGTGGGAAAGGGAAGCAAATGCGTCCCAAAGCGCCTTGCGCACGGCCTGCGAGAGCGCGTTTACCGGCGGATTTGAAACCGTCACGACCGCGATGTCGTTCTCGCGGGAAACAGAAATGGTCAAGCGCCCTCCTTCGATGCCGCGCTATTCGAACACGATGGCGGGTGCATCCATCCGCGAGGCTTCGACGCCATCCCAGACCTTGCGGGCGATTTCGCGGTAGGCTTTCGCATGCGTCCCGCCCGGCTCGGAAACCGTGAGTGGCAGACCGGCATCCGATGTCTCGCGAATTGCCATGTCGAGGGGCACCTCGCCCAGGAACGGAACGCCCAGCCGCGCCGCTTCCGCCTTCGCCCCGCCATGTCCGAAAATGTCGTAGCGCTTGCCGGTGTCGGGCGCGATGAAATAGCTCATGTTCTCGACAATGCCGAGCACGGGCACTTCCACCCGACGAAACATGGCGAGCCCCTTGCGCGCATCGATCAGCGCCAGGTCCTGCGGAGTGGACACGATCACTGCGCCAGCAAGCGGCACCTGTTGTGCCATGGTCAGTTGCGCGTCGCCCGTGCCCGGCGGCATGTCCACCACCAGCACGTCGAGATTGCCCCACTCGACCTCCCGCAGCATTTGCGTCAGAGCCGACATCACCATCGGCCCGCGCCAGATCATCGGGGTATCTTCTTCGACGAGGAAGCCGATCGACATCACCGGCATGCCGTAGCCGTCCATCGGTATCATGCGCTTGTCGGCGGTCTGCTGCGGCTTGCCCTTGATGCCGAGAAGACGCGGCATGGACGGACCGTAGATATCGGCGTCGAGCACGCCTACCTTGAGCCCGTTCGCCTTGAGCGCCAATGCGAGATTTACCGCTGTCGTCGACTTGCCGACGCCGCCCTTGCCGGAAGCAACCGCAATGATCGCCCCGATGCCCGGAATGCCCGCCTTTTGCGGAATGGCCCCCTTGCCTTGCGGTGCGCCGTGCGAGTGGCCTGCATGCGAATGCCCGGCATGCGAATGTGCCGCCGCAGATGGCCGTGGCGGGGCTGCGCCGTCGCGCGATGCAACCTTCGCGGCAGTCAGCGCGACAACAGCCTTGGCGACGCCCGGCATGGCAGCTACCGCCCTCTCCGCTGCCACCCGCAAGGGCTCGAGGCGCTGCGCTTGCTCGGCCGGAACCGTAATCGAAAAGTAAACTTTTCCGTCCGCGCTGAAGATGTCCGAAACAAGCCCCTTGTCGACAATATTGCCGGAACCGTCCGGCG
>JBGSJA010000258.1:0-3242 GCA_041742235.1 Salaquimonas sp. | reverse complement strand
GCCGCTCGCGACCGCAATCCTTCAGGCGGTGGCCGAGTGCCTTGCCGGCGTCGTCTATGTCAACGCGATGCAGCCGGGTTTTCCGGCAATCTTCGGCACATGGCCGTTCGTGTCCGACCTGCGCAGCGGCGCGATGTCGGGCGGGTCCGGTGAGCAGGCGCTGCTCACGGCAGGCTGCGCACAGATGCACCGTTTCTACGGACTTCCCGGCGGAGCGGCGGCGGGGATTGCCGACGCCAAGATGCCCGACATGCAGGCCGGCTGGGAGCAGGCGATCTCGAATACCATGGCGGGGCTGTCGGGCCTCAACATGGTCTACGAGGCTGCCGGCATGCATGCCTCGCTGCTCGGCTTCAGCCTTGAATCGCTCGTACTGGGCGACGACCTGATCGGCCAGGTGCTGCGCTGCGTTCGCGGCATCGATGTCACGGAAGACAGCGTCAGCATCGAAACCATGAAAGAGGTCTGCCTAAGCGGGCCAGGGCACTATCTCGGCCATGCGCAAACGCTTGGGCTGATGCAGACGGAATATGTCTACCCGGCGGTGGCCGACCGGCTGAGCCCGAAGGAATGGGCGGAGGTCGGCAAGCCGGGCCTCATCGAGCGGGCGATCGAGCGCAAGAACAAGATCCTCGCCGCCTCCAAGGCTCCCCTGGTCGACCCGATGGTCGACAAGCAGATCCGCAAGGCGTTCAACATTTACTTCTGACGCGCGCCCGTCAGCGAAGGCTGGGCGGGCGGGCATCGACCCACGCCCCGCCGGCGCTCGCGGAATCGACAGCGGCCTTGATCGCCGCAATGGAGCGCAGGCCGTCGACCGCGGTCGGGTAGTGGCAGGCGAGGGGATCGGGCTGGCGGCCCTCGTTCTTCGCGCGGATCACCTCGGCCAGATCGGCATAGATGTTGGCGAAAGCGAGCGGCATGCCTTCCGCATGGCCGATTGTGACGCGCGACGCCCGGTCGGCCTCCGGCGAAAGGCCCGGCCCGCCGCGCTCCATGATCTGCGTGCGGCCATTGAGCGGCGTGTAGAAAAGCTGGTTCGGCCATTCCTGCGCCCAGCGCAGCCCGCCCGTCTCGCCGAAGACCTGGATGTTGAGCCCGTGCATGCGACCGATGGCGACGGAACTCGTCCACAGCCGCACGATTGCCCCGCCATCCATGCGGAACGATACCATGGCGTCGTCCTCGAGGGTGCGCGAGGACAGCAGGGAGACGAAGTCAGCGGAAAGTTCATGAACATCCTGGCCGCTCACATAGCTCGCCATGTGGAGCGCATGGATGCCGCAATCGGCGAATTGCGCGGAGATGCCGGCTTGCGTCGGGTCGTAGCGCCAGCGTACGCGCGGATTGTCCGCATCCGCCGCATCGGCATGGAAGCCATGCGCGAACTCGGCCTTGATGAGCCGCACCTTGCCGATGTCGCCGCGGGCCACCATCGCGCGCATGTGGCGTACCAGCGCGTAGCCGGAATAGCCGTAGTTGACGGCGCATATCGCGCCTGTTCGCCGGGCGGTCGCGACGATGTCCTCGGCTTCCTCCACCGTCACCGTCATCGGCTTTTCGCAAAGCACGTTGATGCCGGCTTCCAGAAACGCCCTGGTGATCTCGTAATGGGTCGAGTTGGGCGTTGCGACCGTTACAAGGTCGATCCGGTCCGGCCGGTTCCGCTCGCCCTCCAGCATCTCCCGCCAGTCGCCATAGGCACGGTCCTTCGCGACGCCGAGGCGCTGCGCGTATTCGCGGCCCCTTGCCGGATCCGCGTCGAGCGCGCCTGCGGCAAAGTCGTAAAGACCGTCCAGCGCGGCGCTGATGCGGTGTGCCGGTCCAATCTGGCTGCCTTCGCCGCCGCCGATCATGCCCCATTTCAGTTTCGTCATTCTCAGACCTCGTTCACTTGCACCCAACGTTTTTCATCGCTGGAAATCCATGCCGCCTCGACCAACTGGTTGACCAGCATTCCGTCCTCGAAGGTCGGCCAGGCGGGCTTGCCTGCCGCGATCGCATTGAGGAAATCCTTGGCCTCGATGATGATCTGGTCCTGGTAGCCAGTGCCGTGGCCGGGACCCAGGCAAAACGGCTGGTAGTCGGGATGCTCCGGCCCGGTCAGGATTTTGGTGAAGCCTTGCCGGTCGGTGGCGGCGTCGCCCTTGTAGAGCCACAGCGCGTTCTGGTCTTCCTGGTCGAAGCGGATTGCGCCTCTGGTGCCGAAGATTTCATAGACATAGCCCATCTTGCGGCCGGTCGCGACGCGGCTGATGAAAAGCTGGCCCATCGCGCCGCTTTCAAAACGCAACATGATCTGCGCCTGGTCGTCGTTCAGCACCGTTTCGGCCTTGCCGCCGGCGCCAGGTCGCGTCTTTTGGACTGTTTCGATCTCGGCGATCAGAGATGCAACGGGGCCGGCCAGCGCCAGGGTCGCATTGAGGATGTGCGGGGAAAGATCGCCCATGTTGCCGCTCGCCCGGCTTTGCGTGCGCCAGTTGGCCGGGGCCTGCGGGTCGGCGAGGAAATCCTCGGTATGCTCGCCGCGAAACCACGTGATCTCGCCGATTTCTCCCGACGAGACGATCTGGCGCGCAAGCTGCGAGGCAGGCGTGCGAATGTAGTTGAAGCCGGTCATGTGAATGCAGCCGCTCTTTTTCGCGGCGGCAACCATGTCGCGGCTCTCGGCCAGGTTGAGGCCCAGCGGCTTTTCGCACAGCACGTGCTTGCCCGCCGCGAAGGCCGCAAGGGCTATCTCGCGGTGCGTGTCCTGCGGGCTGGCGATAACCACTGCCTCGACTGCGGGATTGGCGAGCAGAACGCGCCAGTCGGCGGTGGAGCTTGCAAAGCCGAACTGGCGCGCCTTGTCCGCTGCGCCTTGTTCGGTGGTCGTGCAGATGGTTTCCAGCCTTGGCCGCAACCGGGTGTCAAACACCGCTGCGACCGCATTCATGGCTACGGAATGGGCCTTGCCCATGTAGCCGCCGCCAACAATGCCGATTCCAATGGAAGTCACGGTTTCGCCTCCCGCGTTGCCTTGTGGACAAACCGTATCTAGGTTCCAACGTCAATAGCGGCGGGGAGGCGAGGCTCAATGGCGTTGGGGAACTTATCATCGGGCGGATTCCTGGTGCTGGGCAGGGCGGGGCTGGACCTGTATGCCGATCCGCCCGGCACGCGGGTGGACGAGGCCTCGGCCTTCACCACCGCGCTTGGCGGATCGGCGGCCAACATCGCGGCTGGCATCGCGCGGCTTGGCG
>JBGSJA010000257.1:0-1688 GCA_041742235.1 Salaquimonas sp. | reverse complement strand
CGGCTATTCGATCAACATCATGGGCTGGGCGGACTCGCTGGAGATCGAAGGCGATGAGAACATTCGCGTCTACCATGCCGTAATCGACGGTGAGGAAAGCCCGCTGGAGCGGCGCTTCTGCGGAAAATGCGGCTCGGCGCTATGGGTCTATCACGAAAAGTGGCCGGACCTTGTGCATCCCTTCGCATCGGCCATCGACACGCCCTTGCCGGTTCCGCCGGAAACGGTTCACATCATGCTGGATTTCAAGGCAGATTGGGTTGAAGCCCCTTCAGGCCCGGGGCATGTTCATTTTGGCCTCTACCCGGACAAGTCCATCGAGGTCTGGCACGACCGCCAGAAGCCGAAAAAGAAAGAGCAAGAATGAGCCAGTTCTTCATCGGCGCCGACGAACTGCAGGCAAAGCTGGGTTTGCCAAGCCTGCGGATTGTCGACGGCTCGTGGTACCTGCCGGCTCAGAACCGCGATGCATCCGCGGAATACGCCGCCGCCCGCATACCCGGAGCCGTGCGCTTCGACATCGACGCGGTGAGCGACAAATCCACTTCCCTGCCGCACATGCTGCCGAAGCCGGAAGAATTTGCCAAGGCAGCCGGGGCGTTGGGGATTTCGCAAACCGACGAGATCATCGTTTATGACGGGCCGGGCGTGTTTTCCTCGGCCCGCGTGTGGTGGACCTTCCGCGTCATGGGCGCGATGAACGTGCGCATCCTCGAAGGCGGCTTCGACCGCTGGAAGGCCGCCGGACGGCCGGTGGAAACTGGTGCGCCGCAATTGCCCGCGCCTGCGGTCTTCACGCCGTCCTTCGATGCAGCGCGGGTGACGGCGATCGATGCGATCCGGGAAAACGTGCACTCCTCGCGCGCGTTGATACTGGATGCGAGGCCGCAGGGCCGCTTCACGGGCGCCGTTCCGGAGCCGCGTCCGGGCCTGCGATCAGGTCATGTGCCTGGTTCGAAATCATTGCCGGCTGATATGCTCGTCGTCGATGGTAAGCTGAAGGATATCAACGAATTACAGCAGCTTTTCAAAGATGTTTCGCTGGAGGCGAACAGGCCGGTGATCACTTCGTGCGGCTCGGGCGTGACTGCGGCGATCATCACGCTGGCACTGGAGACGGTGGGCCACAAGAACCACTCGCTCTATGACGGGTCGTGGGCCGAATGGGGGAAGGCCGACGACGCGCCGGTTGCGCGCTGGGAAACGCCGAAGGAGTAGATCATGGCGTCAGGCAGCGGCAAGCTCAAGGCCATTGTCACCTATCTGGAGATGACCGAGCGCCCGGCGCACCGGCCGCATCTGCCCGTCGGGCCCGCAGTCGCGCTTTTTCGTGCGCGCAACATGATGCCGGCCTTTTACCGCTACCTCTACCGCGAGGTTGGCCGCGAACACCACTGGATGCTGCGCCGCGCGATGGACGATGCGGCGCTGGACGCGATCATCAATGCTGAAGAGACGCGCATCGACGTTCTGTATGTCGATGGCTGTCCGGCGGGCTTTTTCGAGCTGGAAAGCTCGCGCCTGCCGCGCGATGTCGAGATTGCCTATTTCGGGCTGATCGGAAAATACACAGGCATGGGCCTAGGCAAATGGCTACTGGGCGCCGCAATTGATGCGGCATGGGATCGTCAGCCGCAAAAGGTTACGGTCCACACCAATTCGCTGGACCACCCCCGCGCGCTGCCGCT
>JBGSJA010000256.1:0-2505 GCA_041742235.1 Salaquimonas sp. | reverse complement strand
TCAGGCTTCTGGAGAAATCCGTGAGGGCCTATGCCCGCGGCGCCGGGCTGAAGGTCGCAAAGGGCGAGACCAGCCTCGAGGACGTGTTCATCAAGCTGATGAACGACAGCGCCGACAATTCGCTGGAGAAGGCGCAATGAGGCGGAGCTGGCTTTCCTTCGCCCGCCTCGGCGCGGTGCTGGCCAAGGAGTTCATCCAGATGCGGCGCGACCGCATCACCTTCGCGATGATGCTGGGCGTGCCGTTGATGCAGCTCGTGTTGTTCGGCTTCGCCATCAACAACGATCCCAAGGGCTTGCCGGCCGCCCTTGTCGCGCCGGTTGCCGATCACTATTCGCGCGCCATCGTCTCGGCGCTGGAACTCACGGGCTATTACCGCTTCGTCCATGTGTCCGGCAGCGAGGCCGAGGCGGCCGCGCTGATGGATGACGGCACGGTCTCCTTCATCGTCACGATCCCCTCCGACTTCGCCGCGCGGGTCGATCGCAACGACAAGCCGGTGATCCTGATCGAGGCCGACGCCACCGATCCTGCCGCCTCCAGCGGCGCGATCTCCACGCTCGGGACGGTCGCGGCCGAAGCGCTCAGGCGCGAACGGGGCCTTGATGCCCTGCCCGCCAAGCTCGCGCCCGGAAGGCTGGAGGTCATCGTGCACCGCCGCTACAACCCCGAAGGCATCTCGCAATACAACATCGTTCCCGCGCTGCTGGGCGTCATCTTGCAGATGACCATGGTGATGATGACCGCGCTGGCGCTAACCCGCGAAACCGAGCGCGGCACGATGGAAAACCTGCTGGCGATGCCGGCAACGCCGCTGGAAATCATGCTGGGCAAGATCCTGCCCTATCTCGGCGTCGGCGCGGTGCAGATCCTCGTGGTGCTCGGCGCTTCGAAGCTGCTTTTCCAGGTGCCGTTCGTCGGTTCGATGTGGCTGCTGGCTGCTGGCGTGTTCCTGTTCGTGCTGGCCCTGGTGCTGCTCGGCTACGCGATTTCGACGCTTGCGCGAACGCAGATGCAGGCAATGCAACTCACCTTCTTTTTCTTCCTGCCCTCGCTGCTGCTTTCCGGCTTCATGTTCCCGTTCCTGGGGATGCCGCTTTGGGCGCGCTATCTCGGAGAAATCTTCCCGTTGACGCATTTCCTGCGCGTCATCCGGGGCGTCATGCTCAAGGGCGCGCAATTGCCGGCCGTACAGGCGGAAATCGGCATCCTCGCCATCTTCGTCCTGGTCTATGCAGGTCTTGCGCTGCTGCGCTTCCGCACCACGCTGGACTAGTGCGACATCAGCACCGGCACGGTCATCGTCTTCAGCAAGGTCCGCGTGACCCCGCCAAAAAGCAGTTCCCGCAAGGGCGAATGGCTGTAGGCGCCCATGACTAGCAGATCGACGCCGGTATCGGAAACCCGGTTCTCGATGACGTCCCCGATCGGGATGCCGGCTGAGTACTCGTTGGAAACGCTGACCGCAATGCCGTGCCGGCTGAGCGCCGCGGCAATGTCGGCGGCTTGCATCGTTGCGCTGCGCTCGGCTGTCTCCTTGCCATCGACCACCAGTATTTCAACCGACTGCGCCCGGTGCAGCAGAGGCAGCGCGTCGAATACCGCCCGGGCGGCTTCCTTGGATGGGTTCCAGGCAATCACGACATGCTTGGGATCAACCGGCGCAGTGTTGACATAGGGAAGCACCAGCACCGGCCGGCCGCTGTCGAACAGGAGCGTTTCAAGATCGGCGAACATCGTCTCCAACTCGTCCGGATCTGCCTGCTGCACCACCACGAGGTCGGCGGCATTGGCCGAGGCGAGCGAAGCCGTGGCGCTGTCGCCCGCAAAGGTTTCCATGCCGCGGAAGTCGTGGGCGATGCCCTCGCGCTGGCAAATCTCGGTGAAGGATTTGCGCACCCGCTCCATGCGCGCCCGCGATGCCTCTATCGCGCCCTCGTCGACGCTCACCAGATCGCCCGCAAGCACCGCGACATGCGCCGCCGGCGAAGGCTCGGCATGAATGCCGGTGACATGGGCGCTGAAAGCCCGGATCAGCGGAAGCATGCGCTCGACAAGGCGGGGCGTGTCGCTTTCCCCGCGCAGGATGGCTGCCATGGTCTTGTAGGGCATGATCGTTTCCTCCCATTTCGCGAGAAACTCCCGGCACCATAGGAGCATGGCGGGGGTTCGCATTGACAAGGGTCAAACTGGCGCGGGCGTGACCCCGTTCCCTAGAAGAGGTCGCCCTGTCCTGCCGGACCGGACTTCCTTGCGGCCCTTGCCGGCCTCGGCTCGCCGCCGCCGGATCTGGTGACCGCCTCGATCGTGCCGTCGCGCAGTTCCGCGCTGAATGCTTCGCCCGGCGCAAGCTGGCCGGCGCTGGTGACGGCGTTGCCACCTGCATCGCGCAGCAACGCGAAGCCGCGATTGAGCACGGAGCGGTGCGACAGGCTTGAAACGAGCCGCCACGTTCCGTCAAGCCGCTGCCTTGCATGCAGCGCGATCCGCGCCAGCGGGCGGTGC
>JBGSJA010000255.1:0-2528 GCA_041742235.1 Salaquimonas sp. | reverse complement strand
CTTGTAGCCGACGCCCATTTCCGCCACGAGAACTTCCCTGCCCTCGCGCTCGCGGCGCGAACGCACGGTCAGGCTTTCGCACAGAGGCAGGAACTGCGGATATTGCTCGACATCGGCGACCAGGTCGAACATCTGCCGCGCACTGTAGGGTACCGGATGAACTTTTGAAAACTGCGGCAAGTGGAGTGCTTCTATTCGTTCGCCAGCCGGGCCGTGCGCGCAGCGCGCAGCCGGGCAAAATCTTCCCCGGCATGGTGCGACGAGCGCGTCAGCGGGCTTGAGGAAACCAGCAGGAATCCCTTCGCATAGGCAATGGTCTCGTACGACTTGAACTCGTCCGGCGTGATGAATGCCTTCACCGGATGGTGCTTGCGTGTCGGCTGCAAATATTGCCCGATGGTGAGGAAGTCGACCTCCGCGGTGCGCAAATCGTCCATCAGCTGCAGCACTTCGTTCCGCTCTTCGCCGAGGCCGACCATGATGCCGGACTTGGTGAACATTGCCGGATCGATTTCCTTCACCCGCTGCAACAGCCGGATCGAATGGAAATAGCGCGCGCCGGGCCGTACCGTGAGATAGTTCGAAGGCACGGTTTCGAGATTGTGGTTGAAGACGTCCGGCTTTGCCGCGACAACCTTTTCCAACGCGCCATCCTTGCGCAGGAAATCCGGCGTCAGGATTTCGATGGTCGTTCCCGGCGAACGTTCGCGGATCGCCAGGATCGTCTCGACGAAGTGCTGCGCGCCGCCATCGTCGAGGTCGTCACGATCGACCGATGTGATGACGACGTGCTCCAGGCCCAGCTTGGCGACCGCGATGGCGACATTCTCCGGCTCCTTGGCATCGAGCGCGCCGGGCAGTCCGGTGCGGACATTGCAGAAGGCGCAGGCGCGGGTGCAGGTGTCGCCCATGATCATCATGGTCGCGTGCTTTTTAGACCAGCATTCGCCGATGTTGGGGCAACCGGCTTCCTCGCACACCGTGACGAGCGCGTTCTCCTTCACGATCTTGCGCGTTTCCTCATAGACCGGCGATCCGCCGGCACGCACGCGTATCCAATCCGGTTTTCGCAGAACCTCGTTGTCGGGTCGATGGGCCTTTTCCGGATGGCGCGGCCGAGCCGCGGATACGGTATCGAGAAGGGTTACCATTCCAGTTTCCTATTGCCGCGGATCAGTTCCGCCATCCTTGGTGTGGTACATCGGGCCGCCGGGCGGCATTGCGCCGGGCTGGCTTTGCACCGGCGGGCGGCTGGCGGCCTCGCGCCTGCCGAAGAACCACAGGATGATAATCGCGCCAATCGTCGCAACGACGAGGTTGCCGAGAAATCCGTAGAACTGCGCGCCGATAATGCTCGCCAAAGTTCCTCCGACGAACGAACCGGCAATGCCGACCAGCATGTTGGTCAGCAGGCTGTGGTCGCGGTTCATCGCCCGCTCGGCAATCCAGCCTGCAAGCGCGCCGATGATCAGCATTCCGAAGAAGCCGACCCCGGGCATTCCCATGATTCCGAATTCTCCCTGCATGGCGATTCTCCCAAAGGCACACGAGGCAAACATAGTGCATTGCACCCATCATTGCGATGGCCGTGCGCTCAGGCGTTCAGTACCTTGCCATAGGCATCGAGAACGCTTTCCTTCATCATCTCTGACAGGGTGGGATGCGGGAAGACAGTGTGCATCAGTTCTTCTTCGGTCGTCTCGAGATTCATCGCCACCACGAAACCCTGGATGAGTTCCGTCACTTCCGCCCCGACCATGTGCGCTCCCAGAAGCTGGCCGGTCTTCTTGTCGAAGATTGTCTTGACCAGGCCCTGGTCCTCGCCAAGCGCGATTGCCTTGCCGTTTGCCCCGAAGGAAAAGCGCCCGACGCGGATGTCGTGGCCCGCTTCCTTGGCCTTTGTTTCTGTCAATCCGACGGAGGCGACTTGCGGGTGGCAGTAGGTGCAGCCGGGTATCTTCATCTTGTCCATCGGGTGGACATTGGGCACGCCCGCGATTTTCTCGACGCAGATAACGCCTTCATGCTCGGCCTTGTGCGCGAGCATCGGCGGCCCCGCCACGTCGCCGATGGCAAAGATGCCTTCGACATTGGTGCGGCCATAGCCATCGATCACGATCGTGCCGCGATCCGTCTTCACGCCCAGCGCCTCGAGACCCAGATTCTCGATGTTGCCCTGAACGCCGACAGCCGAAATCAGCCTGTCGGCTTCGAAGATTTCGCTCTTGCCGCCCTTCAATTCCACCGTCGCCTTGACCGAGTTGGCGCCCTTGTCGACCTTGGTGACCTTCGCCTCGGTGTGGATCTTCAGGCCCGCCTTTTCCAACTGCTTGCGGGCGAGGCCGGAAATCTCGGCGTCTTCCACCGGCATTATCGTCGGCATCAATTCGATCACGGTCACGTCGCAACCCATCGAATTGTAGAACGACGCGAATTCGATGCCGATCGCACCGGAACCCATCACCAGCAGGCGCTTGGGCATTTCCGCCGGCACCATCGCCTCGAAATAGGTCCAGATGAGATTGCCG
>JBGSJA010000254.1:0-3381 GCA_041742235.1 Salaquimonas sp. | reverse complement strand
CGGCCCGCGACGCATACCGAGCCGGTCGACGCCCGCCTTGGCTGCGACCTGCCCGCCAATGGCGACCGCGAAGACCACATGCGCACGGCCGCCCGCCGCCTTGCCGACGGCACACTGGAAGTCACGCCATTCGAAAGGCAGGACAGCGCAATGCTGGCGGCGCTGGCGCAGGCCGACGCCATTCTCATTCGCCCGCCATTCGCCCCGCCCGCAAAAAAGGGCGAGCATTGCCGCGCTGTTTTAATGCGGAACTTGTAGCAATCGCCAGACGTGTGTCTGCTTTGTTCTTGCGAACAGGAGTGGAACATGATATCGGATGTTCGTCATTCGTACCTGATGATTCCGTCGCGAAACACCGCACGGGCATCCCGCTGGAGAAGATCATGCTCACCCGCAAACAGCAGGAACTGCTGCTACTGATCAACCGCCACCTTCAGGAAAGCGGAATTCCACCCTCATTCGACGAAATGAAGGACGAACTGAACCTCAAGTCGAAGTCCGGCATTCACCGCCTCATAACGGCGCTGGAGGAGCGGGGCTTCATACGCCGGCTTCCCAACCGGGCCCGCGCGCTTGAAGTCATCAAGCTGCCGGATGCGTTCACCCCCCACTCCCGGCCGACACTGGTTTCAAGCACGCCCGAGCCGGTTCGCAAAACCGGTTTCTCGCCGAGCGTCATACAGGGCGACCTTTCCCGCAAACCCGCAGGCAAGCCCGCGCAGGCTCACCGCGGCGAGGATGACGCGGAAGTTTCCATGTCCATTCCCGTGATGGGCCGGATCGCGGCGGGCGTTCCGATTTCGGCGATCCAGGACCACACGCACAATGTTGCCGTCCCGCCCGACATGATCGGCTTTGGCAGCCACTACGCACTGATGGTAAATGGCGATTCGATGATCGAGGCCGGCATATTCGACGGCGACACGGTGATCATTCGCGAGACGAACAGCGCCGATGCCGGCGACATCGTCGTGGCGCTGGTGGACGAGGAGGAAGCAACGCTCAAGCGGTTGCGGCGAAAGGGCAATTCGATTGCACTGGAAGCGGCAAACCCGGCCTACGAAACCCGCATCTTCAGTCAGGACCGGGTGAAGGTTCAAGGACGGCTTGTGGGTCTGATCCGCCGCTACTGACCACGGTTTCGGCTGGTTTCGGCCGAACGTACCGATTTGAAATGACAGGCGGCGGGCGGCGGGCAACGTTCCATGGACGGCCATCAGGTGTGATGGATGTTTCGACGGTGAAGCGCGCCGGGTTCCGGCTGCCGTTGAAACGGATGAGGTGCGTTCCCTTTTCCTCGAAGTCTCCACGCTTGAGGATGAGGCTTGGCTTGCGGCTGTCACAGTCAACATATCGCAAGCGGGGCGCGGCGAGTATGTCGGCACTCAGGCAGGCGGCGTCCAGAAGTTCAGGCTTGTAGACGATTTCAACCCGAACACCGCCGGGACTGATGGCCACGCATCGTTCCTTGTCGCATTCCTGTTTCATCGACCCCGCATCCGCTTCGATTTCCGAAGGCCAGGCTTTGTCCCAGATGCCGGTGATGAAACTTTCCTTTCCGGAATAAAGCAGCGCGAGCCGCCCCTTGTTGTCGGCCATTCCGATGGCCCGGCCCCCCTGCGAAATAATCAGGTCTGGCGCCGGTTCGGCTTTGCCGAAAACCACCATCGCCACGACCGGAAGAATGCCGATCAACCGCAGCCTTGTTTTCAAAAGGATCAGGATCAACAGTCCGGTAGCGCCGGCCAACAGAAGCAGCAGCGGTTGGCGTCCTGTCGCATCGGGTACCGGATATTGGTTCACCCAGTTGGAAATGGCCACAACCGCATCAACCGACCAACCCATGGGCACAAGCGCCAGCTTCTCCAATCCATACGGCATCAACAGCACGGAAAGCAGCGCCGAAGGCATCATCACGATGCTGATCACCGGTGCTGCGATGAGGTTCGCGAACAGCCCCATCGGAGCGACACGGTGAAAATGCATCGCGGCGAACAAGCCTGTCGCAAACCCCGCGACCAGGCTGGTCAGCAGCAATCCACCGACATAGGCGCCGAGTTTCCCGGCAATGCCGAAGCGCGGCCCCCCGGTTTCTTTTCGGCTCATCTGCCCCTGCTTGCGCGTGCCGAGCGCGGCATATGCGGCAACCAGCGAACCTGCGGCTGCGAAGGACATCTGGAATCCTGGTTCAAGCACGGATTCAGGCGCCATCAAAAGGATCACCAGCGCGGCCAGCGCCACGTTGCGCATCGTCATTGCCCGCCGGTCAACAAGCATGGCGATCAGCATGATCGCGATCATCAGGTAGGAGCGCTGCGTCGCGACTTCCGCTCCCGACAGGAAAAGGTAGAACGTCGCCGATGCGAAACCTGCTGAAACCGCCCATTTGCGCACCGGGTATTGTAGGGCCAGCCGCGGCGACAGTGCCAGCAGGAAGCGCAGCAACCAGACAGCTGTCAATGTGACCAGCACCATGTGCAGGCCGGAAATCGAAAGGATGTGCGCCAGACCCGAGCGGCGGAAGCTCTCCTCGGTCGCCTCGTCCACTGCCATGCGCTCGCCGGTAATCAGCGCCGCGCAAATGTCGCCCGCTTCGCCCCCGACCGCGACGCGGATCCGTTCCGTCATCGATATTCGAAGCCGGTTCATTGCAATGAGTCCGGTTTCCACAGGCTTCGTTTCCGCGCTGATTGCGGATGCTGACGGCGCGCCCATGAAAAAGCCGGTTGCCCCCAACCCGTCGAACCAGTTGAAGAACCCGAAATCGAAACTTCCCGGGTAGGCTGGACCCGAAAATGGCTGCAACCGTGCAACGCCCTCGATAACCCCGCCGGGCAGAACCTTCTTGTGTTTCGAAGCTGCGGAAAGGCGAACGCGCACCGGCATCCCGCCGGCTTCGACGCCCTCGATGGAAATCGGGCGGATCAAATATCTGACCCCGCCCTTTCGCGTTGCCTCCGCACTCAGAACCAGTCCACGGATCTTCACGGTAGTCTCAACCGCTATGACCGGCCCACCGGCGGTAATGGTTCGCAATTGCGCCGCTGACATTCCCGCCAGCAAAAGCGCGACAGCCACGAGAAAGAAATACCCGGCCCCGTGTGTTTGCCTGCGGATAGCCGCGAACGCCAAAATCGCGAGACTGGCAAGAACGATAAAGAAAACGGGCTCGGCGGGCGCGCTGAAATAGGCGATGACGCCCAAACCGATGAAAACCGGCACGAAATTGAAGAGGCTGCCTGCCTCGCGTTCGCGATCCGCCAAAGCGGCAACAACGTCCGCGGCCCGTACGGCGAGTTGCCCTGCGCGGGATGCAATGCGGGCAGGAAGACCCGCGCGTTCGCTGGCAAGCGTGTCGGACAGCATGGCCGGCAAACGCGG
>JBGSJA010000253.1:0-2570 GCA_041742235.1 Salaquimonas sp. | reverse complement strand
CTGGCGCGAGATGATCACGCGCATGATTTCGTTGGTGCCTTCAAGTATCTGGTGAACGCGCAGGTCGCGCACGATCTTCTCGACGCCGTAATCGGCGAGGTAGCCATAGCCGCCATGGATCTGCAGCGCGTGGTTGGCGACCTCGAAGGCCGTGTCCGTGACGAAACGTTTCGCCATGGCGCAGTGCCGGGTGGCGTCCGGCGTCTTGTGGTCGAGTTTCCAGGCGGCCTGGTAGAGAAAGATGCGCGCCGCCTGCAGTTCGGTTTCCATGTCCGCCAGCTTGAACTGCAGTGATTGGAAGTCGGCGATCGGCCGCCCGAAGGCCTTGCGCTCCTTCGCATAGGCCAGTGCCTTGTCGAGGGCGCATTGCGCTGCGCCCAGCGCCGAGGCGGCGATGTTGAGCCGGCCGCCGTCGAGACCCGCCATGGCGTAGCGGAAGCCCTTGCCTTCCTCGCCGATGAGCCGGTCGGCGGGAACCTTGCAGTCATCGAACTGGACGACCGAAGTCGGCTGCGCGCGCCAGCCCATCTTCCGCTCATTGGCGCCGAATGACAGGCCGGGCGTTAGATCCTCGACAAGGATCGCGGAGACGCCGCGCGGGCCGTCCTCTCCGGTCCGGCACATCACCAAATAGAGATCGGAAACGCCGCCGCCGGAGATGAAGCTCTTGGAGCCGTTGAGCTTCCACTGGTTGCCGTCCCGCGCCGCCTTCGTGCGCAGCGCCGCGGCATCCGATCCCGATCCGGGCTCGGTCAGGCAGTATGATGCGATCTTTTCCATACGGCACATTGCGGGCAGCCAGGACTGGCGCTGCTCTTCGCTGCCGAAGGTGTCGATCATCCAGGCGACCATGTTGTGGATCGAGATGAACGAGCCGATGGACGGGCAGCCATAGGCAAGAGCCTCGAATATCAGCGCGGCATCAAGACGGGTGAGGCCGGATCCGCCGACATCCTCGCGCACATAGATGCCTGCCATTCCGAGTTCGCCCGCCGCGCGCACGACATCCTTCGGGAATTCGCCCTTCTCGTCCCATTCCAGCGCCTTGGGCGCAAGGCGGTCGCCGGCAAAGCCGCGGGCCATGTCGCGGATTGCTTCCTGTTCTTGGGTGAGCGCGAAGTCCATGCGTGCCTCCTGCCGGGAAACGCGAAAGGCCGCCCATCGGGCGGCCTCGCTGGTCAGTTCATCGTCGGAATGACGAAATCGGCGCCATCCTTGATACCTGACGGCCAGCGCGAAGTGACTGTCTTCGTCTTGCTGTAGAAACGGAACGCGTCCGGTCCGTGCTGGTTGAGGTCGCCAAAGGAAGACGCCTTCCAGCCGCCGAAGGTATAGTAGGCGATCGGCACGGGAATGGGAACGTTGACGCCGACCATGCCGACCTGGACGCGGGCGGCGAAGTCGCGGGCCGCATCCCCGTCACGGGTGAAGATGGCGACGCCGTTGCCCATCTCGTGCTCATTGGCGAGGCGCAGGGCTTCTTCATAGCTGTTTGAGCGAACGACGGAGAGGATCGGGCCGAAGATTTCCTCCTTGTAGATGCGCATGTCGCTGGTCACATGGTCGAACAGGCAGCCGCCCATGTAGAAGCCGTTTTCGTAGCCCTGCATCTTGAAGCCGCGCCCGTCCACGACGAGCTTTGCGCCCTCGGCGATGCCGGTCTCGACATAGCCCTTGACCTTGTCGAGATGCGCGCGGGTGACCAACGGGCCGAAATCGGCGGAGGAATCGGTGGAGGGGCCGATCTTCAGGCTTTCGACGCGCGGGATGAGCTTGGAAACGAGGCGGTCTGCGGTTTCCTTGCCGACGGGCACCGCCACGGAAATCGCCATGCAGCGCTCGCCGGCCGAGCCGTAGCCAGCGCCGACCAGTGCATCGACAGCCTGGTCCATGTCGGCGTCGGGCATGATGATCATGTGGTTCTTGGCCCCGCCGAAGCACTGGACGCGCTTGCCGGCGGCGCATCCGCGCGAATAGATGTATTGCGCGATCGGCGTCGATCCGACAAAGCCGATTGCCTTGATGTCGGGATGGTCGAGAATGGCGTCCACCGCTTCCTTGTCGCCATTGACGACGTTGAGCACGCCCTTGGGCAAGCCGGCCTCGAGGAACAATTCGGCGATGCGCATCGGAACGCCCGGGTCGCGCTCGGACGGCTTGAGGATGTAGGCATTGCCGCAGGCGAGCGCCGGGGCGATTTTCCACAGCGGGATCATCGCGGGGAAGTTGAACGGGGTGATGCCGGCGACGACGCCAAGCGGCTGGCGCATCGAATAGACGTCGATGCCGGGGCCTGCCCCGTCGGTGTATTCGCCCTTCATCAGATGCGGCGCGCCGATGCAGAATTCGACGACTTCCAGGCCGCGCTGGATGTCGCCCTTCGCGTCGGCGACGGTCTTGCCGTGCTCGCGCGCAAGCAGTTCGGCGAGTGCATCATAGTCGCGCTGGACGAGTTCGAGGAACTTCATCAGCACGCGCGCGCGCCGCTGCGGGTTGGTCGCGCCCCATTTGACCTGCGCCTTCGCGGCCTCGGAGGCGGCATGGTCAAGCTCGGCTTTCGATGCCAGTGG
>JBGSJA010000252.1:0-5531 GCA_041742235.1 Salaquimonas sp. | reverse complement strand
CTGCTTGCCGATCTCACCAACGATGATCTCAAGGATTTGGGCGTCCTGCGGCTTGTCGACCGCAAGCGCATACTCGCGGCGATAGATCAGCTTGGCGACGATATTGCCACCGCTGTTCCAGCAGCCAGCAGTACCGGCGACACTGTTCGGGGAGAACGGCGCCAGGTCACGGTGCTGTTCGCAGACATATCCGGTTTCACGCGGTTCTCTGCCGAGCTTGGCGCCGAGCGCACACATGCGCTGCTCGATACCTATTTTCGCACGGTGGACGAAATCGTCGTTTCGTTCGGCGGAACCATCGACAAGCATATCGGCGACAGCGTGATGGCGGTTTTCGGCGCACCGGTGGCGCACGACAACGATCCTGAAAGGGCGGCACGCGCCGCCTTGGAAATCCACGCCGCCATGGACGTGACCAGCGAGGCGGCGGGCCATGCCCTCAAGGCCCACATCGGCATTGCCAGCGGCCAGGTGGTGGCGAGCGGTGTCGGCGGCGACCAGCACTACACCATGACGGGCGACTCGGTGAACCTGGCCTCGCGCCTGACTGATGCAGCAGGTCCCGGTGAAACCCTGGTGTCCAGGACGGTATTTCGCTCGATCGAAGGCGGGTTCGAAGCCCAGGATTGCGGCAGCCTTACCCTGAAAGGCATTGCCGAGCCGGTCAGTGCATTCCGGCTGAAGTCGCGTATTCGGGGCCGGCGGCGCCATGCGCCGCGCCCGCTGGTTGGCAGGCAAATGGAACTGCGGCAGTTCGAGGCACTGCTGCCGGCATGCCGCAACAGCGGTTCCGGTCAGGCGGTACTGTTGCGCGGCGAGGCCGGGATCGGCAAGACCCGACTTGGGGAGGAGTTCGAGCGCCTTGCCGCGGAGGCGGGCTTCCTGTGCCATCGTACACTTGTGCTGGACTTCGGCGTCGGCAAGGGACAGGACGCGGTTCGCGCACTGACTCGCAGCCTGCTTTCGATACCGCAGGGCAGCACCAAGGAAATTCGCGCAGCCGCCGCTGCCCGCGCCGTTGCAGACGGAATGGTCGAGCCGCGGCAGGCAGTCTTCCTGAACGACCTCCTGGATCTTCGTCAGCCGCCCGACTTGCGTGCGCTCTTCGATGCGATGGACAACCAGGTTCGCAACACCGGCAGCCGCGAGACCACAGCGATGATCGTCCGGCAACTCTCCAGGCGCCAGCCGGTATTCCTGATCGTCGAGGATGTCCATTGGGCAACGGCCCATGTTCTCGACCATCTGGCGGAACTGACGCGGGTCGCCGGCGAGCATCCGGTTCTTCTTGTGATCACCTGCCGGATCGAGGGCGATCCACTCGACCATCGCTGGCGCGCTTCGGTGTCGCCAACCCCGATCACGACACTTGACCTTCGCCCGCTGCGCCGCGAGGACGCCCTGGCCATGGCTGCGGCGCTGTTCGAGGCGGGCAACCAGTTCGCCGCGACCTGTGTCGAGCGGGCGGAGGGCAATCCGCTCTTCCTCGAGCAGTTGCTGCGACATGCGGAGACCAGCGCTGCGGGTGTTCCCGATTCGGTCCAGAGCCTCGTCCAGGCCCGCGTCGACGCGCTGCCGCCAGCCGAACGGCAGGCGTTGCATGCGGCGTCGGTGCTGGGTCAGCGGTTCACGCAGGGCGCACTGCAAAAGCTCATCCGGCAGGACGCCTATTCGCCCGATCTCCTGATCGAACGGTTCTTCATCCGCCGGCAGGGCGACGGATTTCTTTTTGCCCATGCCCTGATCCAGGAAGGCATCTATGCTTCGCTGCTCGGTACGCAGCGCATGGCGCTGCATCTCAAGGCTGCGGAAATCTTCAGCAAGAGCGATTTGACGCTGCATGCGCAGCACCTTGATCGTGCCGGCGATGCGGGCGCCGCCGAGGCCTATCTCAAGGCGGCGGCGGCGCAGTCGGAGGCGTTCCGCCTCGAAGCGGCTCTGTCGCTGGCTCGACGCGGCATCGAACTTGCTTCCGAGGCTCGGACCCTTTGCGATCTGCACTGCCTCTGCGGCGACATACTGAAAAATGTTGGCGATGCGGAAGGCTGCATGACCGCATATGAGCAGGCCGGCAATTTTGTTTCCGACGATGATCGCCGATGCCGCGTGCTTATCGGAATGGCGCACGCGATGCGAATGTCCGACCGGCAGACGGAAGCGTTGGAGGTGCTGGCGAAGGCACAGCAAACCGCAGAAACGAACGGCCTCTACCATTGGCTCGCAGGCATCCACTATCTTCGGGGCAATTGCCATTTCCCGCTTGGAAACATCGATGGCTGCCTTGATGAGCATTCCCTTGCACTCGCGGCAGCCCGCCGTACCGCATCGGCGGAAGACGAAGCGCTCGCACTGGGCGGTCTTGGCGATGCCTATTATCTGCAAGGCCAGATGCAGACGGCGTTCGAACAGTTCCGCTCCTGTATCGAACTCTCCCAGTCCAGGGGTTTTGTTCGTATAGATGCCGCCAACCGGCACATGATGGGGTGGACGCGAATCCACCAGATGAAGTTCGCCGAGGCGCGCGCCGATGCGGCATCAACTTTGGAACTGGCGCGCCAGATCAGCCACCGCAGGGCCGAACTTTTGGCCCTTATGCTTCACTGCATGCTCGATGTGTGCACCGGCGACGAGGACGATTTCGAGAACACTGCCGTGCAGGCGCTCGACCTCGCGCGGCGCTCCAAGGCGCGCAACTTCGAAGCCCAGATCCTCGAGAACCAGGCGCGATACTTCTTCGGCTCCCGGCAGATGGAACAGGCGCTTGAGGTGATCGATCAAGCCCTGCAGATTGTTCGCGAGGTGGGGATGTCTTTCTGCGGGGCGACTGCCCTTGCCACCAAGGCCCGTATTGTCGCCGACGTCGAGGAGAGCCGCCGATTGCTGAAAGAGGCTGAAGCGGTGCTTGACGCGGGATGCGTTGCGCACAATCACATGTGGTTCGCGCAAATGGCGATTGAGGCTGAGCTGGCGCGGCAAGGTTACGACGAGGTGCGGCGATATGCCGAAAGGCTTGAGCGGTACACGCAACGCCAGAAGCTGAAATGGTGCGACTTCACCATTGAACGGGCCCGTGCACTGGCAGCTTTCGGCGGAGGCGACCGATCGATAACGCTGCGTGCGAAACTGCAGGCTTTGAAATCGACAGCAGCCGAGGCGGGCTTGCGGCCCGCACTACCGGCTCTGGAGCTGGCGCTGGCTTCGGGTTGAGATCTAATTGGGGGCCGACATCTGCCGATCCGGTCTTAAATGTGCAAGTGGCATAAGCGGACATCTTGCGCCTGCGCTACGGGACAGAAGTAATCGGAGATCACGCGCAGGAAGTCGGTCATCGCCCGGATCTTAGCCGGCAGGAACCACCGGCTGGGGTAGCCAGCCATGTGCCGGCAGCGTGGCAGCGGTAGTCGTTGAAACCCATCACTTTGCGCCCGATCCAAAACGGGCCGGGTCGAGAACCAGGTTTTGAAAGATCGCGTCGTTTCTGGCGCGCCATTCCTCATCACCGAGCCACAGATACTGCTGGTCGGGCATCAACGGCACCTTTTTCACGTCGGCGCTGGAAATACGCAGGAAAAAGCTGCTCCGCGCCTGGTTTATCTGCAGAAAGCGAAGGGGAACAACAATGCTGTCTTTGCCAGGAATGAAAAACCCGCCGGATGCAACGACGACGTAGTCTCTACCATCCTTGGTGCCGATGACGACATTGCGTACTTCCCCGACGATCTTGTCATCCGAACTGCGAACTTCCGAGCCAACGATTTCGTCCACACGCAGTCCGGGACCAAGCTGGTCTATGTCTACAAGGGGACCCGCATCATCCGCATCGCGGTTGCCCTGGATTTCGCCGGTCCTGTGCTGCTGCGGATCGGAAGCTGCGAGTTGTTGATCTGTTTCGTCCTCGTCGGTATTGCCGAGCTGTGCCATTTGCGGCGCGGCAATCAACTTTCGAATACCAGAAAGGACACGCTCACAATCGTCATGCAGGCCATAGTGCCACAACACGAAAGCGGCATCACGCAGCATGCGCAAGTCGCGCACGAGATACCGGTTCTGAGGGTCGCGCAATTCGGGACTCTTGAGTACCGCCTCCTCAAGCTTGGCATCGGAAATATTGCATGCAGCCAATACTGGACTTATGCCGAAAGCGCCAAAAAGGAAAAGCGCAGTAAAGGTGATGATTTTCATTGAGTTTCCGATGGGCGGCTTGAACGTACCGCTGAACATCCCTACCGCTTCTTCAAGACTTTGGAACGGCTTTGGTTCCAATCAGGTTTCAGTTAAAGCCCACACGCTCCGTTTAGCCCATTTTCGCCGCCTTGCGCTTGAACAGGATCGTCAGCTTCGTGCCCGTTTCGGGACTGGTTTCAATCGCGAAATCCGCCTTCGCGTTTTCCTTCAGGGACTGAACGATGAGTGCGCTCATCTTCCCCGGTTTTGGCCAGGTTTCGCCTCGCGGAAGACCAATGCCGTCATCGGCAACAGTAACCCTGCAGCCATCTCGATCCACGACGCTGTGGATGGTTATGGTTCCGCCCTCCCTGCCGACGAAAGCGTGTTTGAGCGCATTGGTCAGCAATTCGTTGATGACCAGCCCCGTCGGCATCGCGACGTTAACCGAAACGGGATAAGTATCGAGCTCCATGTTGAGACGAATGCCTTCGACGGCGTGGGAAGACATGACTGCCGAGGCGATTTGGGTGACGTAGGTCCCAAGGTCGATCTCGTCATTGTTCTCGTCGTTCGAGAGCGCCTTGTAGAGCAGCGCCAGCGACTCCACACGTCCGGCAAGGCGCTCGAAGGTATCCTTTTCCGGACCTGCGACATTGCGCATTTCGAGGCGGATGAGCGCCGTGATCATTTGCAAGTTGTTTTTCACGCGATGCTGCAATTCGCGAAGCTGGATGTCGCTTTCCTGGATACGCTTCTCCAGCGCCTCGCGATCCGTTTCGTTGTGCTCGGTAACATCGACCAGGGCGACGAGCCGGAAACACGGCGTGCCTTCTTCATTCTCGATCAGGTTGGAGTAGACGTCGACGATGGCCGCGGGTTCTCCGGGGCGTTCGATCTTGAAGGTACCGACGCGATCGATATGGTGGATGACCGCCTCGTCAAGCGGGCGTTCCCCGCCAATGCCGGCGCCAGAAAGCGCGCCCCAGTTCCGGCCCTGCAATTGTTCGGTTTGCAGGCCCGAAAGCGTTTCGAAATCGGGGTTGGCATACACGATGACTTCGCTGGCTTTCAGTTCGGAAACAGCGATCGCAATGGGAACCTGGTCGAGAAAGCGCTTGAACTGCTGGCTTTCGAGAGCGCCTGCCAATTGCGGAGCCGCAAGCAGCTTTTCAACCTGTTTCGAGGTGTCGTCGTTCGTCATTCGATTGCCGCCTGCGGTCTTCTTGGGCAGCCGCGCTGCCAAGCGGCGTAAGATATTGGTGCAAATGTGTCGTAATTACTGAACAAGCAACTTCGAACTGAGCTAGATTGAATTTGCCAATTTTAATCAAGGATTGAATCATGAATTTGAGTGCGCCGACCTT
>JBGSJA010000251.1:0-5897 GCA_041742235.1 Salaquimonas sp. | reverse complement strand
CCCGACAGGCCCTTGCCGACATAGTCGTTGCCGTCGCCCTTGAGGTCGAAGGAAACGCCTTGCGCAAGGAACGCGCCGAAGCTCTGCCCGGCCGTGCCGGTGAAGGCGACAGCGATGGTGTCATCCGGCAGTCCGCCATGCCCGTGCAGCTTCGCAACCTCGCCCGACAGCATGGCGCCGACGGAACGGTCGACATTGCCGATCGGCATTTCGATGCGCACCGGTTCGCCGGTCACGATCGCGTTCTTGGCCTTCGCGATCAGCTTGCGGTCAAGCACGTCGTCAATGGGATGCATCTGGCGCTGGGTATGGTGCATCTGCGCCCGCTCGGCCTCCGGCTTGTAGAAGATGCCGGAGAAGTCGAGGCCCTTGGCCTTCCAGTGGTCGATCATCTCGCGCTTGGCCAACAACTGGCTTTCGCCGATCAGGTCCTCGAACCGCGTGAAGCCCATCCTCGCCATGATCTGGCGCACTTCCTCGGCGACGAAGAAGAAGTAGTTGACGACGTGTTCGGGTTGGCCGCGGAACCGCTTGCGCAGCACGGGGTCCTGCGTGGCGATTCCGACCGGGCAGGTGTTGAGATGGCACTTGCGCATCATCAGGCATCCTGCGGCAATCAGCGGCGCGGTCGAAAAACCGAACTCGTCCGCGCCAAGCAGGGCGCCGACGATCACGTCGCGGCCGGTCTTCAGGCCGCCATCGACCTGCAGGGCAACGCGCGAGCGAAGGCCGTTCATCACCAGCGTCTGGTGCGTCTCGGCAAGGCCCATCTCCCAGGGCGAGCCGGCGTGCTTGAGCGAGGTCAGCGGCGATGCTCCGGTGCCGCCGTCATATCCGGAAATGGTAATGTGGTCGGCGCGCGCCTTGGCAACGCCCGCCGCGACGGTGCCAACGCCGACCTCGGAAACGAGCTTGACCGAGACGCCGGCATCGGGATTGACGTTCTTCAAATCGAAAATGAGCTGCGCCAGATCTTCGATCGAATAGATGTCGTGATGCGGCGGCGGCGAGATCAGGCCGACACCCGGGGTCGAATGCCGTGTCTTGGCGATGACAGCGTCGACCTTGTGGCCGGGCAACTGCCCGCCTTCGCCGGGCTTTGCGCCTTGCGCGATCTTGATCTGCATCATGTCGGAATTGACGAGATATTCCGCCGTGACGCCGAAACGTCCCGAGGCGACCTGCTTGATCGCCGAACGCTCCGGGTTGGGCCGCCCGTCGGGAAGCGGGCGGAAGCGGTCCGGCTCCTCGCCGCCCTCGCCGGTGTTCGACTTGCCGCCGATAGCGTTCATTGCGCGCGCCAGCGTTGCGTGCGCCTCGCGCGAAATCGAGCCGAAGCTCATCGCGCCAGTCGAGAACCGGCGCACGATCGCAGCGGCCGGCTCGACTGCTTCGAGCGGCACCGGCTCGCGACCGCTGTCTTCGGCCAACTTTATCTCGAACAGTCCGCGGATGGTCGCGGCCTGGCGCGAGGCCGAGTTCACCGCATCCGCAAAGTCCTGGTACTTTTCGAAGGAGTCGCCGCGTACCGCGTGCTGAAGCGCAGCAATGTTGCCGGGCGTCCAGGCGTGCTGCTCGCCGCGCATGCGGAACGCATATTCGCCGCCCACTTCCAGCGCGCGCGCCAGGACCGGATCGTCGCTGAAGGCGGCCGCGTGCCGCTCGCAAGTCTCGCGCGAGATTTCAGCCAGGCCGACGCCTTCGATCTGCGTCGCCGTGCCGGTGAAGTATTGCGCCACGAATTCGCGGGCGAGGCCGATCGCGTCGAAGATCTGCGCCCCGCAATAGGATTGGTAGGTCGAGATGCCCATCTTGGACATGACCTTGAGAATGCCCTTGTCGACCGCCTTGATGTAGCGCTCGACGAGTTCCTCGGCGTCTACCTCCTTGGGGAAGTCGCCGCGCTTGTGCATGTCGAGCAGCGTTTCGAAGGCAAGGTAGGGGTTGATCGCTTCCGCACCGTAGCCTGCGAGGCAGCAGAAATGATGCACCTCGCGCGGCTCGCCCGATTCGACGACAAGCCCGACCGATGTGCGCAATCCCTTGCGGATGAGATGGTGGTGAACCGCCGCGGTCGCCAGCAAAGCGGGGATCGGAATGCGGTCCGGTCCGACCTGCCGGTCCGACAGGATGATGATGTTGTAGCCGCCCGCGACAGCAGCCTCGGCACGCTCGCAAAGCCGCTCCAGCGCGCCCGCCATGCCCTCGATGCCTTCGAGCGCGGAATAGGTGATGTCGATCGTCTTGGTGTCGAACCGGTCCTCGGTGTGGCCGATCGAGCGGATCTTCTCGAGGTCGGCATTGGTGAGGATCGGCTGGCGTACTTCAAGGCGCTTGCGCCGGGAAGAACCGACGAGGTCGAAGATGTTCGGCCGCGGCCCGATGAACGAGACGAGGCTCATCACCAGTTCCTCGCGGATCGGGTCGATCGGCGGGTTGGTGACCTGCGCGAAATTCTGCTTGAAATAGGTGTAGAGCAGCTTGGAACGCGACGACATTGCCGAGATCGGCGTGTCGGTTCCCATGGAGCCGATGGCCTCCTGCCCGGTGGTCGCCATCGGCGCCATCAGCAGCTTCGTGTCTTCCTGGGTGTAGCCGAATGCCTGCTGGCGGTCGAGCAGCGACACGTCGCGGCGCAAGGCGCGCGGTTCGACCGGCTTCAGGTCCTCGAGGATGAGCTGCGTGTTCTGCAGCCACTTCGAATAGGGGTGCCTGCCGGCAATCTCGGACTTGATTTCCTCGTCGGTGACGATGCGGCCGCGCTCCAGATCCATGAGGAGCATGCGGCCCGGTTGCAGCCGCCACTTTGTAACGATGCGTTCCTCGGGAACCGGGAGCACGCCCGCTTCCGAAGCCATGATGACCCGGTCGTCATCGGTCACGACATAACGCGCCGGACGCAGGCCGTTGCGGTCGAGCGTCGCACCGATGCGCAGGCCGTCAGTGAAGGCAACGGCGGCGGGACCGTCCCAAGGCTCCATCAGGGCGGCATGATATTCGTAGAAAGCCTTGCGATCGGCCGCCATGCTCTTGTTGCCGGCCCAGGCCTCGGGGATCAGCATCATCATGGCGTGCGGCAGCGAATAGCCGCCCTGCCACAGGAATTCGAGCGCGTTGTCGAAGCAGGCGGTGTCGGACTGGCCTTCATAGGAGATTGGCCAAAGCTTCTCGATGTCGTTGCCGAAAAGCTCGGAATCGACAGAGGCCTGGCGCGCGGCCATCCAGTTGACGTTGCCCCGCAACGTGTTGATTTCGCCATTGTGCGCGACCATGCGGTAGGGGTGCGCCAGCTTCCAGGACGGGAAGGTGTTGGTCGAGAAGCGTTGGTGGACGAGCGCAAGCGCCGTCTCGTAGCGCGGGTCGGTCAGGTCCTTGTAGTAACGGGCGACCTGGTAGGCCAGGAACATGCCCTTGTAGACGACGGTGCGCGCCGACATCGACACCACGTAGAAGCCGTTGTCGCGACCGTCCGTCTCCATGAAGATGCGGTTGGAGATGACCTTGCGCAGCACATAAAGGCGGCGCTCGTAGTCTTCGTCATTCTCAATATTGGCGGCCCGTCCGATGAATACCTGCCGGTGCACGGGTTCGGAGGCGGCAATGTGAGGCGACGTGGAAAGCGAGGAATTGTCCACGGGCACATCGCGGAAGGCGATCAGCGGCTGCCCCTCCGCCTGCGCCACTTCCGCGATGATGCCCTCGATATGTGCCTGCAGTGCCGGTTCGCGCGGCATGAAAAGGTAGCCGACCGCGTAGTGGCCGGGCTGCGGAAGCTCGATGCCAAGACTGGCCAATTCCTCGCGGTAGAGCCTGTCGGGAATCTGGGTAAGCACGCCCGCGCCGTCGCCCATCAACGGATCCGCGCCGACCGCCCCGCGATGGGTGAGGTTTTCGAGCATTGCAAGGCCGTCGGCCACGATTTGATGCGATTTGCGGCCTTTCATGTCTGCGATGAAGCCGACGCCACAGGCGTCATGCTCGTTGCGCGGGTCGTAAAGACCTGTCCGCTGCCGCGTCATTGATGCGCTCATCGCCGTTCCTCCATTCGCCCGCCGGTTTCGCCGGCGCGGCGCTTTGCACCCCTCCACATGGAGCAGGGATGCACAAATTCATTATGGCACGCAAAAAAGGACAGCATTCCTGTCCTATCACAAAAAGCTGCCAGAATTGCGTTTGCAGGGCAAGCGAATTTGTGCGGCCGATTGAACTGCGGCGGAAAATATGTTCTCTTTATAACAAATTGGAATTGCGGTCGGCGTGTGCGCACGATAGCAATACAGTTGAAGGGGGGCGTTTTCCGACATTTTCGATGCTTGGCAGTGCTGTGACCGGAACGAATCCAGGTCCGTGCATCCCTCAGGCATCCGCCAAGGCGGAATCCGCTTCGATGTCCGGTGTGGAACGGTTTGACTGAACCTCCCGCTTCTGTCGCCCCCAGGGCGGGGACAAAGGGGCAGACGAACGACTTTGTCATTCCGGAGTCGAAAGGGCCCGGTTCCGGCGCAAGCTGGAACCGGGTCAACTTTTTTCATGCGCACGATCGCAACGCACCGCTTCCATCGCCGCTGCAAAAATGGTCTTTCGGGCGCGATACACCCTACGGAGCATCAAATGCATTTTGGCAGCGACAACTGGGCCGGCGCACATGAGTCAATTTCCGCTGCGCTGGCGGCACATTCGGGCGGGTTCGTTCCCGCCTATGGCGCAAGCGGCATAGACAAGGCAGCAGGCGAGAAATTCAACGCGGTGTTCGGGCGCGAAGTGGCGGTGTTCTTCGTGGGCACCGGAACCGCGGCGAATGCCTTGGCGCTTTCAAGCGTCAACCGGCCGGGCGGCGTGAGTTTCTGCGCCCGCGAGGCGCATGTGATCGAGGACGAATGCGGCGCGCCAGAGTTTTTCACAGGCGGCGCGCGTCTTCATCCAGTAGACGGCCCGCTCGGCAAGATCGATCCTGACCTGCTGCGCAAGGCGATCGCCAAGTTTCCCGCCGATTTCGTTCACCACGGCCAGCCGATGGCCGTGACGATCACGCAGGCCACCGAAGCAGGCACGGTCTATTCCCTCGACGAGATCCGGGCGATTTCGGCTGTATGCCGCGAGGCCGGCATTCCCCTGCACATGGATGGCGCGCGCTTTGCCAACGCGCTGGTTTCGATTGGCGTGACAGCCGCGCAAATGACACTCGATGCAGGCGTCGACATGGTTTCTTTCGGCGGCACCAAGAATGGCTGCTGGTGTGCCGAGGCGCTGGTGGTGCTTGATCCGCAAAAGGCGGGGCAGGTGCCGTTCCTGCGCAAGCGCGCGGCGCAGCTCTTCTCGAAGTCCCGCTTCATCGCCGCGCAGTTCGACGCCTATCTCCATGACGATCTGTGGCTGAGGCTGGCCGCCCATGCCAATGCCATGGCGCAGAGCCTTGCCGGGCACGTCCGGGCATCGCAGAAAGTGCGGCTTGGCTGGGAACCGCAGGCCAACGAGGTATTCATTGTCATGAGCGGGGAGACGGCCGGGCAATTCGAGGCAGCGGGAGCGAAATTCTATCCCTGGTCCGCGCCACATTTCTTCCGGGGGCAACTGGCCGAGGGCGAAATACTGACGCGCTTCGTCACGAGCTTCGCCACGACGGCGGAAGAAGTCGATGCCTTCGGGCGGTTGTGCGCGCGGTAATCTCTCTTCCGTTACCGCGGCGTGAAGCGGGCATACGGTTAGTTGATTTCCATTTGAAAAGAGGGTGCGGCAACAAGTCCATGCGCAACATGGCTTGCGTCCTTCCGGGCAATGGGAGCGGAAGGGAACAATTCAAGGAGATCACGATGAGCAAGACTGTGGCATCTGCGGCAATCGTTGCAGGGGCGCTGAGCGCCGCACTGGTAATGATGGCAAGCCCGGAACCGGCACAT
>JBGSJA010000250.1:0-6060 GCA_041742235.1 Salaquimonas sp. | reverse complement strand
GCCGGCGAGCTTGCCTATGGCATGATCCCGCAGCTTGAGCAGAAGCTTGCCGAGGCTGAGAACGATGACGGCTCAGACACGATGGTCGAGGAGGCCGTGACGCCCGAGCACATCGCCCAGGTCGTCTCGCGCTGGACAGGCATTCCGGTCGACAAGATGCTGGAAGGCGAGAAGGACAAGCTCCTCCGCATGGAAGACGCGCTTGCCAAACGCGTCGTCGGGCAGGGCGAGGCTGTGCAGGCCGTCTCCCGCGCCGTGCGGCGTGCCCGCGCGGGCCTCAACGATCCGAGTCGTCCGCTTGGCTCGTTCATCTTCCTTGGCCCGACAGGCGTCGGCAAGACGGAGCTTACCAAGGCACTGGCCGGTTTCCTGTTCGACGACGACACCGCGCTCGTGCGGCTCGACATGTCGGAATACATGGAGAAGCACTCGGTATCGCGGTTGATCGGTGCGCCTCCGGGTTATGTCGGCTATGACGAGGGCGGCGCGTTGACCGAAGCGGTAAGGCGCAGGCCTTACCAGGTCGTGCTTTTCGACGAGATCGAGAAGGCGCATCCAGATGTCTTCAACGTGCTGTTGCAGGTGCTCGACGACGGCCGGCTGACAGACGGCCAGGGCCGCACGGTCGACTTCCGCAACACGCTGGTCATCATGACTTCCAACCTCGGCTCGGAATTCCTGGTGAACCTCAAGGAAGACCAGGAAGCCTCCGCCGCCCGCGAGGAAGTCATGGCGGTGGTGCGGGCCTCGTTCCGGCCGGAATTCCTCAACCGCGTGGACGAGATCATCCTCTTCCACCGGCTGAAGCGCGCCGACATGGCAGGGATCGTCGCGATCCAGCTCAAGCGGCTGGAAGCCTTGCTCACCGACCGGCGCATCGAGCTCGAACTGGGCGAGGACGCGGTGAAGTGGCTTGCCGAAAAGGGATATGATCCGGCCTATGGCGCGCGACCCTTGAAGCGCGTGATCCAGCAGGCGCTGCAGGACCCGCTGGCCGAAAAGATCCTCTCGGGCGAGATCCATGACGGCATGAAGGTGCGTATCCACGCAGGTTCCGACCGGCTGGTGTTCGAGCCGCTGGAGCTGTCGCGAACAGCCAAGGCTGCCAAGGCGGCGTAAGCTTCAAAAACCGGTGGCGGGCAGCGATGCCCGCCATTTGCGTTGTCGTTGTGCTCGACTAGTGTGGCGCGCATGAACGATGCGCCTGCGGCCCGGGTTTCCAGCCATACATTCTGCCCGCCACAACTGCGCGGGCATGTGCTCGTGGCGGCAATCCTTGCCTCCAGTCTCGGCTTCATCGACAGCTCGGTGGTGCCGATCGCCGTTCCGGCAATCCGCGCCAATATCGGCGCAACGCTGACGCAGGCGCAGTGGATTTCCAGTGCCTACCTGCTCATGGTCTCGGCGCTGGTGATGGCGGGCGGTGCGCTCGGCGACCGCTACGGGCTTCGCAATGTCTTCGGGGCGGGGATCATCTTCTTCCTTCTCGCTTCCCTGCTTTGCGCGGCCGCACCGGATGCCGGCTTTCTGATTGCCGTTCGCGCACTGCAGGGAGTTGGCGCCGCGATCATGATCCCGGGCAGCCTCGCGATCATCGCCAAGGCCTATCCGCCGAAAGAGCGGGGCAGGGCGATCGGCATCTGGGCGGCGGCGTCGGCCGCGACATCGGGCCTCGGACCGGTGGGCGGCGGCCTGCTCATCGGCGCTACCGGGGACTGGGGCTGGCGGCTGATATTCGCAATCAACCTGCCGCTTGGGCTCATGGCTCTGGCGCTGCTGGCAAAGGTTCCCGCCGACCGGCCGGAAGGCGGCCGGCGGCTTGATCCGGCGGGTGTTGTTCTTGCAACGCTGGCGCTCGGCACCATGGCACTGGGCCTTTCAGGCGGGCGGGCGGCCATTTCGGACAGTATCCCGGGCACACCGGCGCCGGATTGGCCGATGATCGCGGCGGGGTTCGTAGTCCTTGTCATCTTCCTTTGGTGGGAAACGCGAGCGCGCCAGCCGATGATGCCGCTGTCGCTGTTTGCCGACCACGCTTTCGCAGGTGCGAACATCGCCACTTTCCTCCTCTATTTCGCACTTTCGGCGGTGTTGTTTTTCCTGCCGATGACGCTGATCACCGCCTGGGAGACCAGCGAAACGCAAGCGGCCCTGACCTTCGTTCCGATAACCGTGCTGGTCGGCGTGATGTCGGGGCCGATGGGCAAGGCTTCGGCAAGCCTTGGTCCGCGTATCTTCATGACGGCTGGCAGCCTGATCTGCGCCGTGGCCTATGGGTGGCTCGCCATAACCATGGACCAACGCCAGTTCTGGGGTGCGCTTATGCCGGCGATGACGCTGATGGGATTTGGCATGGGGGTTCTGGTCTCGCCGCTTTCGGCAGCAGTAATGACCGCAGTGCCCGACAGCCAGACCGGCATGGCTTCCGCCATCAACAACACCGTGGCGCGGCTATCCGGCCTGTTTGCGGTGGCCTCGCTCGGCGGGATCATCACGGCGGTCTTCCTTGCTTTTCCCGGAACCGATCCCCTGCTTGCTTTCGGACAGACGCCGCCTGCGGGCGCCGCTCCGGAAGCAGTGGCAGCCTGGAGGGGCGCCAGCAACTCGGCGTTCTCCGTTCTGGCGCTGATCGCGGCAGCCATGTGCGCGGCTGCGGCCGTGGTTTCATGGGTATCGCTCGACAATGGGCATAGCAGTGCAGATGCCTAGCCGCCGAGCGGATCATCCGGAGGGTTTTCCCGGGCAATGTCGCCGTCCACGCTTTCCTTGCTCGGCCTCTCCGGCTTTGGGTGCAACTCGACCAGCCTCAACGCCAGAGCAATGAGTAGACCGCTGAACGGGAGCAACGCCAGCGACGCGAGGGTAAGCCAGTCGGCTGCAAACCGCGGATGCGAAAAGGCTTCCAGTACAGCCCTTAGAAACAAGACGAAGATGATGACAAGGATGAGTTCGGCAACCACTTGCTTGAGCTGGCCGATTTCGCGCACGCGCAGCCATTCGGGGATGGCGATTCGTTCCTTCGGCTCGCCGGGGTGAATGAAAAGCGAATATACCCCATAAGCGAAGTAAAGCAGGACCATGCCGATCAGGAACCGGTCGAGCGCCTCGATTACATTGATGACCGCGCTCGTGCTGAAATCGCGCGGCTCCAGGCCATCGGGCATCGCGACGGGCTGGTAGGCGCGGAAAATGCTGAAAAGTCCGAGCACAAACATCAGCAGCGATCCTGCAAGCGCGCCTAGCGCCGCAAGAACGGTGAAGAACCGCGACGCAACGATGATGTTTCGTTCGATCTGCCTGAAGTTCACCCGGCCTCTCGCGCAACGAACCTGGAAACGGTCCTTGCGTCAACGCAACGGGAGGCGGTGCGTTCCGCCGGATCAGGCGGCATGGTTCAAACTAGAACTGTGCAAGCTGCGGGGTTTCGCCGTCCTCGCCCTCGTTCAGGAGTTCTTCGAGCCTTTCTCGTTCGGAATTGAAGGCGGCGAGTTCCTTGCCCTTCAATTCCTGTCCCTTGGGCAGGCGAATGCGCATGGGATCGACCTTCGAGCCGTTGACCGAGACCTCGTAGTGAAGGTGGGGACCGGTGGAAAGTCCGGTCGATCCGACCAATCCGATCACCTGGCCTTGGCGGACGCGCGCTCCCTTCTTGACGAAATCGGCGATCTTGCTCTGGTGTGAATAGGAAGTGACATAGCCGTTGGCGTGGCGGATCACGGTCTGCTTGCCATAGCCAGATTCCCATCCGGCCGATTGCACGACGCCGTTTCCGGCGGCAATGATCGGCGTTCCGCGCGGGGCTGCCCAGTCCACGCCCCAGTGCATCTTGCGATACCGCAGAATGGGGTGCGTGCGCATGCCATAGGGCGAGCGGAACTTTCCATTGGGAACAGGCTGGCGCAACAGGAACTTCTTCGCGCTCTTGCCGGTTTCGTCGTAATAGTCGACCTGCCCGGTTTCGGGATCGCGGAAGCGGTAATACTTGCGTTCGAGCGAGCCTGTCTTGATCGAGGCAAACAGGACCTCCGATTTTTCGGTCGGCTTGTCCTTGCCCTCTTCCAGCGACATGAAAAATGAAAGTTCGTCATTTGGCGTGATCGTGGAATTGTAGTCGACGTCAAAGGCGAAAATACGAATCAGCCGGCTGGCCATTTCCACATCGAGGCCCTCTGACAGCGCTGCCCGGTAAATTGCGTCGTAGACGGTTGGCAGCCTGGCTGACGGCGACAGCGTTGCAGGCGCGTTCGTCGCCGTGTTTTGCGGCAGCAAGACGGGCTCGGAACAATAGACGTATCGATCGTCCTCGGTGCGGGCGATCGATACAAGATGCTGGCTTCCGCGATAGACACTGACCCGCTCCGGCCGGGTGATTGCTCCCTCCGTCTCGTCGGGAAGCACCTCGTGCGCAACGCGAACCCGGTCCTCGGGCAACAGCTTCGTCGAACCCATGTCGGCCGAGAGCACCTTTTCGAAGGTCGCCGCCATTTCCTGCGACAAGCCTTCCGCTTCCAAGATCATCGAAATGGCGGCTTCGCTGCGCACCCGGATGATGCGCTCTTCATGGCGGCGCCAGGTTCTGTCCTCGTCCGCCTTCTTCACGGCCAGCGACACGTTTTCTTCCGTGATTGTCACGCCCGGGGAGGCGAGGAAGCCTGCATCCTGCAGCGAGAAGCGCGAGGGATCGAAGTAGGCGAGCGAGGCCACCGTCGTTGCGC
The DNA here is from genome assembly GCA_041742235.1 of Salaquimonas sp. Lineage (GTDB taxonomy): Bacteria > Pseudomonadota > Alphaproteobacteria > Rhizobiales > Rhizobiaceae > BOKV01. The sequence goes on along the minus strand of JBGSJA010000250.1, from coordinate 1,345 downwards.
CGGTGTCGAGGCCGGGTGCGGCGCGGCGGACAATTTCCTCGATGTCGCTCTGGCGTTGCGCGGGGCCCTTGGCGATGCCCGGATCGGACGGATCGAAATCGACCACCGTTATCGTTACTTCTGATTCAACCTGCGCCCCATATATCTGGTCGCTTGCTTCGCTCGCGAGTTGCGCCGGTTCGGGTTTCCCCGAATCGGAGAAGACGGCAAGCGCATCGAAACCGGGATAGCTGGCATCGCGCTTCGGCGGCACGGCAAGGGGCGTCGATACCTTGAGGAACGGCCGGACTTTCACGACTTCGCGCTCGCCCGCGCGCGTGATCGTCGAAACCATCATGACGCGCGAGGTGGAAGTGTCAGCGGCAACCGTCACTCCAGGGCGGTCGCCCTTGATCGCGATCGCATCATTATCCCCCGCATTCCTGCCGGAACTGACCTGGCCTTGCACCGCGAGAATTTCGCGGCCATCCAGCGCTGCAACCAGCGCTCCACCCATAAGGAATACGGAGACGAGACCGGCAAGCACTGCGCCCGACAGCCAGCGAAAGCTCACCCGGCGTTTGTCGGGTTGGCGCCTGCTGTTCTGCTTCAGGGGCGGGTGGTCGCCCAGGAACTGGGTTTCCACAAGGGTTTCGCTTCTCGACATCAACTTTCCGGTTGCATGCACACGAGATTATTAATCGCGGGCCGGTCACGGTGTCCAGTCCGCTACCTTACCATGTACGCCAACCGACCCCCTTGAACCTGGATTGCCGGCCGCCCATATCAAGGCTTCGCACAGGATCGATGCAAGGCAATCTCCGGCTGACGCCGCATGATTGCATTTTTTCGATTTCGGACGTAATTTAACGCTGTTGGTGTGGCTGGAAATTGCGGCTTCAACGCGGCACGGAAGCGGTCTTGGCGGGCCGTCAAAAAAAGTTCGCACAAATCGAAAATTCCGTGTTGACACTTCGAGGGACAGGGGACTATATACCCCAACAACGAGGGCGGCGCGCCGCTGGCGACCAACTCGTTCGCTCTTGTAACTTCTGAGAAAGCGCACTTCGGTGCATTCCTCGAAAAGGCTGTACGGCCAGCCCGCGATTTCCGTTGCGGGACAGGATGTCAGCCCGATACTGCCTTTGGCGGTATCTGCTCTTTGACAAGTGAATATGAAGAAAGAGAAACGTGGGCGGCGGGGTCCCTGCTGAACACCGGTCTGTTATTCCTTCAGTACCGGTTGTTCGAACGAGACTTCGGCGGACACGTTTCGAGAGAAATGTTACACACTGACGCGAAAGCGTCGGGGTGTGTTATTTCCTCGTCAAAACAGTCGCGAGAGCGACGAGTTTTTTAGCGTGAC
>JBGSJA010000249.1:0-6701 GCA_041742235.1 Salaquimonas sp. | reverse complement strand
GCATTTTTACCGTCAAGCTTGCGATTCTGCGTCCACGGGTTATCTTTTGGCATGGCTGGCTCCCACGGGCCGGAAAAGAAAAGCGGCATGACCACCGGATACGACACGAACCTCAACCCGCCCTTCACGCTCATCGAGCCGTCGCAGCAGCGGGTTCCGTTCGTCTTCAACTCACCCCACAGCGGACGCAACTACCGGCCGCAATTCCTCGACCAGATCCGGCTCGACCGCGCCGCAATCCGCAAGTCCGAGGACTTCCGGGTGGACGAGTTGTTTGCCGGCGCGGTGACTCAGGGCTGCCCGCTGCTGACCGCGAATTTTCCCCGCGCGTATCTCGATGTCAACCGCGAGCCGTACGAACTTGATCCGGCGATGTTCGATGGCGCGCTGCCGGGCTTTTGCAACACGCGCTCCGTGCGCGTTTCCGGCGGCCTCGGCACCATAGCGCGGATCGTTTCGGAAGCCGAGGAGATCTATGCGCGAAGGCTTGGCATCGACGAAGGGCTGGAGCGGATCGAGACGATCTACAAACCGTATCATGGCGCGTTGCGTTCGCTGGTTTCGCGGACCCATTCCCGCTTCGGCCATGCCGTGCTGATAGACTGCCATTCGATGCCCTCGACGCGCGATGGCGCGGCGCGCCGCATGCGGCCGGACTTCGTGCTGGGCGATCGCTACGGCACGTCCTGCGCGGCGCAGGTCACCTGGGCGGCGGCGCAGTTCTTGTCCGAACTGGGCTATGAGGTGGAGATCAACAAACCCTATGCCGGCGGCTTCATCACCGAGCATTACGGCAGGCCGCACAGCGGCTATCATGCGCTGCAGATCGAGGTGAACCGCGGCCTCTACATGGACGAGGCAGCGCTCGCCAAGGGCGCGGCGTTCGAGAAGGTGGCGCAAGACATCACCCGTTTCATCGGCCGGCTCGTCGCCATTCCCGATGCAGGCCTTGCCGGGGCAAACAGCCTGGCGGCGGAATAGATGCACACAAAAAAAGACCGCACCAAGTGCGGTCTTGAAGTCTGGGAGGAAACGCCCGAAAGGGCATTGCGATACTCGCATACCGCACTGCACAATGTATAGTGCATTGCACAAAATGCAAGGGCAGGTAAAAAAGTTCCCGGCCCGCCAGTCTGCACCGCCAGCTTTCCAGAACCGGAATCCCGCTGAAATGGATGATATCGAACCTTTCCTCCACGCGCTGTGCGACGCCGCCGCCGCACAGACGCTGCCGCGTTTCCGCCTGGCAATGTCGGTCGAAAACAAGGAAGCCGCCGGTTTCGACCCGGTGACCGAGGCCGACAGGGCAGCCGAATCGGCAATTCGCGCGCTGATCCTCGAGCGCTATCCCGACCATGGCATTGTCGGCGAGGAGGAGGAGTCGGTCCGGCCGGACGCCGAATATTGCTGGATCATCGACCCGATTGACGGCACGCGGTCCTTCATCTGCGGCCTGCCATCATGGGGCACGCTGATCGGCCTGCAGCATGGCGGCAGGCCGGTTGCAGGCGTCATGGCGCAACCCTTCACCGGCGAGCGCTATGTCGGCCATGCGGGCGGCGCGTTCCTCGTTCACAATGGTGTGCGCTCCCCCATTTCCACCCGGCGCACCGCACGCCTCGCCGACGCCATGCTGATGACGACCACGCCCTTCCTGTTCGACGAAGGCGACATCGACCGGTACCGCGCGGTGGAAGCGGCTTGCCGGCTGACGCGCTACGGCTATGATTGCTACGCATACGCCATGGTCGCGGCGGGCCAGATCGACCTCGTCGTCGAAAGCAGCCTAAAATCCTACGACATCGCCCCGCTCATCCCGGTGATCGAGGCGGCCGGCGGCATCGTCACGACATGGGATGGCGGGCCGGCAAATGAGGGCGGACGCATCCTTGCCGCCGCCAACCCGGCCTTGCACGGCGAAGCCATGCGGCTGCTGGCGGGGTAGTCCTAAAGCACGTCCGTACCCGGCACGAAGGCGCGAAACGCCGCAAGAAATTGCTCGCGGTAGACATCGCGCTCCTGCAACAATTCATGGCGCGCGCCGGGAATGACCAGCGTCCTTCCCGAGCGCATCTTGAAGCCCATCTCCTCGATCGCCCGTACGGAAACGACCGTGTCCGCTCCTGCGGCAATCATCAAGGTCGGTATTGCTATGCTGCCGATGAAATCGGGATCCCACACCCGCGCCATTGCCTGCCCCGCCGCGAACAGCCAGGCCGCTGTCGGCCCGCCGACCGCCAGTTCCGGATGGCCGATGGCGAGCGCCGAATTGCGCTCGAACCGGCGGGGATCGGAGGTCAGCGGGTTGCCGGCGAAGCGGCGGTTTTCGTGAAGGCGCGGCCCGGGGCCCAGATAGACTGCGCCGAGCCCGATCGCGCAGAGAAACCCGGTGAAGAATGAAAGCCGCTTCTGCGAAACCGGTGTGGCTCCATAGGCCAGCAGCGGGCTGGCCAGCACCATCCGCTGCACCCTGTTCGCCAGCTTCGGAGCGGCTGCCAGCGCAACCAGCCCACCCAGCGAATGCCCCAAGATGAAATAGGGCGGGCGGCAATCGGGCAGCGCGACATTGCCGATCACCGCCTCCAGATCCGCCACATACTGGTTGAAATTGTCGATGTATCCCTTCTTCGGATCGCGAACGAGTCGGCTGGAGCCTCCCTGCCCGCGCCAGTCGAAGGTGCACACGTCAAAGCCTTCCTCGCGCAGATTTGCCACCGTCTCGAAATACTTCTCGATGAACTCGGCGCGCCCCTGCAGCACGATGATGGTACCCTTGCAAGGCGGTCTGACCGTGCGCCAATAGGCATGGCGCAGGCTCGCCCCGTCCGCTGTCGCCGTCATTCCGGCATGTACGCCTGGCGGCAGGGGATTGTCGTCGGTTGAGACCAGTTCCATGCCGGTTCGGTGCCAATAGCGGTGAGTGACTTGCGGGCGCATTCGTGCCTTCCCCTTAAGCAAAGGCAAGGTTTGCCACAAGCACATTGGCGCAAGGCGGGCAGAAGCCGCCTCTCTTGAAAAGCAGTGCGGAAATTACCAAATCGGGGTCGAGGCGCCAAAAGGGCCTCGAGAACGGCCTCTCCGCCGCCCATGACGGGGGTGGAACGCGCCTCAACGCACAACTGTCGCTTCAAGGAGGACTACCATGCGTGCAATAGACTTTGCCCCGCTTTATCGCTCGACCGTCGGCTTCGACCGGCTTTTCTCGATGCTCGACAACATGGGCCAGCCCGAATCGGCCCCGACCTATCCGCCCTACAACATCGAACGCACCGGCGAGAATGCATACCGCATTTCAATGGCCGTTGCCGGTTTCGCCGACAGCGAGCTGTCGATCGAGTCGCGTGAGAACACGCTGACCGTGAAGGGCGAAAAGACCGAGGCCACGGAAGACGGGCAGAAGGAATATCTCTTCCGCGGCATCGCCGCACGCAGCTTCGAGCGCCGCTTCCAGCTTGCCGACCATGTTGAAGTGAAGTCCGCGAGCCTTGAGAACGGTCTCCTGCACATCGAACTCGTGCGCGAGATTCCCGAGGCGATGAAGCCCCGCAAGATCGAGATCGCAAAGGCGCAAAAGCGCGTCAAGCAGATCGAGGGACAGCAGGCCGCCTGATCCCCCGCTGACGGCCTGTAATGGAAAAGGGCGCCGCACGGCGCCCTTTTTCTTGTGTCAGGCCGCGACCGGCGAAGGTTCGCGGGTTTGCCATGCCCGCCCCAGAAATTGGTCGAGCGAGAGTGCGCCCGCACCCTTGATGGCGATCGTCGCCAGCACGAATACCCACAGCAACCGCTGGTCCGCGATCACCGAATCGGGGAAGCGGTCGAAAAGCGCGCCGGTCGTCTCCGGACCGACCTGGTGGAAGCGGATGTCGACGAAGGATTGAACGGCAATGAACCCGATCATCCCCAAGGCCGCCGCCCGCGCGAAGAGACCGGCAACGATCATCAGCGGCAGCAGCAATTCGGCATAGGTGCCGGCATGTACGATGAGGTTGTCGAGGAAACCGACCTGCGAGACATCGCCGCCCGCTTGCTCCACGGCCCACGGCACGATCTGGTACCAGGCGTTCTCGCGCACCAGGAATATGCCGAGCGCGCCGTCGCCCGCCTTCGTCGTCCAGGAATTGAAAAAATAGCCGAACAGGACCGCAAGGAATGTGAAGCGCGCGAATAGCCCGAGGAACCAGTCGCCGGCAGCCTTTTCAACCGCGCCAAAGACATTCGCGTAAAGCCGCGCGAGCGCGCCGACAGCATTCATTCTAGTGCTCCCTGGGATTTTTGCCTGAACATGCCGGCCGCAATGCCAAGGGCAAGCGTTCCAGGCAGGTCGAAATCCGGCCCCGCTTCAAAAACCTCTCCTGCCGCTTCGCCAAGCGTCGCGCCTTTCAGGAGCCGGGCGAGGAAATCGTGTTGCGCCTTTTCCAGAATTCTGAGTTCCACCGAATATTGCGGGCGCGTCACCAATGCGCACTGCGCCTTGGCGATATCCGTACCGCCTTCCGGTCGCTCATGCCGCCAGCCGAAAAGATCCGCGACGGGATAGCCCGAGGCGATCAGGAAGGTCGCCGGATGCGGCTCGAATACCAGCGCCAGCGTCTCCTCAGGGTTCAGGCCGCCAAGAGCATCGGCGCAAAGGCACGGCTCGTCCGCCGCGTGCCAGGCATCGAGGAAGGCGCGTTCCAGCCGCGCGACATCGCCAAGGAACGGTGCGGACCGCAGCGGCGGAAAAGTGTCGAGGAAATCGGGAAACCCGCCGCCATAATGCTGCATCATGGGCGAGCGTGGTGGATGGGCCAGGATGAAATTGCGGGCGGCCCGGGCGAAAATCTCTTCGCCCATGATCGCGCGAACCGAGGGGAAGGCGCTCGCCAGCGCCTCCAGCAGGCTCACCACCACATTGTTTCGGTAGACGCCATATCGCCTCGGCGCGGGGCCGCCATCGGGGCCAGTGACGTCCCCGGGAATCGCGATGTCCGGATCAAGCAGCGCCGCGGCAAAGCGCTCGTTCACCCCTTCGCCTTGAACCGGAGTGCTCATTGCAGGAACGCCCGCTCGCGGTTGCTGCCCAGGATCGCGTCGGCGCGGCGCACCTCGTCCATCAGCACCGGCCATCCCGGAACGTCATTGTCCCACTCGACGAGACTAGGCAGCGGTCCGGTCTTGGACAGCACGAGGCGATAGAGTTCCCACACATCGCCGCAGACCGCGCGGTCATGCGCATCGATCAGCAGAGGGCGGCCTTCGTCGTCGCTGTCGCCGGCGTGGCCGGCGAGGTGGATTTCCTGCACGAGGTGCAGCGGGTAGGCGAGGATGTAGTCGCGCGGGCTGTAGCCGTGGTTCGTCGCCGAGACGAAGACGTTGTTGACGTCGAAAAGCAGGCCGCACCCCGAGCGGGCCGCGATCTCGGCCATGAAATCGACCTCCGACCAGTCGGACTGCGCGAACACAAGGTAGGTCGAGGGATTTTCAATGAGGATCTGCCTGCCGATGGCGTTTTGCACGGTATCGACATGCTCGACCACCCGCCGCAAGGTATCGCCCGTGTAGGGAACCGGCAGGAGGTCATTGTAGAAGACATCGTCGTGCGTCGACCATGCCAGATGCTCGGAGACAAGGCCGGGCTGGTAGTAATCGACCACGGCCTTGAAGCGGGCAAGGTGCTGCGGATCGATTCCGCGCTCCCCGCCGATCGACATGCCCACGCCATGGACGCTCAACGGGTATTGATCGCGGATGGCGCGAAGCTGCGCATGCGGCATGCCTCCGGCGCCCATGTAGTTTTCCGCATGAACCTCGAAGAAGCCGACCTCGGCCCGGCTTGCCAGGATTTCGTCGACATGTTGGGGCTTGAGGCCCACCCCGGCTCGCGCCGGGATGGGCTGGTGTCCGAATGAGGGCGCCGGCAGGTTCGATTGAAGTATCGTGTGTATTGTCATGCCGGCGTCCCCTGCGCAGTTGCGTCGGTTACGACGGCAGGTTGCGGTCGAGCGGCTTGTCGGAACCCTTGAGTTCCTTGCCATCAACGGTGATGGAAGCCTCTTCGCAGGAAGCGCCTTCAACATACTTCCAGGCATTGCCCTGGCCGTCGACCTTGGACGTGCCGGCGCATGTTGTTCCCGGGCCGGCGGCGCAGTCGTTCTTGCCAGCCATTGATACGCCAAAGCACTTCAGCTTGGCTGCATGTGCCGGTTCCGGGGTTGCCACCATTGCCAGCGCGGCGCTCAGCGCCCCTGCAACGATTGCCGCAGATGCCACAGTCTTGCTCATCGTGATCTCCTTGAATTGTTCCCTTCCGCTCCCATTGCCCGGAAGGACGCAATCAGTGTTGCGCCACGACTTGTTGCCGCACCCCCTTTTCAAATGGAAATCAACTAAGCGTATGCAACCTTCACGCAGCGGTAACGGAAGAGAGATCAGGCCTCGCACAACCGCCCGAAGGCATCGACTTCCTCGGCCGTGGTGGCGAAGCTCGTGACGAAGCGCCCCAGGATTTCGCCCTCCGCCAGCTTGCCCTCGAAGAAACGCGGCGCGTTCCAGGAGTAGAATCTTGCCCCGGCCGCTTCGAGTTGGCTGGCTGTTTCCCGCCCCATGACGATGAAGACCTCGTTCGCCTCCGGTTCCCAGCCAAGCCGCAGCATTGGCGATGCCCGCACATGCCCGGCAAGCCGCGCCGCCATGGCGTTGGCGTGCCTCGCCAGTCCAAG
>JBGSJA010000248.1:0-3996 GCA_041742235.1 Salaquimonas sp. | reverse complement strand
TGCGCCGCCGGCCTTGGCTCCCCGCCCGGCGCGCGCATTGTCGAGAGCGACCGCATCCGCAAGGCGCTCCACGGCGTTTCGGCTGAAACGCGGCTGCCGGACGAAGCCTACCGCCCCGAGGTTTCGCAGCACGTCTACGCGGATATCACGCGCCGGAGCGTCTTGATCGCCGCTGCCGGCGGGACCGTGCTGGCCGATGCCGTCTTCGACCGGAAGGAGGACCGCGACGCCATCGAAAATGCCGCGCTCACGGCCGGCGTTCCGTTCGCCGGTTTCTGGCTGGATGCGCCGGCGCAAGTCCTTCGCCAGCGGGTGTCGGCTCGCAAGGGGGGACCTTCCGATGCAGGCCCCGAGGTGCTGGAACGCCAGCTGGAACGGTTCCAGGGCGAAACCTCCTGGCGCAAGATCGACGCCGCGTTTCCACTGCCGCAAGTGGTCGCCGCCTTGCTCAGCGAAGTTGAAGCGTTGCCAGCGTCAGGCCCGGCCCGTCCGGATGGCGGACCAGCGTAAAGCCGAATTCGCGGGCCATCTTCAGCATCTTGGTATTTTCGGTAAGGATGACGCCTTCGATCTTCCCGACGCCTTCGACCCTTGCGAATTCGATGATCTGCCGAAGCATCGCCCAGCCGAGGCCGCGGCCCTGCTGGTCGGTCCGCACCAGCAGGCCGTATTCGCCCAAATCCTTGTCGGGATCGCATGAGAGGCGGCACACGCCCGCCAGCGCCCCGCTTTCCTTCTCCAGCGCCACGAACGCCATGTCGCGGTCGTAGTCGAGTTGGGTAAGCCGCTTGAGCATGTCATCGGAAAAATTCCGGCGCGGCGCAAGAAATCGCAGGCGCATGTCTTCGGGTGAAACCTTCGCAAGGAACTGCGGATAAAGCCCCACATCCGCCGGCTCGATGGGGCGAAGGCGATAGGCATGGCCGGCGCAGTCGATCTCCTTCTCCCAACCGGCCGGCAGCGGGCGGATGGCGAGTTCGCGGTTCGGCCCCTTTTCCGCGATACGGGCCGGATCGATCTCGATGCGCGCATCGAGCGCGATCGCGCCGTCGGCGTCGGCAATGAGCGGGTTGATGTCCATCGAAACGATGGCGGGAAAATCGACGATCATCTGCGACAGGCCGTTGAGGGCCGCAAGGATCGCCGCCCGATCTGCCGGCTTGCGGTCACGATAGCCCTTCAACAGCTTGCCGATGCGCGTTGCATCGATGAGATCGCCGCCGAGCACGCTGTCGAGCGGCGGCAGGGCGATCGCAGTGTCGTCCATGACCTCGACCGCGATGCCGCCGGCGCCGAACAGGATGACCGGGCCGAAAATCGGGTCGCGGCTCATGCCGAGGATCAGTTCATGGGCATGCTTGCGTACCACCATCGGCTGCACCGCGAAGCCTTCGATATCGGCATGGGGCGACAGTTCTCGTACCCTGTCGGCGATCGCCGCCGCTGCCTCTCCTGCCGCTGTCGCCGTCTCGATGTTGAGGACGACGCCGCCTACGTCCGACTTGTGCGAGATCGCCTTGGAAAGCAGCTTCACGACGACCTTGCCGCCGTTGGAAAGGAGCCGTGCGGCAATCGCCTCCGCTTCCTGCGGGGTGCGGGCGACTAGGGTCTGCGGCGTTTCGATGCCGTAGGCGGATATGGCTGCCTTGGCCTCCGGCTCGGTAAGCATTCTGCGCCCTTCGGCTGCCGCTTTGCGGAAGATTTCAAGGACTGCGTTCCGGTCGATCGACCCGTTTGTGGCGAGGTTTGACGGCACTCGCGACAAGGCCCGCTGCGCCTTGCCCCAATCGCCGAGCCAGGAAAGCGCCAGCGATGCTTCCGCAGGCGTCTCGAAGCTCGCGACGCCCGCGCGGTGCAGGATCTGCCGCCCTTCGCGCGCCGTGTGTTCGCCAAGCCAGCAGGCAAGCACCGGCTTGCCGTTGATCCTGCCTTGTTGCGTCAACCGCGCCACCGCCTTTGCCGCCTCGACGGGCGAGGCAAGGCCGGTGGGGCAGTTGAGCACGATGATGGCATCGACATTCGGGTCGTCCCCAGCCGCCACCACCGCCGCGGCATAGCGCTCGGGCGATGCATCGCCGATGATGTCGACCGGATTGGCATGCGACCAGGTCGGCGGAAGCACCTTGTTCAAGGTTTCGATGGTGGCAGGCAGCAGCTGCGCGAGTTCGCCGTCGCAATCGGCGAGCTGGTCCACGGCGAGCACGCCCGCGCCGCCGCCATTGGTGATGATCGCCGCCCGGCTTCTTTCAAGCGGGGAAAAGCGCGCCATAGTCTCTGCCGCGTCGAAGAGTTCGCCAAGGCCCATCACCCGCAAAATGCCCGCCCGCCGCAATGCCGCGTCCGCCACGCGATCAGCTCCCGACAGCGAGCCGGTATGGGTGGCGGCGGCCTTCGCAGCGGCTTCGTGGCGGCCGGACTTGATCGCGATCACTGGCTTGATGCGGGCCGCCGCGCGCGCCGCCGACATGAACTTGCGCGGATTGGGAATGGTTTCGAGGTAAAGCAGGATCGCGCGCGTAGCGGCGTCTCCCGCGAGCAGGTCGAGATAGTCGCCGACATCGACATCGGCCATGTCGCCCAGCGAGACGATCTGCGAGAAGCCGATGCCGTTATCCGCCGCCCAGTCGATCAGCGAGGTTGCGATCGCCCCAGATTGCGATAGCAGCGCGATATTTCCAGGTTCCGCCGCCATGTGCGAGAAGCCGGCATTGAGCTTGACCGGCGGGATCATCAGTCCGAGCGTGTTCGGCCCGATGATGCGGAATAGATAGGGCCTTGCCGCATCGAGCATTGCCTGGCGCATGCCGTTCTCGCGCGTCAGTCCTGCCGTGATGACCACCGCTGCACGGCACCCTCTTTCGCCGAGTTCTGAAATGATGCCGGGCACGGTCGCGGGAGGCGTCACGATGACCGCAAGGTCGGGAACGCCCGGCAGGGCCGCCGGGCTTGCATGGCAGTCAAGGCCCATCAGCGTTCCGTATTTCGGATTGACCGGCCAGATGGCGCCCTCGAAGCCGCCCTCGATGATGTTCTTCAACACCACCCGGCCAACCGATCCCTCGCGCTGCGAGGCGCCGACAACCGCGACCGACCGGGGGCGCGCTGCATGTTCGAGATTTCTGATGCTCAACTGCCAACTCCTGCGTTTCCAGACTGCCGACCGGTGCAGCCCGGCGCCTTGTCATGGATCAAAGCGCGACCTTTGAAGGAATCTAGGCTAGTTTTGCGACATTTCGTAATGCTGCCGCGCGAGGGCCTCGATTGCTTGAAAGCATGTTGCGCAAGATACTGCTGGCCCTGGCGATAGCCGGTCTCGTGGCAGGCTTGGCCTTGAACGGCGAAGGCGCGGCTGCACCGGGCGGCTTTGTGTTGACGCCGGGGCTGCTGTGGACGGCGGCCAGCCTGCCGGTGATCGTGGTTCTAGCGGTATCGATCCTGCGCGACTTCTGGATCGGACGCTTCGGCGTCGATGCAATCGCGCTCGTCTCGATGAGCGCGGCGCTTCTGCTTGGCCAACCGCTCGCCGGCGTCGTGGTTGCCATCATGTATGCCGGGGGCACGGTGTTGGAGGATTTCGCCCGAGGGCGCGCCGAACGCGACCTCAAGGCGTTGACGGATCGCACGCCCCGCATCGCCCACAGGAAAGGGCCGCACGGTATCGAGACGATTTCCGCAAATGAAGTGCGGGCGGGCGACGAACTCGTCGTCCAGGCCGGCGAAATGCTGCCCGTCGACGGCGTCGTCCTTGAGGGGACTGCGACGGTCGATGAATCGGCAGTGACGGGCGAACCGCTACCTGTCGCCCGCAAGAGCGGCGATCCGTTGCGAAGCGGCACGGTCAATGCCGGCGAGGCATTCGAAATGCGCGCGACCGCCGCCGCCGAGGCGAGCACCTATGCCGGGATCGTGCGGATGGTGGCGGCGGCGCAGAACGTCAAGGCGCCGTTCATCCGCATGGCCGACCGTTTTGCGCTTTTCCTGCTGCCGGTGACGCTC
>JBGSJA010000247.1:0-29662 GCA_041742235.1 Salaquimonas sp. | reverse complement strand
GCATCCACGTCCACCGGCTGGGACGGCGGCTGTGCGTCATCGACCCCAAGGACCACACCATGTCCGACGCGGTAGCCTACATGACCGGCGCGAAGACGCCGCCGACCGAGGCGATGGCCGCCTGAGCGTGACCCCGCATGAACTCTCCCGCGAGATAACCAAGCGCGCCGGCGATGCCTCGCGCTTCATCGTTGCGATTGCCGGGCCGCCCGGCGCGGGAAAATCGACGCTGGCGGAAAGCCTTCTGGCCGAACTCAACGCGGCAATGCCGCGAAGCACGGCGCTGATGCCGATGGACGGCTTCCATTTCGACAATTGCGTCATCGAACCGCTTGGCCTGTTGCCGCGAAAAGGCTCGCCGCAAACCTTCGATGCACAAGGTTTCCTATCCGCCCTCACCCGTGTCCGGGCGGGCGATTGCGATGTCGCCTTGCCGGTGTTCGACCGCGCCATGGACCTTGCGCGCGCAGGCGCGGCAATCATCGGCAAGCAACACCGGATCGTGTTGGTTGAGGGAAACTACCTGTCGCTCGATGAGGCGCCATGGCGCGAAGGCGCGGCGCTGTTCGACCTCAAGGTGTTCCTGCGCGTTCCGCAGGCCGTGCTGGAGGAAAGGCTGGTCCGCCGCTGGCTCGACCACGGGCTTGCACGCGATGCGGCGCGCCAGCGGGCGCTGTCGAATGACATTCCCAATGCGCGCACCGTGCTGGCAAATTCGCTGCCGGCGGATATCGTCATCGAAAACGGTTGACGTCAGGCCATCGTCTCGAGGCTGGCGAATCCTTCCGGCTCGCCCTCCTCGCCGAAGGGCGTTTGCACTTCAACGAAGGTATCGGGGAAAAAGCCATTGAAGCGGGTGCGCAGCGACAGCGAATACGCCCCGATATGGCCGATCTCGATCCAGTCTCCCGTATCGACCGTCTCGGGCAGCCAGAACGGGCGGGTGAGGATGTCGACCGAATCGCAGGTCGCGCCGCACACGCGGAATGGCACGATGTTTTCCGCATTGCCGTTGCGGTTTCGGATCGCCGGATCGGCGATGAAGCGCGCCGGCAGGGTGATCTTTCCGGTCCATGAATCCGAAAGCGAGCCCCAGATGCCGTCATTGATGTAGAGGCGCCGTCCCTTGCGCAGCAGCACCCGCACGATCAGGGAGTAGGCGCGCGCAACTATGACGCGGCCCGGCTCGGCGACGAGTTCCATGTCGCCGAAACCCCATGCGTCGATATCGGCCCGCAGCCGGCTCATCATCTGGCCGAGCGACGGCATTTCGACCTGCTTGCGGTTCGGATCGTGGCCATACTCGGCGGGAAAGCCGCCGCCGACATCGAGCGCCGCGACGGGCACGCCTGCGCGGTTGCGGACCCAATCGGCGGAGGCGAGCGCCCGCTCATAGGTGTCGGGATCCTCGACCTGGCTGCCGACATGAAAGCAGATTCCCAATCGGTAGCCGTTGCGATGGAGGCGCTGCAGCAGTTCCACCGCCAAAGCCGGCGGCGCGCCGAACTTCTTGGAGAGTTCGTACGCCGCGCTGCCCTTGGTCTGGATGCGAACGAAGACGGTTATCGCCGCAGGGTCGATGTCGAGCCCTTGCACGATCTTGTGCAGCTTGGTGATCTCGTCCTCGTGGTCCACCGCGAATGTACGGATCGCATGCGTCTCGAGTGCGAACCTGATGTCGGATTGCGCCTTGACCGGGTGCATGTAGAGCAGTTCGGCGGTTTTCGAGAACTGGCGCACCGTCTCGATCTCGGCCGGCGAGGCGACGTCGAACGCCTTGACGCCCGCCTTGACCATCGCCTCCACCACCATTGGCTCGCCATTGGTCTTTACCGCATAGGCGGTCTTGCCGGGGAACATCGCCTGGAAACCGCGCGCGTCCTCCGCCAGAACATGCGGGCGGAAGCAATAGACCGGCTGGTCGGGCCTCAACGTCAGCGCGGCGTCCTGTGCCGTGTTGAATGTCTGCATCGTGCTCCCCATTGCCCGAACCGTATCTTTCGCGAACTGGTTTCTACCGCACCGCGCAAGCGGCTACCAGTAGACGCCGCCACGCCCGGCGCGAATGCGCGGCCCGCCTTGCGGGGGATTGAGCGATTGATCGCAGGCAATCTCCTCGCCTTCGGTTTCGCCCCAGAGCCGGGGCGCCGCCATGGCGCCGAACAGCGAAGCGTGGTCGCGCAAGGCCGCGTCTGGATCGCGGCCCCAGCGCCCGGCAATGGTCGGTACCGATTGGCGCCGCCGCCAGTTCGGCGGCGGCGGGTTCCTTGCGACAGCTTTCATCGCCATAAGCCGGGCAATCCGGTCGGTTGTCCTTGGATGGGTGCGCAAAAGCGAAGGATCGGGAATGCGCCCTCCCGGCAGGACCATGCCCTCCCAATGCGCCTTCTGCGCGGCCTCCAGCTTTATCAGCGCCTTGGCAAGGCCGTCCGGATCGCCGGTCAAGGTGACGGCGCCGAAGTCGGCATCATACTCGCGCGTCCGCGAAAGCCCGAGCTGCAGCAGCGCGCCGATGGTCGGCGCAAAAAGCAGCAGCAGGACGGCAGTCCAGGGCACCGGCTCGCCGCCCCCGGTCATCACAGCCGGCAGGTTGAGAAACAGCATCACGATGCCAAAGGTCGACATGAACGAGGTGAAACGGCTGACCATGTCCGCGATAGCCATGACCTTGATGTCGCCATTGGCGATGTGGCTCACCTCATGCGCCATGACGCCGGCAAGTTCGCGCCTTGTCAGCGAGCGGATCAGCTTGTCGGTAAGGCAGATCGCCGAATCATGCGGCCGGCCGACCGCAAAGGCGTTCATCAGGTTAGACGGCAGGACGTAGAGCTTCGGCGTGGACAACAATCCGGCCCGCCGGCTCAATTGTTCGAGGAGTTCATGCCCGGCAGGAAACTGCCACTCGTTCACCGGGCTGGCGCGATACATCCGCAGCACGAGTTGCGGCGAGACCCGGCTGGCCATGAACAGCGAGACGCCACCAAAAATAGTCGCGTACATGATGCCGTCCGGCCCGAAAAATACAAAGGCGGTCGCAATGAAGAGCGCCAGCGAGCCGCCAACCAGAAACACGGTCTGCACCAGATTGAGGATGCGGTGCCGGTTTGCGATCGTTTCGTTCACTGCCATTTTGCTCTCCGGCCGTCTTGCACCGGCATCAGCGCCGTGCACGCCCTATATGGCAAGAAGAAGAAGGCGCTTCAAACAGGGTTAACGCTTTTCAAACGGGCGGCTAATATCCTTGCGTGGTTTGGCGGAAAGGTGAAGCATTGCCTTCAATCGGATTCCCGGGTCGGATACTGGCGCTGGCCGCTTCCTTGCTGGCCGGCCTTCCCGATGGCGCGCGCGCCGACGAACCGGCGAAGCAGGCTTTCGGCAAGCAGGCGCTGCCCGCCGCCGCCCGCCCGCAATCCATCGGTTTCTACTCCAAAGGTTGCATGGCCGGCGCGCTTGCAATCCCGGTCGACGGCCCGCACTGGCAGGTGATGCGCCTGTCGCGCAACCGTCGCTGGGGACATCCCGAACTCATTCGCACCATCGAGAGGCTTGCGGCCAAGTCGAAGGCGGATGGCTGGAACGGCCTGATGGTGGGCGACATATCGCAGCCGCGCGGCGGACCGATGCTGACGGGGCACGCATCGCACCAGATCGGCCTCGACGCGGATCTTTGGTTCATGCCGATGCCGGAGCGCCGCCTGAGCTATGTCGAGCGCGAGGAGTTGAGCGCCGTCTCCGTGCTCAAGGCCGGCGCCAACTACGTCGACGACAAGCGCTGGACAAAGGCGCACGAGAAGCTGCTGCGGAACGCCGCCGCGTTCGGCGATGTCGAACGTATCCTCGTGCATCCAGGCGTGAAGAAAAAACTCTGCGACACCGTGAAGGGCGACCGGGCCTGGCTCGCCAAGATCAGGCCGTTCTACGGCCACCACTATCATTTCCACATCCGCCTTGCCTGCCAGGATGGTTCACCCGCCTGCAAGAAGCAGGCGGCAGTCGCCAAGGGCGAAGGCTGCGATGCATCGCTCGACTGGTGGTTCAAGGTGGCGCTCGCGCCGAAGAAGCCGAAAAAGGACGCCGGCCCGGACAAACCGCCGCGGCCGCTGATGGTTTCGCAATTGCCTGCTGCCTGCGCCGATATCCTCAGGTCGCCGGAAAAGCCGGCAGGCGAAGCAGTCTACACGATGGCCGACCGGACATTCACGGCCCCGCCAGTGGAAATCCCGCCTTATGATCCGGCGCGGGCGCTGGCGTCACGGCCGATCGAGGCCAAGGGTCCGGTCACGGCATCGGCTGCCTCCGCAACGACGGCGGAAGTGGCGTTGA
Organism: Salaquimonas sp.; assembly: GCA_041742235.1. Lineage (GTDB taxonomy): Bacteria > Pseudomonadota > Alphaproteobacteria > Rhizobiales > Rhizobiaceae > BOKV01. The sequence continues at coordinate 25,339 of JBGSJA010000247.1, read as the reverse complement.
CCGCCGCCCCGCCGGTCCCGCAGGCCCGCCAACTGACGCAAAGTGCTCAGGCTGCGCTGACGCCGGTCCCTATCGGGCAGGACACCCCGGTTCCGCCCAGCCCGCAATATCCGCCCGGATTCTTGGCGAGGTATTGCTGGTGATATTCCTCGGCATAGTAGAAGGGCGGCGCATCGACGATTTCGGTGGTGATGCCCGCCTCGCGGCCCGCGGCGGCGAGCGCCTTGCGGTAGGCGGCCTTTGCCTCCTGCGCGACAGCGCGCTGTTCCTCGCCGAAGACATAGATGCCGGACCGGTACTGCGTGCCGACATCGTTGCCCTGGCGCATGCCCTGCGTTGGATCATGCGCCTCGAAAAACGCCTTCACGAGTTCGCCATAGCTCACCTTCGCCGGATCGAAGACGACGAGCACGACCTCGTTGTGGCCGGTCAATCCGGTGCAGACCTCCTGATAGGTCGGGTTCGGCGTGAAACCGGCGGCATAGCCGACGGCGGTGGTGTAAACGCCGGGGATTTGCCAGAACTTGCGCTCCGCGCCCCAGAAGCAGCCGAGGCCGAACATCGCGGTCTGCATGCCCTGCGGAAACGGCGCATGCAGGGGCGTTGCGTTGACGAAATGATGGCTCGCGGTCGGCAACGCATCGGCGCGCCCGGGCAGCGCGTTTTCGCGCGGCGGCAGCTTGAGCTTGTTGTTGAGCATGTTGAGAAGAAACATGGCTGGACCTCCCTTTGGCGTCAGGCGCCGAAATTTTCCTGCCAGCGCCGGCGGCGTCCGCGCACTGCCATTGCGAAGATGAACGAAATGAGGGCGAACACCGTCCAGCTGGGGGCAGAAAGCAGCGTCGCAAATCCCGGCGACCAGAACCAGGGATGGATCTGGGTCAGCGCCTCGCGCACGGTTTCAAGCGAATCGGGCGAGAAATGCTGCCAATCCGTTTCCAGCGGTGTCATCACCAGTGTCTTGTCGGCGATCGAGCGCGTCATGTCGAGGACGCCCGCGACAAGGGCGGCCGCAAGGCAAAGAAAACTGGAAATCCGGAAAATCGCGTTCAGCATGTTCCACACATCGGCCGCAATGGCGGCTTGGCCGGTTAAAGCCTATGTAGTTGCGCCGCCCGGCATTGGCAATCGCCTGCCGATTTCGACACGAAAACGTGCTTCACCCTTGCGGATGCCCGGCCAGCCTGTATAAGTGCGCCGCTCCTCAAATCCGGTCCCGCCGGATGTAGCGCGTGCCGGCGCGGCGCGGCAAGGAGCCATCGGAGAGGTGGCCGAGTGGTTTAAGGCGCACGCCTGGAACGCGTGTGTACGGGAAACCGTACCGAGGGTTCGAATCCCTCTCTCTCCGCCAGAATTTTCGTCTTGTAACACCTATGATTTCAAGGGCTTATCGGCAATCTGGTTTGGACGTAGGCCCAAATCCTGACCCGAACGGGATTGACCCGAATGCGGGGTTGACCTGATCGAAGCACGATGGCGCATGTGGTCGGCGCGCTCGCGATGATGTAAAAGCCGGCTGACGCGACATGCCCGAAGCACACGGAGAAGCCACGCCAGCCGGCCAACGCGCCACGATCCCCGAAGATAGATCACGGCAGCGATGGATGGGCGACCAATGGGAACGAACCACTGATCGCCCCGGCGCGGGACCGAAGCCATTCAATTCCGCGCCACACGACGACGAAGAAGGACCACGTCGTCGATCTGAATTCATGGGACGGACGGCAATGGCCGACCAGAGCGATGACCGCCCGCCCCTATCGCATCGGGTCAGAAAGCACCCCGACACGAATTCTTCGCCAGCCTGGCGACTTCGTCGTTTCGAAGGATCATGATGACCTGACATTCGGTCACGAATGCCGGGAAGTCACGATCTTCGATTGCGTTCCCGCATCGCTCCATCGCTTCGCAAATGCGCGTTTGCGCGGCATGGCTGAAGGAAGGGTGTTCCTTGAAAACCATGTCCTGAAGCGTCGACGCATAGTCGACCAGACTGATCACGGACGCTGACATCGATCAGCCTTTCGCTTTTTCGGCGCTCATGATTTCATGCATCGCGCGGTTGATCCCTTGCGCCTTCAGATCGCGCTGGATCGCGCCGCATTTTTGCATGAAATTTTCATGGGATTGGGCACGGGCGGTTTCGGCATCTTCCCGCGCTTTCTTCACGATGCTGGCGTCCACGCCCTTGCCGTCGATTTGCGGGCGGTGGAAGTTGCCGCCTGCCCCGTAGCCGGCAAGATCAGGATGCAATTGCGCGACCTTCTGGAAAGCCTGAAACTCGGTCATGTCCGGGTTGCGTTCCATCAGTTCGATCTTCTTCGCCATGAACTGATCGCGTTTCGAAATCGTGTTGTTGTCTGCCATCGTCCTAGTCTCCTGTTGATCGCGCTTCACGGCGCGGGTTGTTTCGATTGTGCGCGCACGGCGCGCCGCTGACGCGACCGCTTCGTCCATGCTTGCCTTGTGCCGGGCGGACCCGGCATCGGCCTTGGCGATGGCTTCGTCGGCCTTGCGCTTGACCGCCAGAAGCTTTTCAAGGATCGCGTCGCTGTCGACATCGTCGGCACTTGGCCTTCTCTTTAATATCGCGACGGTAGCCCCTTCTTGCGCCGGGAAGTCGACTGCCGCTATGGCGGTGATCTCCAGTTCATCCAGCCGGCGACGTTTGAGTTTCGGTTTCATTTCGGTCTCCTTATTTCGGGATGATGCCGCGTTGCGTGCCTTCGGTTGCGAAGAAGGTCACGGCTTGCGACAGGTAGCCAAGAAGTGACGGCACGTGATCCTTGTGAGCGGGCAGCGTCTGGATCAGGTTCCGAAGCTTCGCCGCGTTCTCCTGTTCAAGTTGCGCGCGGTCAGCCTTCCATCGCCGCTCCTGTTCATCGCCAGCGATTTCGGCGTTCAGTTCCTTCAGTGTCGTCCAGGCATAATTGCGCTCGGTCTTCAGGCGCGAAATGCACTGCTCGCGCACGTCTTCCGACATCACGTCGAACGGCGGCTTGCCGGCTTCGGCAAGTTCCAGAAGGTAGCCGGCGTTTTCAGCGCGGACCCGCGCGGCGGTCAGATGCTTTTCGAATGCAAGGCGGTCAGGGATTGCCATGGGTCAGTTCCTTTGGTTGCGGTTAGAGAATTTTCTTCGGGCGGAAGTGTTCGGATTTGCCGACGGATCGTCTGATGCCGATGATGCCGTCGCCGACTGGTGCCGCGCCGGTTGAGCGATCCAGATAGCTGTCGGTCAGCGGTCCCATCGGGCCGATGATTCTGCCGCCGTGGCGACCGTAACTGTCCCGGAATGGCGGTCGCGAAAGAAGCAGGACGATCACGCCCAAATGGGCATTACAATCGTCGTCGTGGCCACGGCGGTCGCCATGATCGATGGACACACGCCCGCCGGATTGAAGCTTGGTGCGAAGTCCTAGGATTTGGTCGACGACCCGATTTTCGGGGTCGTCCAGAAGGACGCAACGCTGACCCATCGCGATGGGAATGAAGCTTTCGTAAATTTGACTTTTACTCAACTTCGACGACTGAAGCTGGACGCCGTGACGGGCAAGGGCGGACTGGACGAAGCCGTTGGAAAAATCATCCGCGACCACGGTGTTGCAGCGATAGGGATGGCACAATTCGTTGACGATCCTTTCGACGGCGACGTCGGTCGAATGCGGCGCTTTGACCGTGACGGAATGGGCGATGACCGCCTTGCCGTCTTCAGCGACATAGCCACACGCGGCGGTTGTAGCGTCGCTTTTCCCCGATGAAAAATCCCCGAAGATTTTATAGACGCGACCGGGTTCCGGCGGACGGACCCTGACCTTCTTGGCGATCAGCGGTTCGATGTCGGCCATCGAAAGGTAATTCGAAACATCGCTTCGAAATTCTGCCAGCCACTCCGCGCGCGCTTTTGCAGGATTTTTTTTCATGGCGCGGTCGACGATGGCCTGATCCAGAAGCGGGTTCCATTTCATCGAAGGGCCATGGGCGCATAGGATTTTCGGGTCGTCCATGTTTCCGAAATTTTCAACGAAAATCCGGTGGAACTCGCCGAACTCGCCGAAGGGACTGGACGTCAGGCAAAGTTGACCCCGAGTTGTGGCGAGCGCGGGAATGCAGGAATTCAGCACTTCGTCAGCCGAATTGGCACTGGCTTCGCTGTCGTGCCAGTAGGCCAGTTCGTCGGCGCAAATCATTCCGGCGCTCACGCCCCGAATTTTGCGGAAGGAATTCGAGCGGATCGAAAGGGACTTGCGGTCCTTCAGGCGGATTTCATCCAGCGCCATGCTTTCGACCATGGGTCGAAGAAGATCGGCATTCTGGAAGACCGCGCGAAGGTGGCCGAAGACGTTCTGTGCCGATATCGACGATTGCGCCAACACGATCTGGCTGCAAGTCTCGCCAGGCGCAATTACATCGCTGAAGTCGATACACGCGGCGGTGTATGCCGCCAAAGTACTACCTAGGATTGTCTTCGCTGATCGCCTTCCGGCGTTGATCAGAAGGACATCGACGGGTTCGGTCGGCGACGTTTCCCGCTTGGTGAAATCGAAGAAGATTTCCAGTTCCTCGTCGGTCAGCTTCTCGCCACGCGCGGCAAGCAACATCACCCGATGCGGCGCGAACGTCGGGCCAGGCAGCAACGTCCGAAGAAGCCTGTCGTCGGCCAGGGCGGCGCGCATGGATATCTTTGGCTTAGGCATCGTCGCTGTCTCCGTCACCGATGATTTCAGCGTAGTTGTCGATTGTCAGGACCGGGCCGTCGGCGCTGATGGAAGGCATGTCCAGCCCGAGTTGGCGAAGCAGCATGGCGAGCGTGCGCGTGCCGCTGGCGATGTCCTTGATCGGAATGTCCTTGTCTTGCGCAAGCGCCACGTCCTGAACTTCCAGCCATGTAGCGAACAGGGCGGCGCGGCGGATCAGGTGCGCTTCGCCCGCGCTCGGATGGCGTCCAAGCTGGTTGATGAGATCAACGATTATTCGCTTGTATCTTTGCGCCGTCGCGGATCGTCCATCCACGGGATCGATGAATATGCGGCGCTTGCCCGACAGGATCGGACCCTTCAGCCTTGCGATGGACCGGACGATTGGCGTTTTAGACACGGCATCGCCGGCCTTGAACACGGCAGTGTTCGATTTGGTTAGCGACTTTCCAGCCTTCCCTGATGAATTCTTGACTGCCATTGGTCCTGCCTTTCGGGTCAGACATTCGGGTTGCGCCCGGTATCTGACTGATTTCATTGAACATTGGGTTCCTTGCCCATCCGCCGAACCCCTTTGTCGTTCACTATTATTGAACAATACAGGGCGATTGTCCACTAATCTTGAACGACAATGCCGGATTGCGGGGATTTTGGCCTTATCCCAAAAGCGACATGCGTCGTAATCAGGATAGGTACAAAAACGGCAGTCCAAGGCTAAATTTGCGACAGCCATCACCAATAGCCATTCTCCCGTCGCGACTTGATCCGCGCCCGCGCCGTGGCGTGCCAGCGTTCTTCCGGGATCAGCTTCAGTTCGATTTCGTAAGTGACCCGCGCGAAGTCTTCGATATACGGGCCGAAGGAAGTCATCAGGTGCGGCGCGCATCGCCGGATGCGCTCGGCTTCCCAAAGCGGAACGTGGAAGTGTGTGGACGCCAGTGATGATGAATTGCCGCCGTCGGAAATGTCTTCGAACGTCACTTCAAGGATGACCATTCCGGGAATGGCAAATTCAGGCGTCGCGAATGGGATCGGACGGACAGATTGGACGTAATGCACTTCAGGAAGTGCACCATCTATCAGTGTAAACTTCATGTCACTTCTCCTTCTGGTTGATACTTTGGCAGGGATTGCCAGGGTTATTGGCAGGGATTGCCAGGGTTTTTTTGGAAGAAAACCCTTTGAAATCAAGGCGGTGCCAAGGTTGACAGGCCAGACAGGCTATTTTCATCGCGTCGCCATATGCATTTGCGCAAAAGCGCATGGCGAAGGGGTCCGAAGAAGGTCTTGCGCGCCTTTGTGCGGGGTGTGTAATTTTCTCTAAGGACGACTTTGGCAAAAAACCTTGCCAACCTTGCCAATCCCTTATCGGACAAGGGTTCTCGGACCCCGAAACCCTGGCAGAAACCTTGCCAGAACCCTGCCAATTTCGAGAAAAACCTTGCCAATTCGTCATGACGCCGCCCATCACATGATTTCCCAGACGGCGATGCCATAGACGACGCCCTTCCGATCCCCGTTCGGAAGCGTTATCCGAACAATGTGGACCTGACCGCCCGTGAACCCTGGCAACATTCGATAGAAGGCGTTGTCCTTCAGCGGCGGTTCCTTCAGAACGTTCCGGCAAAAACGTTCATAGGCGTCATAGAGCGCCGTCTTCGTCACGTATTCGTCGAGCGATGTGAACCTTGTCGACTTCTTCAGGAATTGCGCGATTTGCGGCGCTTTGGCTTCGCCGATTTCCCGGATCAGCCGGCGTGTCTCGTTGTGCAACTCGAAATGTCCACGGGCCATCAGCCGCCGATAACCGACCAGCGCCCAATTCAGGATGCCTGGCAATTCCTTCGTCAGCTTCTCCTTCAATTTCGGATCGATGACCCCGTCCGGCAAGCTTTCCGCCGTGATGTCGATAGGGATCAACCGCTGAAGGAACGCGCCGGTTTCGTCGCTGAAAGTTGGAAATTCGTTTCCTGAAAGTTTGATCTTGCAGGGAAGCTGAACTTCGATGTTCTTGATCCCCTTGCGCGGGACCGAAGTCAGATCGCGCCCGGAAACCCGAAGCATCACGGACATCAGGACGCCTTCTTCGTGCGTCGAAAGTTCCTTCTGAAGATCGGCGATGTTGATCAACCGCTTGTCCAGAAGCGTTTCCATTCCGAACCTGTCCGACAGGTCTTTCACGGTGACAGAAGCAATGGCCGAAGTGCCGCCAAGAAGCGCCGTCCATACGTGGTCAAGGACGCCTTTGCCGACGCGCGGCGCGCCACGGATTGCGATGATCTTCTGGATACCCATGTCGAAGGAAGTGATCCATCCGGTCGCTTCCTGAAGCAGCGGGATTTGATGTTCGCTGTCCGGGAACAGACCCTTGGTGAAGCGTTCCCATTCCGGGCATGGCGCGTCGGGCTTGTATTCAAACCCAAGCGCGGCAAAGGTGAAGAAGGCGGTGCCGGCGGGCGGTTCAGGGACAAGCGTCCCCGTCGGCAAATGCAGCACGCCATTCTTGACCGCGATGCATTCTGACGAAGGATAGTTTTCTTCGTACTGTTCGGCATGGTCGCCGATCCAGAACGGCGGCGCGACGCGGCGCGTCGGGATCAGCGCCAGGGTCGAAACCATCGTTACCACGTCTTCGATGAAGCGCGGCTTTGGCGATGGGTTGATCAGCGCCGTCTGGTTGCCCTTTTCGACGATCTCCATGCGCCGCTTGCAATAGTCAACGGCTTCTCGAAAGATGACCGCCCGCTCGGTTTCGACGAACGTGTTCGACGCCTTGTCGTATTTGTACCACTGCCCGGCATAGAAGACGGGCTTGATCGGCGACGACCGCATCAGGTCTTCAGCGGCATAGAACGGATGCCCCTGGCTATAGGTGCGCTTGCCGCGCCGGGTCGATATCTGAAGCGTTGGATCGATCTGACGGGCGAGATAGATCAGCGTGCCGAACGTGACGCCGCCTTCCTTGTCGCTGTCAAACTTCGCCCATTCTTCTTCCGTCCCGCCGTAGTTGTCCCGCCGCGTCCGGTGCGACCAGTTATCCCAAATGCGGAAGCCGTTCGGATCGCCGCGATACTGATGATGAAGCGCCGCGCCGACCTTGCGCCAATCTTCCCGATCAGTCGGGTCAAGCAGGTTCAGGACACGGACGACGGTGTCGTCATCGATATCGGAAATCTCGGATGACTTGACCCTTGGTCCGCGCTGCCGGGTCTTCTTGTCCTTGGACCCCGGATCATCAGCCTTTGCCGCTTCCGGTTCGGGCGGGAATTCCGCCAAGAGCGCGTCGAAGTCTTCCAGCTTGTAGATGTGTTCCGGGTTATAGCTATGCGTCCGCGACAGCACCGCGACGCAACCCTTGCCGCGCTTGTTCCTGTTCGGATAGTTCATCGTCCCGGCAATGCGCATGACCATCGAAGGGTCAGCCGCTTGCTTGTCGCCGCCGTGCTTGCGCGCCCATGCCAGACCGATATCCTTGAACGGCTTGGCAAGCGCCTTGGACCCTTTGCCGTTGTCACCAAGGATCGAATATTCCTTGTCCAGAACCAAGAACGCCTGAACGCCATTGCCGGTCAGGTGGACGCGCGTCGGCGGCAATGGCGACGCTTCCAGTTCGGCGATCTTGGCTTGGCAATAGGCTTCGCGTTCAGCCGCCGTCTTCAGGTTTTCCGGTGGATCGAAGTCGCCGATGATCATGCGGATCGTGGCGACATCTTCCAGCGAAGGCTTCTTGCCCGACGCGGGGTTGACCATCCGGTTATAGAAGGCCGAAACGTTGACCTTGCGCTTGTTTGACCCGGCCAATGCCGCGCCTTGCGCCTGTCCGATGTTGGTGACGGTATAGTCAGAGAACCCGCCTTCAGGATCGATCTCGCAAATCAGGAAGTGTCCCTGATCGCCGTCGCGCCCATAGGCAAATTCAAGGCAGTCACCGATATCCGGCGCGCCTGTCCTGTCGACCTTCTCGGGACCGTTGGTCTGCCGTGCCGCCTTCTTCTTCGCTGCCATGTCAGAACCCTTCCGCCGGAAGCCGGCGGACAGACCACTTCTTCAGGCCGGTTCCGCGTTGCCACATGTCGTCAGGGGTCCAGAAGATCGTGCCAGGCAGCGGGATCGTCGAATAGTAGCCTGGCATCCACTCTTGGTTCGGAAGGCTTTCGCCAAAGCGCATCAGCCGCCCGTGCCAGGCGCGGCGCTCCTGTTCCGAATCGATCGGGATCGGTTGCTTCAGCGGATACATGACATCGAACCACCATCCGTGGTCGATCAGCCATGCATGGCCGGACAGGTGGCGGAACTGCCGGAAATCCAGAAGAAGGCGAAGCCGGGCATTGTGCAGCTTTGCCAGGGCCGTGCGCGCGTCAGGGCGCACGTTGCGCGGCTTGCGCCATTCGTTGTCGTCGCGGATCGCCATGCGTCCGAAAAGGAACGGGATCGCCGCGACGCTGCCGTCCTTGTAGATGAACGGCTTGTTCCAGATGTTCTTGCGGGCGGCGTTGTGGTGCCGCACAAAGTCGACGGCAGGATCAATCGACGTGAAGGTCTGGATGACGATGTCCGTGGCATCCAGCGACGCTTCCAGCGTGATCTGACGGGTTCCCGTGGCGCGCATGTAGTCGCTGATCGTGCGCCGCGCTTCGGCGATGTTGACCTTGCCCTTGACGAAGTCCTTCAGCATGTCAGACCGCCTTCCACTCGCCGCGCGTCCACGCGACAACTTCGGCTTCATCCCACAAGGGCGGCTTCTGTCCGGGGTTGATTGGATTGGGGTAGACGCCGGCCTGACGGCGACGCCAGCGCGTCATTCGGTCAAGACCATCGATCCGCCAAAGGTCGCGTTCACGAACGACGCGGCGCGCCGTGCGGTGCAAGGCAAGCGCCCTGGCGACTTCTTCTTGGATCAGTTCCCTGATCTTGGGGTCGAGGCCGGAAGTGTCCATTGGTGAAGCCCGATTGATGTTCGGGCATAGACATAGACACAAGAAAGCGGGGTCGCATCAACAAACAAGCAAAAGAATTGGGAAAAATCGCCCTAATTCTTTTGCATGGCTGGCCGTCAAGTCCTGACGATTATGCTTGGCTTGCCGCCGAAGTCTTCGGCTTCGAATTCGACTTCTGGATCGAAGGGAACTTCAGCGGGCCTGTTGTCTCCACGCCGTTCGATGTTCACCGCATTCTCCGTGTTGCCATACATCAACAGCGCCGTGACGCGGGCCACGGGCCATTCATCCTGACCGACCGATCCGAAGTCCTTGATCAGCTTCCGCGCGACCGCCTTGTATTCTTCGATGACAGGGGTTTCGTCTGGACGTCCGGCCTTGGAAGGCGGGCCGGCCTTCTCCTTCAGCTTGGCTTCGAAGTGTTCAAGCGCGCGCGTCAGTTCCCATGCGCCCAAGACGTCAGGGCGGTGGCGCGCGGCGATGACCTTGGCCTTGTTGATCGCCGCCGCTTCGTCGATCAGCTTGTCGCGTTCTGCCTTGCCGATCCTTCCAGCGATACCGGAAGGATAGGGTCCGCGCATCCCCATTTCCGAAAGCGCCGTGGCGATGGCTTCCGACAGCTTGTCTGTCTGTTGCCCGCCGATGGCGATGGCGACGGCGCGATGGATCGAACTGACGTAGGCTTCAAGCATCGGGTGTGGCTTTCGCGGCTTCGGCATCAAGTGCATCGCTGTAGCGTTGCATCAGCGCGCGGCGCGGTTCAAGCATGTCCGACCGGCGGTATACCTTGCGGATGCCTTTCGGTGAGTGCTGAAGGGCGCGTTCGATCAGGTAGTCGTCCAGCCCGGCGGCGTCAGCCCACGTCCCGAAAGTCGACCGGAAGCCGTGCGGCACGGCGTCGTCAGGTGCGATCCCCATGCGCGTCAGAAGGCGCGACAGCGCGTCGGACGTCATCTGGTTGCCGCTTGTCTCGGACGGGAAGATGAAGTCTTCCTTCGACTTCGGTTCAAGCGGATGCCGGCGCTTTTCCTGATGGTCAAGGATCGACAGCATTTGCCGCGTGATCGGAAAACGGAAAGGTTCCTTCTTCTGGACGGTCGCCTTCATGCGCGACGCCGGCACGGTCCAGATCATTTCCTTGCGGTCGATTTCCTGCCAGCGCGCGCCCGTGACAGCGTTCGACCGGGCGGATGACCGGATCAACCATTCCATCGCCCGCGCGCTTGTGCCGGGCCGTGCGCGAAGGTCGCGCATGAATGCGCCCATGCGATCCCAGGGAAGCGCGGGGTGATTGGTCACTGCCTGGACATTGGCTGCCTTGGGCAAAGGCAGGACGTCCACGGTCGCGGGATTGTCGGTCACGAACTTGCGGATGCGGGCATGGTCGAAGATCATCTTGATCCTGCTTCTCGTGCGATCCATCGTTTCGTTTTTCGAGAACCAAAGGCCGTTGCGGTTCAGAAGCGCGGCGACGTCGTCGGACGTGATTTCCGTGACCAGCTTGTCGCCGATCCACGGCATTGCGTAGGTTTCCAGCGTCGACCAGATTTGCGCCGCGTGCTTGGCGTTGCCGCACGTCAGTTTGCGCAAATCGTACCATTCAAGTGCCATTGCCCGAAAGGTCGGGATGCTGCCCTTCGGCGTCGCAGGCGCGGCCTTGTTCGAAGGAAGGACGCCGCCGTCGCGCAAGGCTGCAAGGCGTTCCACTTCGGCAGTCGCGGCGGCGATTGTCATCGCCGGCCAAAGGCCGATGACAGGTGCCGCTTCGATGCGCACGCCGTCAGGCTGGACATAGGTGTATCGATACAGCCATTGGGTCTTGCGCTTGCCGGACGCGGCGACGACGACCTTGACCCAAAGGGCCGGCGCTTGCCGGTACTTGCCCGCCGGCAGCTTGTCGATTTCCTTCGGCGTGAATGGTCCCCTGGGACGTTCGATCTTGACCGGGGGGATTGGTGAAGTGTGCATGTTCATGTGGCTTCCTTCCTGACTGGTCCCGAAATCTGACCCGAATTGGCGGGGGTCGACCCGTTACAGAAATAGTCAGGCAGGGAACGGAAACCAAGGAAATCAGGGGCTAAAAACCCTTATGGATCATGTTACTTAGCTACATGGTTAACCTTATCCAGTCTCAAAAACTTGTAACAGGTTCATCGGTCTCTCTCTCCGCCAAGTGTCATCATCAATGCATTGATCATGGGTATAGTTCATTATTTATTTCGCGGGTTTAGCGCTTTGAAAGGCGTGACGATTCAACGCGAGTGTCGGCAAGGCCGTGGAACGGTTCGCGCCTTGCCAGGAAGTCGGCAAGGGTCGCCTTATGGCAGTATGATTTGATTGAGACATAAGCTTTTGTCGAGTTCTGTTCCACGAATGAACAGGCCCAGGTATTTGCCGCAGGCATTGTTCGCGGCAGCGCGCAGGCTACGAAGTGTTTTGTTTGAGGTTGAATTGATACTTGATCACAATTAAAGGCCGTCCGACAGAACAGGATCAAAGTTGGAGCCGGAAACGGCCTCCACAAATGTGATGGCGAAAAGATGAGAGCGATCACGCGCGCAATCATGCCTGCGTTCCTGCAGGAAAGGAGAGACGCTGCACGTCGCGATGCGGTGCAAGCCACGTTCGGCAGCAATGTCAACCTCGCCGCAGCGAGGCGCGTCTCCATCTCCAGTACGCACAATTTCCTTTACAATCGCATCCAGAAGAACGCCAATTCCAGCCTCATGGTTTTCATGTACCGGGCGCACACCAACCGGGTTACCTCGGTGATCCGGTCCCGGCAGAACGTGCCGCACCTCAGCACCACCTCCATACGCTCGATTCCATTCCTTGGCGGCTATCGGCGGCTCATCGTCATTCGCAACCCCTATTCCCGCGTGCTTTCCGCTTTCCTCGACAAATTCCGGCACGAGCACATCATCGCCCGGCATGGCCGTTTTGACCTGTCCCCGGCGGGGTTCGGATCATTTCTCGACTGGCTGGAAAATGGCGGCATGGGCGGCAATTCCCACTGGGATCTCCAGGTCAACCAGATGCTGCTGCCACTCGACGCGTACTCCGACATCATTCGTTTCGAGACACTGGCACAGGACATGACCCGCTTCGTCCAGTCGTTCGAGAACGACAGGCTCGCCGGAATTGGGGACAGCCTCTTTGCACATGGACGCCGTCACGCGACGGGGGCGAGCGACAAGATACTCGAATTCTACGACGGCAAACGTTTCGAGAAGGTTGCAAAGCTGTACAAGCGGGATTTCGAAGCCCTGGGCTACGATGCGGCCGGTGTTGGCGGGCAATCGCACTGAATTCGAAAACAGAGAATTCGAATGCGGATCATTTTGCGCCCGCTTCGGCTTCTTTCGCCTAACCGTTCAGGACCTGGCGAACGCGTTCGGCGTCAAAGCCGGTCAACTCGGCTTCTTCTTCGGCTGTCAGGTACCGCAAGGGAGCAGTTTCCGGGATCAGCGCGGCGACATCGGCAAGGCAGGCGACCATGGCTCGAGCGGCAGGCGGTAGATCTCGCCTGAGCAAGACGCCCGCGTGACGCACCGCCACGAAAGGCGGCGCGCAGGAAAGGATTTCCCGGATCTCTTCGAGCGGCGTTTCCGGCTCCACCTGCTTGGCTCCGCTCCCCAAAAAGACAACATGGTCCGGATAAAGGCTTCCGGCGACGGCAATCCGAAGCGAAACCGGATCGCAAGCCAGTGAATGCAGGCTCATGTCGCCGGCCGGCTCATACCGGCTACCGCTCGCAATCGGAAGCAAAGCCGCCAGGTCGCATTCCCCGGCCGGTCTGGCATTTCCTGCAAGACGCCTTTCCACTTCGGCGAGCAGCGCCGCGGCTGAGCGGCAGTCTTCGGCGCAGACAACGAGCCCGTGATTGGCAAGTATGATGACATCCTGGTTGCGCCCTGACATTGCCTCCATCATGGCTTTCGTCAGTGGCGTTCCGGGCCGCGCATAGGGCGCCAGCACCCAATCGATTCCGTCGAGCAGCGACGGCAGCACTTCCGCGGCGTCGTCGCGGACCGCGAGGGCGATCGCCGCGACCGAGTGGGTATGTATCACTACCCGGCGTTCGATCATGGCGTGAAAGCTTGTCTCGATGGAGGGAACAAGCCCGCCGGCTTCCGATAGCGCCGCGCCTGTCACCGGATCCGGCGCGCCGGCCGCAAATGCGGTGCGGACCTTTATGAGATCGACCGGCACGAAGACGGACTCATGGAGCGCACGCGCCAGCCATTTCCCCGAGGCCTTGATCCATAGCGTCTCGCCGGTCTTGATCGAGGTATTCCCGCCAGGCCCCTGAACCTGCCGGCGATCCGCGCCGATAACGGCTGAGATACTGGCGAGGTCGCCGAGTTCGGGATAATCAGGACCGGGCATGATCCCTTTCACCCCTTTAAAGCAAGGTCCTGGATCGTGCTCAGCGGTCCGGCGGGTTCACCAACCAATTGCAGCCTGCGTTTGATCTGCGGCGCGCCGGAAGTATAGGTGAAGGTGATGAGGAGCCGGTGCCCCTCCTTGACATTGCCGCCACGATGAAAACCGACCGTGTCGGCGATCAGCATCGTGCGGGCTGGCCCCATGCACTCCAACCAGCGATTGCGGGGGATGGTCCGCTCCATTTCCGCGTCGAGGACACGGCGCGGATGTTCGTGTCTGGGATTGGCGTCGCAATCGGCCCCGAATGGATGCGTTCCCGGGATGTAGGTGAAAGGACCCTGGTCCGGACCGACGTCGTCGAGATAGATGAAGACCTTGACAGTCTTCAGATCCTCAGGATCGCGATGCCACAACTGGGAAGCCTTCGCTTCCTGCTTGACCGGGTAGTTGTACCAGGCGCCTACGGCATGCAGTTGCGGCCACATTCCGAGATATTCGGCCACCGTGTCCAGCAATCGCTCATCCAGGGCCACACGCACGAGCGGATGGTCGCCGCTTATCGGTTCGTCTGAATTGACGATTAGGATCAGATAGTCCTTGTGCTGGCCATCGGTACGACCGGCATTCTTGATGTTCTGTACCTCGTCGCTGGCGAGGCGGGCGCGGATCATCTCTTCCGCCGCCGCGAGAGACGCCAAGCCGTCCGCGCTCAGGAAATCCGCAGCGGCGCCGGCGGCGATTCCGGCTTCGCGCAACGCTGCCGCCGTTTGCGCCGTGTCATCCTTGCTGCCGATGCGGCGTGCCTGCATTTTCGCCCGCTCGCCATTCAAGGCGTGACGCCACAGGAAGTGCTTGAAACGGCCTTTCAAGGAATTGTCGAATACGCATTCGGTTAGCGAGCGCGCTCTCACATAGGTCTTGATCGGAGATGACATGAAGTGACTCCAGCAGGGACGTATCTCTCGTCCGCTTTCGGACGCCATGGAAGGCAGCGTCCCGTTTCTCCCGCCGCGCCCCGCCGCTGGTTCTGAACGATGAAAGATCTACAGCTTGTGCCGGGCCGAATCAACATTCTCGCACGAACCGTGGTCACCATCGCCAACAGGGCCTTCGGGCTGGACGGCTCCTGCGGAATCGGAGGCCCCGCACTGGCGCGCGGCAGGCGGCCCTGGCATGGTTGCGACTGCCAGACTGCCATGATATGGGACTTTCCGCCGCCCCGACGCGGGTCAAACGCGCAACCCTACGTGATGTAGATCATGCAACTCGTGATCCCGATGTCGGGCTTTGGTGAGCGGTTCAGGCGTGCCGGCTATACTTTACCCAAACCGCTCATCGAGGTGGATGGCCGGCCGATCATCGCCCACGTGGTCGACATGTTTCCCGGCGTGGAAGATCCCGTATTCATCTGCAATCGTGAGCATCTCGATGAGCCCGCATTCCGCATGGAGTCCATCCTGCTGGAGTTGCGCCCCGCCGCCAGGATCATCGCGATCGAACCGCACCGCTTGGGCCCGGTTCACGCAGTCCTCCTCGCAGCCGGGGAGATCGACCGCAAAAGGCCGGTAGTGATCAACTATTGCGATTTCTGCTGTTATTGGGATTTCGGTCACTTTGAGCGTTTTGTGCGCGAGTGCGGCTGCGACGGGGCCATTCCCTGCTACACCGGCTTCCATCCGCACATGCTGGGGTCGACCAATTATGCCTATGTCCGTGAGACCGATGGCTGGGTCGAGGCAATCCAGGAAAAAAAGCCCTATACCGGCAATCCGATGGCGGAATACGCGTCGAGCGGCACCTACTACTTCGCCACCGGCGCAATCGCGCTTGATTACTGCCAGCGAACGGTCGACGAGGGATCGAGCCTCAACGGCGAATTCTATGCGAGCCTCGTGTACCAACCGATGCTCGAAGACGGTCTTGCGGTCGCGGTTTACGAGTTGCAGCATTTCATGCAGTGGGGAACGCCGGAAGATCTTGCCGCCTACCGCGGATGGTCGCACGCATTCCGGCGGCTGGCGCAAGACGAATATCGTCCAGCCCTCCAATCGGGAACGGTCATGATGCCGATGGCCGGCATGGGATCGCGTTTCGCAGCAGAGGGATATCGCCTGCCCAAGCCGCTCATCCCGGTCTCCGGCCTGCCCATGGCGGTACAGGCGCGCCGGGACATGCCACAAAGCGCCAGGTCGATATTCATCTTGCGCCGGGATCTCGATGACCTGTCCACGATCCTCGATGCGCTGGAGGCCGGCTTTCCCGAAGCATCCATCGTGACGCTGGACCGCCCCACCGAAGGCGCGGCGGTAACTTGCCTCCTGGGCATCGATGCGGCCGATCCGGCAGCGCCCTTGACCATTGCGGCCTGCGACAACGGCGCCCTCTACGACACCCGCCGCTTCGAAGCGCTGATGGAGGATGAATCGGTCGACGTCATCGTATGGGCAATCCGCAAATACCCCAATGCGGCGCGCAAGCCGCAAATATACAGCTGGTTGAAAACCGAAGGGGAGCGGGTTACCGGCGTTTCGGTCAAGGTTCCGCTCGAAGACCCCCTGAACGATCCGGTGGTCATCGGCGCGTTTACGTTCAAGCGCGCCGGGGACTTCGCCGCCTCCGCCACAAGCCTTGTGAGGCGTGGCGCCAGGACCGGCGGCGAGTTCCATGTCGATGGCTGCATCGAGGACGCGGTGGCGTCCGGTTTGCGCTGCGTCGTGTTCGACGTCGATGCCTATATCTGCTGGGGCACGCCGGATGAACTGCGCACCTTCGTCTACTGGCAGTCCTGCTTCCACAAATGGTCCGCGCACCCATATCGCCTCGAGAAAGACCGCCGCGTGCCGGCTGAAGCAATTCCCGGCCTTGCGAAGGAATATGCCGCCCTCGTGCCCTCCCTGCCCAGAGAACGCCATTGAAAGAGGAAATGGCGCGATTCCTGCTCGTCGGACTGACAACGGTCGCCATCGACTACGCTGCCTACCTGCTCCTGCTGTCGGCCGGCATTGCGATCAGCCCTGCAAAGGCTGCCGGGTTCGTTTGCGGCGCTGTTTTCGCCTTTTTTGCCAATCGCGAGTTCACCTTTGCCGCGCCGGGCCGCCGCTACGCAGTACCGCGTTTCGCTGCAGTCTACCTCGCCAGCCTTGCGGCGAATGTCGCGGTCAACCGACTGGGGTTGATGATTGCGCCGGGCCAAATATTGCCGGCATTCCTGGCGGCCACGGCGCTGTCTGCGGCGATGAATTTCACCGGCATGAAACTCTTCGTGTTCAAGCAGCGCGGGTCAAGGGGTTGATGCTCTATTCGCTCGCGATCCCCTGCTACAACGAGTCGGCCAACCTGCCTTTGCTGGTCGAACGCTGCCGGCGGCTGATCGAAAGGGCGGGCATCGAGATCGTGCTCGTCGACAATGGTTCGACAGACGGGAGTGAGGGTGTGATGGCCGCACTGCTTGCGGGGCAGGACAAGATCCGCTCGGTGCGGGTCGACGTCAACCAAGGTTATGGACACGGCATTCTCACGGGGCTGCGCGCGGCGCGCGGCGACATTCTTGGCTGGACCCATGCCGATTTGCAGACTGATCCGTTGGACCTGCTGGAGGGCATGAAATTCTTCGAAACTGCGCCAGACCCCTCGCGTCTGTTCGTCAAGGGCCGCAGATATGGACGGCCGTTCGCGGACATCGTGTTCACGACCGGCATGGCGGCGTTCGAAACCGCGCTGCTTCGAACGCCGATGTGGGACATCAACGCGCAGCCGACGCTCTTTCCCCGCACGTTCTTCGAAAGCTGGAGCGAACCGCCCTCCGATTTCTCGCTCGATCTCTACGCCTACTACATGGCGCGCCGGCGAGGCCTCGCGGTCCAGCGGTTTCCCGTGCGATTTGGCGAGCGTGCGCACGGCGTGTCGCATTGGAATGTGAACTGGGCGGCAAAACGCCGGTTCATCCGGCGCACCATCGGCTACAGCCTGCAATTGCGGCGCGATCTCGCCGCGTCACGGGAGGTCTGATGAAACTGATCCGTCATCGCCTAAACACCATCGCCGAGCTTGCCGCAACGCCGGTTCATCTTGGCGTGGAAGTGGATATCCGCAGCCGGGGCGACCGGTTGATCATCCACCACGACCCGTTCGCCGATGGCGAGGATTTCGAAGAATGGATTCCCGCGTACCGGCATGGAACGCTTATCCTGAACGTCAAGGAAGAGGGACTGGAAGACAGGTTGCTGGACCTGATGGCCGCCCACTCGATCGAGGATTTCTTCTTCCTGGACCAGTCTTTTCCGTTTCTGGTGCGCACGGCAAGGCGCGGCGAGCGGCGATGCGCGGTCCGCGTGTCGGAGTATGAATCGGTCGATACTGCGCTTTCGCTCGCCGGCCAGATCGATTGGGTCTGGGTCGACTGCTTCACGCGCTTCCCTTTGTCCGCCGGCGACGCCGCCCGCCTGGCCGATGCCGGCTTCCGCCTCTGTCTTGTTTCCCCCGAACTGCAGGGCCGCACAGACCCGGGCGAGATCGCTCAGATGCGAGCGCTGCTTTCCCGGCTCGGCATAACCGCCCACGCCGTCTGCACGAAAACGCCGGAGCTTTGGGAATGAGGCTGCGCTCCGCCCTGGGCCTCTTTCCTGCCCGCGACCCGCTGTTTCTCACTGGCCTCGCGATCCGGCTGGTGCTCGTGCTGCTGGCAGTACCGCGGATCCATTCCGAGTGGTTCATTCCTTTCTTCAGCAATGCCCTGGAAGGGGGCCTTTTCTCACCATACTCCGCACATCTTGCGCAAGGCGGCGATCTGCCGGCATTTCCCTACGGCGTGGTCATGTATCTGGCGGTGCTGCCCTTGGTCACGATCGGGGCCGGCCTCGACCGGCTGACCGGCGCCACTGTATTTGCCGGACTTGGCCTCAACCTCACGATATTGTTGCTGGACCTGGCGCTGCTCGCACTGCTCGTCGCAATGCGCCCCGCCGCCAAACGCAGGATTTTGCTGCTTTACTGGCTTTCGCCGATCGTCCTCTACGTCTGCTACTGGCACGGCCAGCTGGATGTCGTCCCGGTGGTTCTGCTGATGCTGTCGCTATTCCTCTTGTTCCGCGAGCAGCCGGCTGCGTCCGGAGTGGCAATGGCCGCCGCAATATCCTCGAAGCTTTCGATGGCGCTCGCCGGACCGATCGTGCTGATATATCTTGTGATCAGCCGTCGCCGGAGGCATCTGGCCGCGCCCATGGTCTTGGCAGGCACGGCTGCTTCGCTCGTGCTGCATCTGCCGGTGTTGGCATCCCCGGCCGCGCGATCGATGGTGCTGGGCACTCCGGAACTCTCCAAGGTCTACGACTTTTCCATCAGGCTGTCCGACGGCCTCGAGATCTACCTTCTTCCGGTGGCTTATCTTCTTCTGCTGATCTCCGCATGGCTCATCCGCCGGATCAGCGCCCAGCTTCTCCTCGCGCTTGTCGCGGTCGGCTTCCTTGTCATCGTCTTGATGACTCCCGCATCGCCCGGCTGGTACCTGTGGTTCACGCCGTTCCTCGCGCTGACTTTCGCGGAAACGCGCCAGCGGATCGTCATCTTCGTCTTCGGTTTCGGAGCGCTTTTCTTCGCCTTCCATCTGCTGCGGCTTCCAGGTTCGGATATTCCGCTTTGGGGCATCGACCTGTCCATGCCCGTTGCCGAAATCGTGCCGCTGCCCGAACGTGGCGCCTCCATACTCCTCTCCGTGCTGTTTGCCGGCGGTCTGATGCTCTGTCTTTTGCTGATGCGGGAGGGCGTGTTGCGAAACGACTACTTCCGCCTGTCGCGCCGTCCGCTAATGATCGGCATTGCCGGGGACAGCAGCACCGGAAAGGATCAGCTTGCATCCTCGCTGACCGGTCTGTTCGGCGCCGCTGCGGTCACCCATGTATCGGGCGACGACTACCACCTGTGGGATCGCCACAAGCCGATGTGGCAGGTAATGACCCACCTTAACCCGAGCGCCAACGACCTCCAGAAATTCCGCGAGGACCTGTTCGCGCTTTCGTCCGGGCAAACGGTGAAAAACCGCCACTACGATCACGATCTGGGTCGCATGAACGCACCCCGCACGATTGCGTCGAATGAAGTGATCCTTGCCACCGGCCTTCACGCGCTTTACGAGAGCGAACTCAACAATCGTTTCGACGTTCGCATTTTCCTGGACATGGAAGACTCGTTGCGCACCTTTCTGAAATTGAGGCGTGACGTTCAACTTCGCGGACACGAGCCACGCGCGGTATTCGCGGCTATTCGCAGCCGCCAGTTGGATCGCGAACGATTCATTCAGCCGCAAGCGGCGAAAGCCGACCTTGTCATGGGGCTCGAGCCGCTCCATCCGCTGCGCATCGACGAAGTTCCATCGGGCGAAGGCGCCATCCCGAATCTGAGGCTGCGGGTCCAGGTGGCGCAAGGCACGCCCACCACGCCATTGATACGGACCCTGGTCGGCGTCTGCGGCCTGCATGTCGACCGGCGGGAGCCGGCGTCCGGCGAACGGTTGGAATTCATGCTGGAGGGTGACCTTGATCCCGAGGATACGGCGCTTGCGGCATCGGCCATCTCGGCAGGACTTGACGATCTGCTCGACGCCAGGCCGAAATGGCTGGGAGGACCTGCAGGGATGATGCAGCTTTTCGTGCTGAATCAGGTCGCGCACGCGCTCAAGAAGAGGCTTCTATGGCCCTGACCGTCTTCAACCCCGACGGGCTGAAGCAAAGGCCTGCATGCGTTCTGTTCGACACCGACAATACGCTTTACGCCTATGACCCGGCGCACGAACAGGCCATGGAAGCCACTCGCCAGAAGGCGGAGCGCCAGTTGGGGATCGCGCCACGCACATTCGACGATGCCTTCGCCGAAGCGCGCCGCCAGGTGAAGGCGCGCCTGCATGGAACGGCAAGCTCCCATAGCCGGCTTCTCTACTTCCATCGCATGCTCGAACTCGTCGGATTGCGCACCCAGGTACTTCTGGCCCTTGACTTCGAGCAGACTTACTGGCGCACCTTGCTGACTGCCGCGCAGATTTTCGATGGCGCCAAGGAATTCCTCGACGACCTTCGCCAGTTGGGTATTCCAACCGTGATCATCACCGACTTGACCTCGCAGATCCAGTTTCGCAAAATTGTGTATTGGGGTTTCGATTCATACTTCGACTATGTCGTGACATCCGAGGAAGCAGGGCAGGACAAGCCTCACGCTGCGCCATTTGAACTGGCGCTCGAGAAAATCGGCAAAGTGGGCGGCCCGTTGTGGATGATCGGAGACAACCCGGTCACCGACATCAGGGCCGCAAGGATCCACGCTGGAGCGGTTACCTTGCAGAAGCGGCATGAAGGCGTCCAGGTTTTGGACGGAGAACTCCGACCAGACGCGGCATTCGACCACTTTGCAGAACTGCGGCGTCTGCTTTCGTCGCAGGCGTGAGGGGGGACGCAATGCTGGCTGAAACATCCAGTGGCGTTTCCCGGCGCCAGGACCGGATCGTCGTCGCGCTGGTCTGGCTTGCCTGCGTTGGCGCTATGCTTGCCCTTCACATGACGAGGGAGGTTCCCCTCCACCGTGATTTCGCGATCATTTTTGGTGGCGCGGCGCGAACGGTTGCCGGCCAATGGCCTTTTGGCGACTTCGGCATGCCGAACGGCTCCGTTTCGATACTTGCCCCGTCCCTGGCGATGTGGATGTTCGGAACGAACTGGGCCGTCTTTCAGTTCACGCAGCTCGCGATGAACGCTGCCATCATGCTTTCGCTCGCGATCCTGATGCGGCAATTGTCGGCAAGTGTGCTGACAACGATCGCCACGTTGGTGGTGACCACAGTCTTCTACCTCGTTTTCCTGTCGCATCCCTGGTACAATACCACCGCATTGCTGCTGCTCATCGTAACCCTCAATTTTTCGTTGGCGAAAGGCGTTCTGACGGCGTTCCTTGCGGGCGTCTTGGCGATGGCTTGTGTCTTTACCAAGCAGGACTTCGGCGTGGCGGCGATCGGGGTCAACGGGGCCGTCCTCTTGTTCAGGGCAATCCTTAACGGAGAACCCGTCAAGGGCTCGATCATGCGCCTGGCAGCGTTTGCCGCCGGACTTGGGTTGGGCCTTGTGGGATTCATGGCACTTTATCCCGCCGGCCACCTGGCTTACTGGTTCAACCACGGACAGCCGCCGCACCAGGCACGCATGCCCTCGTTCAAGGACAACAAACTGTTCGCGACGCTCGGCTTGAGCATCCTGTTGTTGGTCTATTCGCTGATGAAGAAGCGTATCGACCTGTTCGTTCCTGCCCTTGTACTCATTTCCGCGCATCTGACCGCAAGTCTCAGTGGCCAAAGCCAGACCCACTACTACGGCGTCGCGATGTTGCCGATCGTGCTTTCGAAATTGGCTGAAGGCGGCATTCGCTCAAAGGAATTCTTTGGTGGAGCACTGTTGGCCGGGCTGGTCTTTAGTGTCTCGGCACATGACACCGTCAGGCTCTATTACCGGATTGCTTCCGGCAAGGAAGCCGAGCGCGGACAAAAGGTGCTGAACGGTCCTGTCATCCACCTCGGCGACTGTGCCCCGGCATTCGGGGGTGCCTGGGGGCCGGAAACGGTGTGCAAGCTCTATGCCGACCTCCGGCAGCGCATTGCCGATGGCCGGTTGCCGCCAGACGGACAAATACTCAATGCCTCCGAACTCACGCCGATGACACCGGCATTGGGATATGCGGAAGCCGCCGGCTATCCGCTCTGGTACGACCGGCGGGTCGTGCTGTTCGACAGGGAGGTCGAACGCATTCTCGCTGATTTGCGCGCAGGCCGTTTCGATGTGGTGCTGGTCCAGGGAGTGCATGGAGGCATGACCGACTTCCACTGGAGGGTCCTGGAACAGATTCGGTCGGACCGGTCCTATGAGGAACTCACGCCCCCCTATGTCGGTCCGTCTGGCGTCGGATCCTGCCCCCACCCTGACGGCGCGTGCGAGATCCATGCTTTCGTCAGGCGCAAGCCCTGAAGACAAGCTGTCCACGCTTCTTCGAGGATGCTTTGACCCGGCGCGTTTACTAGGACAGCCGATTTGTCTAAATGCTGGCGAATATCCCCGAACCCGCGAGGCGGACGTGAACCTTACTTCGCTGCAAAAAATGATCTTCAAGGACAAGCGGCCTGACGTCGCTTGCATCTCGTTCCCCAAGTCCGGGCGGACATGGGTCCGTTTTGCACTCGGTCTGGCGGGTTCCGACGTCGAATTCACCCACGCCGGCTACGGCACGAAGGACGTGAAGGAAATCGGAAACGCCTTCGACCGCGTTTACCCGCGATATTTCGGGCGGCGCAACATCCTGCTCTACCGCAACCCTCTCGACGTGGCGGTGTCGATGTACCACCAGATACACAATCGCAATTTTTCCCCGTCAAATCCGCAATACGAGGAAATCCGTTCGAAGCTTGCATCCCTCGACCGCCTTCCGCCGCAGCAGCTTGACGATTTCGTGCTTCACCCGGTCTGGGGATGCGGCAATGTCGCGGCTTACAATGCGGCGCATCTGAAGCACTTCGAGGGTGACCACGACGCGATTACCGTACGCTATGAAGAACTGCGGGCGGATCCGCGAACGCACTTCGCGCGCATGCTGGATTTCGCCGGGACGAAAAACTACGACATCGACAAGGTTGTCGAAGGCAGCAGTTTTGAGCGGATGCGGGCGATCGAACTGGGCGAAGACAGGGAGGTGCGGAAGACGCACCGTCTGTATGGCCTGCACAAT
Source organism: Salaquimonas sp. (assembly GCA_041742235.1). Taxonomy (GTDB): domain Bacteria; phylum Pseudomonadota; class Alphaproteobacteria; order Rhizobiales; family Rhizobiaceae; genus BOKV01. Next base: position 1,569 of record JBGSJA010000247.1, on the reverse strand, counting down.
GGCGACGAAAATACCCTGAAAGTGCGCAAGGGAGAGGTGCGCGGGTATCGCCATGCTCTGCGGCCTGAGACGATAGAGCGTGCAGCAGCCATCTGCGCCGCTAACGGGCAGGCCATCGAAGGCTGAATCGCAGGCCCCGGCGGGCTCGGCAAGCGGGTCGCGATTGCGCATTTCCGGCAAACTGTCGGATTATTGCGAAGTGGCCGGGTAATTGAACTTCAACAATATTTCCGCGCAATGTTGTTCAACGGCAACGCGTTCCGTTGTCGTCAGGATATCCGCGAAGCTTCCAACGCTCGCGGCCGAGACAGCGCCATCTTCAAGTTCGGTGATCCAGCTTGCCTTGTGCCGGTTTGACGGATCCACCCAGACGGGATGGTCAATGCTTCTTTGGATGTCCGCCAGCCGCCAGCCGAAATGGGATGCAAGCCGTTGCAACTCGCCCGACGGATCGAGAACGAAATCTTCATATCGCACCACCTGGGTGTGGGCCGGAATGGGCAGGAGCAATTGCTGGCACGATTCGTTGATCTTGCTGCAGATGAAGCCGATGTCGCGCCGGGTATACTTGCTTGTTTCCCCGGCGGCGATCTGCCTCTTGCCGATTTTGACATAGGACGCAGCAATGTCGCGCGGATCGCGCACGACGGCGACGATCGCGGTGTTGCTACCGGTAAGGTCCGGTAGCAATGGCAGGTACTTGACGAAGTTGGGGTCCTTCAGGACCAGATAGTCCGGCCGGCCCTTCAAATCGCAAAGATGTTGCAGTTGCCCGCCATAGATCGCTCGGAACTGTGCCCTGCAATCCGCCTGGTCGCGGTAGTAGGCACTGTTCTTGATCCAGTTTGCCAGCGCGTCGAAACAGACTTGAACCGTTGCGCAAAAGATATGCGCTTCCGGCAGCAGCGGGCTCGAGAGCGCGTTGGCGAGGATTGTTTGCACCAGGGTTGTTCCCGAGCGCTGGGGTCCGCAAACCAGGACCGTTTCGGTCAAGCTTCAGCCCTCTCGCCCGCTTCCCTCACGATTGCCTCGATCATCGCCATGCTGATTCTCTTGTCGAGCCGCTCAAAGGCATAGGCGCGCGCATTGGCTCCCAGCCTTGCCCTCAACTCGCCGTCGCGCAAGAGTAAATGCAATTTCTCCACGTAGGCGTCGCGGTCGTTCTCTTTCACGAGAAGTCCATTCTCGCCATCCCTGACATGTTCGGGAATGCCGGCATGCAGCGTCGAGATGACGGCATTGCCGCTGGACATTGCCTCTTGCAGCGCGGTCGGCATGCCCTCGGTCTCCGACCGGATGTCGGTCACCGAATGCTGCAGGTAAATGGATGAGCGGGAAAGCAGGTCCCGAACGAAATCGTGGCTCTTCGTCCCATGGAATATCACCCGGCCTGAAATGCCAAGCCGCTCCGCATGCTGCTTGCATGCTTCGTGACCTGAGCCCCAAGTCTCATCCGCTTTTGCGCGGAGTCCGTGGGTTCGGTTTTGGCCTCATGCGGCCTGTTTTTGCAATGCCATTTTCATGGCGTATTCGTTGGGCGTTAGATTGCCGAGCGATGAGTGTGGTCTG
>JBGSJA010000246.1:0-32484 GCA_041742235.1 Salaquimonas sp. | reverse complement strand
CAACCTCTTTTCCAAGGCGCGGATCGGACTTGAATGGCTGCTGTTCAAGACCGGCGACGGCGCGACGAACCATTTCGAAAGCGCGGCCTTCGTGCGCTCAAGGGCTGGCGTCGAGTATCCGGACATCCAGTACCATTTCCTGCCCGCAGCCATCCGCTATGACGGCAAGGCGGCCGCGAAGGCGCACGGGTTCCAGGCCCATGTCGGGCCGATGCGCTCGAAATCGCGCGGCGAGATCCGGCTGAAGAGCGCCGATCCGCGGCAGGCCCCCTCGATCCGTTTCAACTACATGAGCCACGCCGACGACTGGGCGGACTTTCGCCACGCTATCCGCCTCACGCGCCAGATCTTCGGCCAACAGGCTTTCGAGCCGTATCGGGGCCGGGAAATCACGCCGGGCGCCCATGTGCAGTCCGATGCCGAACTGGACGCCCATGTCCGCGACCATGCCGAAAGCGCCTATCACCCGTGCGGCACCTGCCGGATGGGCCGGGCCGACGATCCGCGATCGGTCGTCGATCCTCAACTCAACGTGATCGGGGTCGAGCGCCTGCGCGTCGCCGACAGCTCGGTTTTTCCGCGCATCACCAACGGCAATCTGAATGCGCCATCGATCATGACCGGCGAAAAGGCCGCCGATCATGTGCTTGAGCGCGATCCGTTGCCAAGGTCCAATCTCGAGCCGTGGATCAACCCCCGCTGGCGCGAAAGCGACCGGTAGCTACACGTCCGCGAGAACCGGCCGAAGCGGCCCGGCAAGTGGAGCGGGGCTGCGTTCGGGAGCGCGCAATGCGCTGGCGCCTGGCCGCTCGAACAGCGCCTCGCGTTCGGCTTCGCTTGATGTAAACACCGGGTAGCGGGTGGCCACGCGCTCGCGGATATCCTCCATTTCGCCAACCATCAAGGCGATCGGACGCTTCAGGGTTGGATATGGCCGGGGCTCGGTCACAGGAACGAAGTTGAAGATCCGCTGATAGAACGCCTCGTGTTCGACGCGGACCGTGGCAAGGCACTTGACCGCATTGAAGTACTCGGCGGCCATGCACGCAATCCGCACGGTAAGGTATGGCAATTCCGGATGAAGCCGCGAGGCGGTTCGCGAAACGACGAGGCGTGTGGGGTCGACCACCGTCATTCCGCTTTCCACGATCGGGCTGACAATGTCAGGAAATACGTCCAGCGCCGGGCCCTTGCGGCTGGCTTTCGAAATGACGTGGAAGCGGATCGCACTGACCAGTTCGCCGGCGAAGCGAACGCCGAAGATCCAGCAATTGTCCATGTCGTCATAATCGTCACGAAAGCGCAGTTCGGGATTGGGATCGATCGCGCCCTCGGCCAGATAGGCCTGGTAGCGCAATGCAAAGATTTCGTCCCTCGATACAGTGTCGGTCACGTTGTGGTAGGAGATTTCGCCGAGAGCAATGCTCAACCGAGACGAGAGAGGGCTGACGCCCTCCGTCTGATGCAATCCCATGATGTTCCCCGTAGTCCGCCCCACGCGGCCCTTGGGAACACAGTTAATGAATTGTTAAAAAGTGTAAAGTCGGCAAAGGCAACTTGTCGCCCAAATGCCGGGTAAGTTTGCAGCTATGGTTAATTTGATAAAATTTTAATCGATTTCTCCGGTTTTCCCTCAGGCCGTCGTGCGGACCTTCTTGCGGGAAGCCGGTTGCGGGTTCTGCGCGCCGAGCAGGGTGACGATGTCGTCTTGCGGCATGGCCCGGCCGAAGAGATAGCCCTGCATTTCGTCGACATGCACCTTTTCGGTGAGGATGTGCATCTGCTCGCTGGTTTCGACCCCTTCGATGGTTATCGACAGGCCCAGTTCCTTGGCCAGGTGCGTGACGCCGGACAGAAGAACCAGCGAGCGCTCGTCGTCATGGATGTTCTCGATGAACGACCGGTCGATCTTGACCTTGTCGAGCGGCAGGGCGTGCAGATAGCTCAGCGACGAGAATCCCGTGCCGAAATCATCGAGCGATATGCGTACGCCAAGTTTCGCCAGCCGCGACAGCACCGCGGTCGTCTCCTCGACATTGCCGAGCATGGCCGATTCCGTTACCTCGATCTCGAGGCGGCGCGGATCCAGCCCGCTCTTGGCCAGCGCGGCGGAAACGATTGCGCACACATCCGACTGCTGGAACTGCAGCGACGACACGTTTACAGCAACAGACACGTTTCCGGGCCACGATGCACAAGCGCGCGTAGCCTGTTCAAGGACATGCTTGCCGATCTGGGAAATGACGCCGATTTCCTCGGCGATGGGGATGAACACCGCCGGCGATATCGTGCCGCGCTCCGGGTGATGCCAGCGAAGAAGCGCTTCGCAGGTCTTGATCCGGTTTTCGCGAATGTTGACCAGCGGCTGGTAGTTGATCTGCAACTGGCCCCGCTCGATCGCGCGGCGCAGTTCGTTCTCCAGCGCGCGCCGGTCGCGTATCACATCGCCAAGTTCATCCGAGTAGAAGGAATGGCAGCCGCGGCCCCGGTTCTTGGCGTCATAGAGCGCGACGTCGGATACCTTGAGCAGGTGGTTGTAGTCGTTGCCGTTCGCCGGGCACTGGGCGATGCCGATGCTGGCGCCGACGCTGAGATTGTTGCCGTCGATCACCATCGGCTTGGTGATCTCCTCGATTAGCAGTTCCGCGAATGCGCTGCACTCCTTGCGGCGCATCTTGCCAGGCACGACAATCACGAATTCATCGCCGCCGAACCGGCAGACCATGCCCTTTTCCGGCATGCGCGAGCGCATCCGCAATGCAACCGAGCAAAGCAGCTTGTCGCCAACCGTGTGGCCTAGCGAATCGTTGACGTCCTTGAAGTTGTCGAGGTCGACGAAGAAAATGCTGCAGGGAGCAAGGCCGTCGCCGTCCTGCAACACCCTGTTGATTTCAAGCGCGAAGAACCTGCGGTTTGGCAGGTGTGTCAGCGGGTCGAAGCTGGCTAGCTTGCGTATTTCCTGCTCGGAACTGATGCGTTCCGTCACGTCTTCCAGAACGAAAACGCCGCCGCCATTGTGCGTCGGGTTGTAGTTGCTTTCGACTATGATGCCGTCCTGCAGCACATGCTTGAACCGCGAGGGCCGCTTTTCGGCGAGGCACCGGTTGAATACCTTCTCGAGTGAAATCGACCGGCTTTCCGTGCCATCGGGCGAGGTCATCAGATCCGGCAACGCGTCGGCCTTGCGGTTGACGATCTGGGTTCCCTGCTTGAGGCCTGCCAGCGGGGCAAAACGGGCATTTGCCACGACGAATGTGCCGTCGGCGTCCATCAGTGCGAGGCCGTGGGAAACGTTTCGCAGCGCGATGTCGAAGCGTTCGGCAATCGTCTTGTTTTCAAGCGCCGTCAGGACCGCATTCGTCAGCATGGTGCGCAGCCGGGCTGCAATCGAGGTAAGCGCTACGAAGAACGGAATGAGCATCATTCCAAGCAGCGCGTGATAGACGTCGCCAAACAGGACCAGTCCCAGGACCATTGGCACGGACACCACGAGAACCTGGCTTTGGACGATGCTGGCATTGGCAAAGTTGCGCCCGGAAATGCCAATGACATAGGCCATTGTCATGGAGATCGCGAAGAGGTGGACGACGCCGTCTGAGTGGCGGGCAAAGACCAGGAAATCGAAAACCCCCATGAGGCCCACAAAGGCGGCGCCCCATAGCGAATAGCGCCATTCCCAGACCGGGTAGTCCTCCCGGCGCATCCCCGTGTTCACAGCCTTGTGGAAATGGGAAAACGACACCAGCCGGATGCCGCCGATGATCAGGAGGACGCCGATCATGACGAGCAGTACCGGATCAAAAGTGCGGTACCAGATCGCTCCAACCGACAGAAAAACAGCCAGCTTTCCGACGAGAAGCGCCTTGGGATCGTCATAGAGCGCGCGCACGGACGATTCGTAAACCGGACCGGCAAGCACGTCAGCCGAGACGCTGCTCGTATCCTTGAAAGACAGTTTCATCAACGACCCGAAAATGCATGGCGCCGAGTCGAGACCATGGGAGGAAACGTTTGCATATTGGTTAACTCCCGGCATAGCTGTGTACGAAATTGCAATTTTATCGCGTGTTGCAAGGCGGCTCGGGGCGGAGAAGGCCATTGCCCTCAATGCTTCAATGAATCTACTGTAGGTAATGCCGGCTTTCGGGGGGAGGTTTGGCGTTCCGCATCAGGCGACGCATCATGGAAACACTTTCGAAAATCCCGCTGTTCAAGGACATTCCGGCCGCAGAGTCCGAACGGTTCGCCCGCAGTTGCATCTGGAAGGACTATGACGCGAACGAACTTGTGATCGACGTCGATGACGAGACAAACGACGTCCGCTTCATCCTCACCGGAAAAGTACGCATTATCATGCGGATAGCCGTCGGCAAGGAAGTGATTCTTGGAGAAATGGGGGAAGGCGAATTTTTCGGTGAGATCGCCGCCATAGACGGAAATACGCGCTCGGCCAACGTCACGGCGCTGACACGCGCGCGCATCTGCATCATGCCGCAGCGAATTTTCCTAGAGGTGCTTCGAACCCATCCCGAGATCTCGATGTTCGTGCTGAAGCTGTTCGCCGCCAGGGTGCGAGCGCTCAATGCACGCCTTGGCGAGCATTCGTTCCTGCAGGCCAAGCACAGGCTTTATGCCGAATTGTTGCGGCTTTCACGCCCGCGGATCGGCAACGCGGCGCAGCGCTCGATCAGCCCGCCGCCCATCCAGCGCGAACTGGCGGAGCGCATCGGTTCGCGGCGCGAGGTGGTTTCGCGCGAATTGAACCAGCTCGAACGCGAGGGGCACATCCAGAAGGCGCGCGGCGCCCTTGTGCTCGTCCATGTCAATGAATTGCAGCGACGGATTTCGGAAGCCTTGGAAGAATAGGTCGCATTCAACCGGCCCGCAGCGTTTCCACCAGTTTCGCCCAATAGGACGCGCCATAGGGGATCGCTTCATCGTTGAAGTCGTAGCGCGGCGTGTGCAGGCCGTGCGTGTCGCCATTGCCCATGAAGATGAAGGCGCCGGGCCTTGCTTCGAGCATGTAGGAAAAATCCTCCCCGCCCAGGGTTGGCGCCATCTGCACGTCCACCCTGTCGCCGCCGGAAATGGCACGGGCGATATTCGCCGCCTTTTCCGTCTGTTCGGCATGGTTGAAGGTGACGGGATAGGTCGGAAAATGGTCGAACACCACCTCCACGCCGGCCATGGCGGCAATCGCCTGCGCCACCTCCTTCAAACGCCTCGCGGTAAAGGCGCGCGTTTCCGCGGTGAGCGTGCGAAACGTGCCGTTCAAGAAGGCGGTGTCGGGTATGACATTGTGCGTCTTGCCGGCATGAAACTGCGTCACCGAGACAACAACGCTGTCCACCGGGTCGGTCTGGCGCGAAACGATGGTTTGGGCAGCCACGACGAACTGCGCGGCGGCTGCAACCGGATCGATGCAAAGATGCGGCATGGCCGCGTGCCCGCCGCGACCGCGAAACGTGATCTCGAATTCGTCGGTCGAGGCCATGATCGGTCCCGGGCGCATTGCGAAATGGCCCACCGGCAACCCCGGCAGATTGTGCATGCCGTAGACCTCGGCGATGTTGAAACGGTCCATCATCCCGTCTTCGACCATGGCGCGCCCGCCCGCCCCGCCTTCTTCGGCCGGCTGGAAGATGACAACGGCATCGCCTGAGAAATTTCGCGTTTCGGCAAGGTAGCGCGCGGCGCCAAGCAGCATCGCCGTGTGCCCGTCATGGCCGCAGGCATGCATCAGCCCGGGATTTTTCGAGGCCCACGGCTTGCCGCTTTCCTCCGTGATCGGCAGAGCGTCCATGTCGGCGCGCAGCCCGATGGCCCCGCCCGCTCCCGGCCGGCCGCCCTTGATGACCCCGACAACGCCCGTGCGCCCGACACCCTCGACCACCTCGTCGCAACCGAACTCGCGCAGCAGGGCGGCAACCTTGGCGGCCGTGCGCTCGACGTCATAAAGCAGTTCCGGATCCGAATGGAGATCGCGGCGCCAGGCCGCAATGTCGTCGTGAAGTTCTGCCATCCGGTTGATGACGGGCATGATCGCTCCATAACTAGTCGCGTTTGCAGGTTGACGCCTGGTTGTCCCGGCGAAACACTGGACTGACTGGCCGATCTTTGCCAATACCGGCCAGCACAAACCTCACTGATATCGAAATGCTTGAACCAAGTACAGGCAAGGCCCCGCGCTACACATTGACGCCGCCACCCATCCGGCGGCGATGGGGTGCATTGCGGGTTGCCCTCGTGCTGCTGTCGGCAATTGCGATGCTGCCTCAATCAGCGCTGGCGCAGGTCGCAAAGCCGCAGACGCGCTTGCCTGCGATCGTGATCGATCGGCAGACCGGTTCGGTTTTGCTTGAAAACCGCGCCTTCGACCGATGGTATCCGGCGTCGCTCACCAAGCTCATGACGATCTATGTCACGCTGCGCGCGCTGGCTGCCGGCGAGATCGCTCCCGGCTCGCCCGTGACGATATCGCAAAAGGCGGCGCGCGAGCAGCCTTCTAAGATGTTCTATGCGCCGGGCACCCAATTGCGGTTCGACACCGCGCTGAAGATCCTCATCGTCAAGAGCGCCAACGACGTTGCCATGGCGATGGCGGAGTCCGTGGCGGGTTCCGAAGCGGCTTTCGTGGCGCGAATGAATGCCGAGGCCGCGCGGATCGGGATGACCGACAGCCAGTTCGCCAATCCCAACGGGCTGCACGATCCGGCGCAGTACACCTCCGCCCGCGACATGGCGCTGCTGGCGCGCCGGATCGTGGAGGAATTCCCGCAATACGCGCCTTACTTCGCCATCCCCGCGATCAAGGCCGGCGAGAAGGTCGAGCATTCCTACAATCTTCTCCTCGAGCGCTTTGACGGCGCGGACGGGCTGAAAACCGGATTCGTCTGTGCTTCGGGCTACAACATGGTTGCAAGCGCGACGCGTGGCGGGCGGCAGGTGATCGCGGTCGTGTTCGGCACCAATTCGCAGACCGACCGGGCGGTGGAGGCGGCGCAACTGCTTCTGCAAGGCTTCGAACAGCAGGGCGGTCCCCCGATAGAGACGCATCGATCCGGCAAGCCGCCGGTGGCGCCAAAAAGCCAAAGGTCGAAAATGTGCTCCGAAGCCGCGCTGACGGCCCGCTATGACCCGGCGCCCGGCGATGTGGTCATAAAGTCGCCGGTGCTTTCAAAGCGCGCGGCCGGCCAGCCAGTCGCGGTTTCCACCGGCGGCGTGGACGCTCCGCCAAGCCCGGCGGTATGGCAGGCTTCGCAGGCTGCAGCCGAAAAGACGGCAAAGGCTTCGGCCGGGAAGAGCCCGGTAAAGGGCATCCCGATACCTACCCGCCGCCCGGCATACAACCCCGCCGCTTCGGTTTCGCAATGAGGTTGCAATCGCGTATTCCCGTCCATGTGGTCACCGGGTTTCTCGGCAGCGGCAAGACCACGCTGCTCAACGATATCCTGCGCCATGACGGATTTGCCCGCACTGCGGTCATCATCAACGAGTTCGGCGAAACCGGGCTCGATCATCTCTTCATCGAGGGAAGGGAGGACGGCATCGTCGAACTGTCGAATGGATGCCTGTGCTGCACGATCCGCGGGGAACTCGCGCAGACTCTCGATGCCCTGCCCGATGGAAGGATTGACCGCGTGATCGTCGAGACCACGGGGCTTGCCGACCCGGTTCCCGTCTTGCAGGCGATCATTGCAAATCCAACCGTCGCGGCCCGCTTCGAGGCGGCAACCGTGATGACGATTGCCGATGCGCTCAACCTGCCGCGCCAGCTCGCCAGCCACCGCGAAGCTCGCCTGCAGGTCTCGCTTGCCGACCTTCTTGTCGTGACGAAGCTTGACATGGTTCCGGCCAGAGAGCGGGAAGCGCGGCGCGACGAAATCATGGCCCTGCTTCGCGCCCTCAACCCGGCAGCGCCCATCGTCCTGCGCGACGAAGTCCCCCTGTCGCCCGCCCTTTTCGACCTTGCGGCGCCCGGCGCTCGCGACATCGCGCAACCCTCTGGGCATCACCACCATCACCACGACGTCAACCGTCACGGCGACACGATCCGTTCGGTTGTCCTGCGCACGGAACGCCCGATGCCGCGCGAAGCGGCTGAAATGTTCTGCGACTTGATGACATCAGCGCATTGCGACCATTTGCTGCGGCTCAAGGGCCTCGTCGCGATCGAGGGCGAGAAGGGGCCGCTGCTGGTCCACGCCATCCACGGCGTCATGCACGAGCCGCGGCAGCTTCCGAACTGGCCGGGGGGCGTCGCAGGTACCCGTGTCGTCGTCATACTCGACGGCCTCGACCCCGCCTTCGTCGAAAGGCTGTTCGCCGGCTTTGCCAATGTCGCTTTGCCCGATACGCCCGACCGCGCCGCGCTTGTCGGCAATCCCCTCTCGATTCCCGGCTACAAGGCCTGACCGCCCCTTTCGATGAGGAAACGGCGAATTCCGCCGTTTTCGCCCGCATCCAGCAAGACGTGGCCATCCTCCCGGCAGAAATTGGGGATGTCGATGGCGCTCAGCGGATCGGTCGCCTCCACCATCAGGCGGCTGCCAGGCTGCATTGTGCGCAAGGCCTTGCGCGTGCGAAGGACCGGCAAGGGGCATTTCAAGCCGCGCAGGTCGAGGTGAAGGGGTTCTTCCAAGTCAGGCTCCGGCGTTTCCAGGCCACCTTCGGCCAAATCGCAGCTCCGCTTCAAGACCGCACTTGCCCGCAGGGTGCCCGCGGCGCATGTTTTGCCGCGAAAGGATGATCAAATGGACAAGCGCGCGCAGGAAGTCATCGATTTTTGGCAAGAGATCGGCCCAAAGGCCTGGTTTGCCCGCAACGATGCGATCGATGCACAAATCACGGACAAGTTCGCTGCCCTCCATGGCGAAGCGGCAAAAGGCCGGCTCGACGGCTGGATGCAACATGCCGGCGAATGCCTGGCATTGGTGATCCTCCTTGACCAGTTTTCGCGGAACATGTTTCGCGGCGGGCCGAAAGCCTTCGCCTGCGATGCGCATGCCCTTGCTGTCGCCAACCACGCCATTGCCTCGGGCTTCCATCTCGATGTCGACCCCGGCCTGGCCGACTTCTTCTTCATGCCCCTGATGCACAGCGAAAGCGTGGTTGACCAAAGGCGCTGCGTAGCGCTGATGCACGCCTACTCAAATCCTCAGTCGGTGCATTTTGCCAAGCTGCATCTGCGCATCATCGAACGGTTCGGCCGCTTCCCGCACCGCAACCCCATGCTCGGGCGCAATACCACGCCGGCTGAAAAGGCATACATGGACGGCGGCGGTTTCAGCGCCTGAAATAGTTGGATTTGTTGCTTTTGTTTTCCCGCGACAACGCTTTCTTAAGCACGTTGTGCCAAGCCTGATGCTGCGCATTTGCGGAGCCGCTTTTCTTGTTCGCCATGTTCCAACCGATCCTTGGGCGGAATTTGCCCGCAGCCTCGTTGCCGGCACGGGCAGCGCGGGCGTGCGCCGGCGGAATGGCTACATGATCACGCTGTTCGGCAGCGGCGGTGTTGAGGCGGACACGCATTGTGTTTCCACCGATACGATTGATTCCAGCCGCTGGACCCTTTCGGACTGCCAGCAATCGATGGATGCGGTGCAGACTGCCGCCATCGGCGACCTTGCCAGGCGCGCGGGCGGCCGAAACATCTTTTTCGAGGCCGAGTTCCAGGCTGCGGCTGCGGGACGGATGGGTTCGCCCGGCCGGCGCATGTTGATGCTGACCGAGCGGTTGGGCGAGGAAGACCGGCTCAAATTCGCGTTGCCTTATAGCGTGGAGAAAATGGGCTTTCCGCGGGTCGCCGTGCGGCGCGCCTTTTCCCATCCTTTCGCGCCGCTTTCGCTTCCCCTTGTCGACATTGGGGACGCGGATGAGACGCTGGTCCGCTTTGCCGCATTGTTCGCCGATCTGGGTTGGCGCCAGCCGCTGGTGTTCGAGGACTTCCCGATCGATGACAAGTTAGCAAGCCTGATGCTGGACGCACTCGTGCGGCAGGGCTTCGGCGTCGATACGTTGCGCCCCAAATGGCGTGCCGGATTGGCGCCCCAGGTCACGGGCGGCAAGGCTTTGATCAGTTCTCACCGACGTCGGCGAATTACCCGGCTGGAGCGCAAGCTCGAGGAAAACGGGAAGGTGGAATTCGAGCGGGCCGAACGGCTGTGGGATATCCTTTTGCGTTTCGAGGAGTTCCTCGTTCTCGAAACCCGCGGATGGAAGGGCCGGAGGGGAAGTTCGATCCACGTCATCCGCCGGACCGCGGCCTTTGCCCGCCAGGCGGTCGGCGATCTTGCCGCACAGGGCCGGGCGGTGATCTACACGCTGCGGCTGGACGGCGCTGCGATCGCCTCGCTGATCATGCTGCGCTCCGCCAATCGTTATTACCCCTGGAAGATCGCCTTCGACGAGCAATGGAGCGCCTTTTCGCCCGGCATCCAATTGATGCTGCGCGCAACGCGGCAATTGCTTGCGACGCCCGGTTTCGAACTTGCCGATTCGCTGGCGCGCGAAACCAGTTGGATCGATCCGCTCTGGCCTTCGAAATTCCGGCTGGCGACCGTGGTCGTGGCCCCGCCCGCGAAACCTGCCAAACATGTCATTGCCGCGCTGAACCGGACCGAATCGGCGCGCCGGCTCGCCCGCCGTATCATTTCTCGCGGTTCTTCGGCGCCTTCAGCGCCTCCTGCCGGGCAAGATCACGAAAAACCCGCCGAATGACCTTGCCGGTCGTCGTCAACGGAATCTCCGCGACGAATTCAACCTCACGCGGATAGATATTGGCCGCCATGCGCGCCTTTGCGTGACGGCGGATCTCTTCCTTCAATTGCTCCGATTCCTCGACGCCATCGGCAAGCACCACATAAAGCTTGACGATTTCCGTACGCAACGGATCGGGCTTGCCGACGGCGGCAGCAAGCTTGACTGCCGGATGTGACACTGCGCAGTCCTCGATCTCTCCCGGCCCCACCCGGTAACCCGCTGAGTTGATGATGTCATCGTCGCGCCCCACGAAATGATAGTAGCCGTCCCCGTCCATCACGCACTGGTCGCCGGTCGTCATCCAGTCGCCGATGAACTTCCTCGCAGTCGCTTCTTCATCCTCGAAATAGCCCAGGAACATTACCGGATCGGGCCGCTTGACTGCCACCTCGCCCGTTTCTCCGGGCGCGCAAATGCTCCCGTCATGCCGGATCACCGCAACCGTGTGACCGGGCACCGGCTTGCCGATAGCGCCCGGCCGGGTGATGCCAAGCGCGGCGCAGGACGAAAGGACGAGGTTGCACTCGGTCTGGCCGTAGAATTCGTTGATCTCGAGGCCCAGCGCCTGTTTGGCCCATTCGAACGTATCGCGGCCAAGGCTTTCGCCGCCCGAACCGATCGTGCGAAGGCTGAGGGCATGGCGCTGCGCCGGATTTTCGACCGTCTTCATCAGCCGCAAGGCTGTCGGGGGAATGAAGGCGTTGCGCACCTTCATCTCGCTCATCAGCCGGAACGCAAGTTCGGGGTCGAAACGTTCCAGCCCGCCATGGATGACCGGAACGCCGAGCAGCAGGCACGGCAGGAGGATGTTCAATAGCCCCCCTGCCCAGGCCCAGTCGGCCGGCGTCCAGGCGATGTCGCCAGGCCGCGGCAGCCATTCGTGATGGAACTGGACGCCCGGAACATGCCCGAGCAGCACCCGGTGCCCGTGCAGCGCGCCCTTGGCCGGGCCGGTGGTGCCGGAAGTGAAGATGATCAGCGCCGGTGCATCGGGACCGGTATCGGCGGGCGTGAAGTGCGAATCGGCCTGCGAAAGCGCCTTGCCAAAACCGGTTGCGCCTTCGGGCTGCGAATCGACAACGATGATTTCCCGCAAATGCGGCAATTCGTGCCGGACCGATTCGATCTTCTCGAAGCCTTCCGCAGTAGTCACGACAACCTTGGCGCCGGCCCGCGCCAGCCGGTACCTTATGGCATCGGCCGCGAAGAGCCGGGCCAGCGGAACCGCAACCAGCCCGGCCTTGTAGATGGCCAGATGACAGACCACCGTTTCCACGCTTTGCGGCAGGATGATGCCGACCCGGTCGCCGGGCAAGAGGCCGGCCCGGGTCAGGTGGCTTGCAAGGCGGTTGGACAAGTCCTGCAACTGTCCATAGGTCGTGTCTTGCGGATCGCCATCGGGAACGAAGCGGCGCAGGGCCACCCTGCCAGGTTCGCGCCGTGCCCAGTCGTCGCAACAGGCAACGCCGATGTTGAACCGCGATGGAATTTGCCAGCGGAAATCGTCGCGAACCTGTTCATATGTGGGAGCACGGGGGAGCATGCCCCCACTTTCAACATGCCAAAGCGCGAAGCAAGCCCCCTACCGGCTTGCTACCGCGCTTTTTGCCCTGGCGGGCGCGCCGTGAAGTACCGCCATGGGCAGCGTTGCGCAGACCCTGACCGCCTCAGCGCATGCCCGCATCGACGATGATGCTTTGCTTGGTGATCATGCGGCTTTCATCGGAGGCGAGAAACAGGGCCGCGCGGGCAATGTCGGTCCCGCCCAGCACCTTGCGGATGATTTGCCGGTCGACCATTGCCGCCACCGATTCTTCGCTGGGATACCAGAGCTCCCGCTGGCGCTGCGTCATCACAGCGCCGGGCTCGATTGCGTTGACGCGTATGTTGTCGGCGCCAAAGGCGCGGGCCAGCGCATGGGTCAGGCCGATGATCGCTGCCTTTGCCGTCGCATATGGCGTCATTTCGTCCGTACCGATCCGCCAGGCGATTGAGGACAGATTGATGATCGATCCGCCGCCCAGTTCCTTCATGCCGGGGTGAACCGCCTGTGCGGCGAAGAAATGCGGCCGCAAGTTTATCGCCTGCGAGAGATCCCAGTCCTCGACGCTCACCCCGGCTAATGCTTCGCGCTTGTCGTTTGCGGCATTGTTGATGAGCACGCCGACAGGGCCATGCGCGGCGATGATCTCTCCTATCCTTGCCTTGAGGGCTGCGATGTCGGTGATGTCGCAATGGCTGAACACCGGTTTTTCGCCGGCGCAATCGGCAATCAACGCAGCCGCCGCGCCGTCCTGGATGTCGAGGAAGGCGACGTGCGCGCCTTGGGCGGCAAACGCACGGACCATGTCGGCCCCGATGCCGGAAGCTCCGCCGGTGATCAACACCAGCCTTCCCTTCAGGTCGCGATAGACAGCGTTTGTCATGACCGGTTTCCCTGGCGATGATGCCCTGGAAGGATGATTATCACGCCCGCGCAAACGTCAACAGGACCGACCGGGTCCCTGCACGCGATCAACCGAAAGTTCCCGAATGTCGCCGTGAGCGACCAACCCGACCTTCAACCGTCTTAACAGTCGGATATTGCAAGAATTGTCGGTTTGGGACTAACGTTACGGAATGGCCGTCCAGTGTGTGGATCAAGGGCGGTTGCATGCCGGAGGTTTTTTGCTTTCCGCGTGCAGTCCGTGAATTCCCGGCCTTTTTGTGGGGAGGAATCAATGCGCCTTTTGCTTGCAGCAATAGCCTTTGCCGTGTCCATGTTTTCGTGGTCCGGCGCGCATGCACAGGACCGAAAGCCAAATATTCTCGTGATCTGGGGCGATGATATCGGCACATCCAACATCAGCTACAACAATCGCGGGCTGATGGGCTACCAGACGCCGAACATCGACCGCATTGCCCGCGAAGGCGTTGCCTTTACCGACTATTATGGCCAGCAGTCCTGCACGGCGGGACGCGCGGCATTTATCGGCGGCAACAACCCGCTGCGCACCGGCATGACCAAGGTCGGCGTGCCCGGAGCGGCCGAAGGTTGGCAAAAGAGCGATGTCACCATGGCTACCGTGTTGAAGTCGCAGGGCTATGTCACCGGCCAGTTCGGCAAGAACCACCAGGGCGACCGCGACGAGCACCTGCCGACCATGCACGGCTTCGATGAGTTCTTCGGCAATCTCTACCACCTCAATGCCGAGGAAGAGCCCGAGAACGAGGACTACCCGGACAGCCCGGCCTTCAAAAAGCAGTTCGGACCTCGCGGTGTCTTGAAGGCAGCAGCCGACGGCAATGGCGGCCAGACGATAGAGGATACCGGTCCGCTGACGAAAAAGCGGATGGAAACGGTGGATGACGAAACGGTTGCCGCAGCCATCGACTTCATCAAGCGGGCCAATGCAGCCAACGAGCCCTTCTTCGTTTGGTGGAACGGAACCCGCATGCACTTTCGCACCCATGTGCGCGAAGACCGCCGCAACAAGGGCAATGACGAATACACCGATGGCATGATCGAGCACGACATGCATGTCGGACAGTTGCTTGCCGCTCTCGACGAGCTTGGCATCGCCGACGACACGGTGGTGCTCTATTCGACCGACAACGGCCCGCACTTCAACACTTGGCCCGATGCCGGCAACACGCCGTTCCGTTCGGAAAAGAACTCCAACTGGGAGGGCGCCTACCGCGTTCCCGCTTTCATCCGCTGGCCCGGCAAGCTTCCGGCGGGAACGACGCTGAACGGCATCGTTTCGCACCAGGACTGGTTGCCGACATTTGCCGCAATCGCCGGCGCGCCGGATGTCAAGGACAAGCTGCTTGCCGGCCTCGAACTGAACGGGCGCACCTACAAGAACCACATCGACGGCTACAACATGCTCGACTACCTCGAAGGCAAGGCCGAGAAGTCGCCGCGCGAGGCCTTCGTCTACGTCAACGATGACGGTGACATCGTCGCGGTTCGTTGGAATGACTGGAAAGTGGTCTACAAGGAAAACCGCGGGCAGGCTTTCGGTGTCTGGATGGAACCCTTCACCGATTTGCGCGTGCCGCTGCTGTTCAACCTGCGCCGAGACCCCTATGAACGTGCACAGCACAATGCCAACATCTATTATGACTGGCTGCTGGACAGGCCGTTCATCATCTTCGGCACGACGGCCATTGCCTCGCAGTTCCTGAACACGTTGGTCGAGTTCCCGCCGAGCCAGACGCCCGGCTCCTTCAACCTTGATGCGGTGAAGAAGCAGATCGAGTCGCTCGCCGCCCGCGAGAACTGAGCCGGCCGGATAGCCACAACCATCAACGGGGGCCGTGCGGCCCCCGCCTTTTTTGCAGCCTTCAAAATTCGGATGCACGAGCCGGTATTTGCCCGGACTTCGGCCTCTTGTATCCTTGGCAGCACAAGTTCCGAATTTGCGATCGCGGGCCGGCCATGATCACCGATATCGAAGACTTCTTTTCGAAGGGCTGCGGACGTTGCAAGCGGTTTGACACGCCCGACTGCTCGACGCGGCAATGGGCCAAAGGGCTTGCCGACCTGCGGCGACTTTGTCTCGAGGCGGGGCTGGTCGAAACCGTGAAGTGGGGGCATCCGTGCTATATGCATGCGGGCCGCAACATCGCTATTATCGGGGCGTTCCGCGGCGATTTTCGCATCACTTTCTTCAACGCGGCGCTGATGACGGATCCCCACGGTATCTTGGAAAAGCAAGGCCCCAACACACGACATCGCGACATGATCCGTTTCACGGACAATGCCCAAGTGGAGGCGATGGCGCCGGTGATCACAACCTATCTCAAGGAGGCGACGGACTATGCCGAAGCAGGCATTCTTCCGCCGAAGGACGAGAGCGAAGTCGATCTTCCCGGCGAATTGCAGGACGCGCTGGACGCCGACCCGGAACTTGGCGGGGCGTTTAACCGGCTGACGCCCGGACGGCAGAAAAGCTATGTCATCAACCTTGCTTCGACGAAGTCCTCCGCGACGCGGATTTCGCGTATCGGCAAGTTTCGCCACAAGATTTTGTCCGGAAAAGGCGCCAACGAGCGATAGGCTCAAGTCATGCTTTTGCGGTCAGCTTGCAAGGGCAAGCACGGGACCTTCCAACAGATCCATCAGCACGCCGAAATATCCCTCCGAACGCGCCGGCTGGTCGGTTTGCGAGGTAATCGCGACCGCCAGGCGACGCCCGGGATGCGCCGCGATGATTTGTCCGCCATAGCCCCGTCCCAGCACGAAGCCGGATTGCGAGACAAACCAGCCGTAACCATAGCCCAGCCCCGAAAATGGCGAATAGGTGCGGACCACCATCGATTGCTCGATCCATTCCGGCGCGATCACCTGCCGCCCTTCATACGACCCGCCGTCACGAACCATCATGGCGATGGCCAGCATCGCCTTTGGAGTCAGCGCCATCTCGTTGCCGCCCAGAAAGAATCCCTGCGGATCGCGGGTCCATGGCGGCACGTCGATGCCCAGCGGTTCGCCGATTCTCTCGACCGCGATATCGCGAAGGCTGCGGCCCGCCGCGACCGCGATCGCCGCCCCCAGCACATGCGTGCTGCCGGTGGAATAGATCATCCTGCCACCGGGGCGGTCGATCATCTCGCGGCTGAGCACATCGGCTACCCAGTTGCGTGACTCGATCCATTTTCCGTAATTCATGCCTGAGGTGGGTTCCAGGCCCGCCCGCAGCGTCACGAGATCCTCCATCGTCAGGCTGCCGACATCGCCATTGGCACGCCGCGGTATCAGCATCGGCGCGACCTGCCGCAAGCTGGCATCGACGCCCGCGATTTCTCCACGGCTGATGGCGGTGCCCAGCAACAATGCGACGATGCTCTTCGAGCAGGATTTGATGTTGGCGGGCTTGTCGAGCCCCCCGCCCCGGAGCACCCGCGCCACGACAAGATCGTTGCCGGCCATGACCTGGATCGAATGCAATTGCGGCATTGCCGCCAGCGCCGCGTCGATATCCGCGGTTCCTTTTGCGGCGGCAAAACCCGCCCCGCGCAGGCCGATGCCGGCGGTCAGGCCAATCGTGAACTGGCGGCGTGTCAACATGCGCACCTCTTGCGTGAAGACCTAGGCAGCAAGACGGCAATCGCCCGGCTTTTCCCAAAACTAAGTGCG
Source organism: Salaquimonas sp. (assembly GCA_041742235.1). GTDB lineage: Bacteria > Pseudomonadota > Alphaproteobacteria > Rhizobiales > Rhizobiaceae > BOKV01. The sequence goes on along the minus strand of JBGSJA010000246.1, from coordinate 15,599 downwards.
TTCTGTGCGATGCGCAGGAGCAAGTGCGCGCAAGGCTTCGCCACCAACCGCCTCTCCGGTGCTGGCCGAGAGTTGCGCTGCCTTGCCGACCGCCACGGCCCACCAGCCATCTTCAAGGCTGACCTGCGGGGCTGCGCCATTGGCCACCACATCCGCAAATCCGCGATGCTGATAATAGGTGGAGCCGTTGTGGTCCCCTGCAGCCAGCAGCAACGGTTCGACCGGCACGTCCAGAATCCGCGGTCCGGCCGGATTGCGCGGACTGACAACGACCTGCGGCGTTGGCGCGGGTCCCAGATGCACCGGCCAGAAACGTCCCGGGCCGGGAACCAGGCATTCGATCTTGCCCGACGGCCCGACGGCCGATATTTCCTCCTGGTAGCGCGAGCCTTCGGCGAACATGCAAAGTTCGAGCATGGCACGCAGCCCGTTCTCGAAATCGACAATCACATAGGCGTTGTCCCATATATCGGAAACCTGCCCGTCATAGACCTCGTCCAGATGGTTTACCGACTGACCGCCGGACGCCATGACGCGGACCGGGTTGGCGCCTGCGACCAGCCGCATGAGGTCGAAGAAATGGCAGCACTTTTCCACCAGCGTGCCGCCGGTATTTCGATTGAAGCGGTTCCAGTCGCCGACCTTGCGCAGGAATGGAAAGCGGTGCTCGCGGATCGTCAGCATGCGGATACCACCGGTCGCTGCCGCCGCTTCGCGGATGAAATGCGCCACAGGCGGCATGTAGCGGTATTCCATCGCCACCCAGACCGGCGCCGGATAGTTGGCGCGCAGCGCAGCCAGCCGCGCCGTATCGGCCTCGTTCGTGAAGAGGGGCTTTTCGACCAGTACAGGCAGAGGACGGAGCGCGGCAATTTCTTCGAGCTGGCTAAGATGCCTATGATTGGGCGAGGCGATCAGGACGCAGTTTACCGCCTCGGCCGCCAGCACTTCGGCCACAGATCCGACCATGATTGCGCCAGGCGCCAGCGCCATGGCGCGCTCGCGCATGATCGCGTCGGGCTCATGGATTGCAACAACCTCCGCATCGTCCAGGAGTGCGATGTTGCGCAGATGCTCCTGCCCCATCATTCCGCAGCCAATGATGCCGTAGCGAACCGGTTTCATGATTTTTCCTATTTGAGGCGCGCCACGTAGCGCACGGTTTGCGGGTCGTACCATGTCCAGGACGCCTCGACGGACTGGCCCTCCTGGTTCCAGCTGATGCGCGTGACCAGCGGCGCAGGCGTCGAAGCGGGGTGCGGAAACTCGGCAGGCGTCCAGTCGGGCAACGGCCCCTGGCCGACACTGTCTTCGGCGCGCGCAATCCAAATTCCCAATTTCTGTCGATAGTAGAGGTAAAGGGATTCCGACAGCTCGCTGATGTTGATGTGCGGGACGTGGCTTGCATCCAGCCAGATTTCCTCCACCGCCGCGACAATGCCCGACAGGAATCGCAGCCGGCGGATGCGGTGCCCCTCGTTGCTGGTTCCGAACGCCGGCAGGCGCGGATCCTTGGGCATGCGATCGACCGACAACACGCGCGCGGTCGGCAGGCCGCCGCCGGTGGCCAGTTCGATCCGCAACAGCGCATAGACCGAATCGGGATTGGGCCTGGCGCGGACGTAATTGCCCGAGCCCTGTACGCGGTCCAGCATGCCCTTCGCGGTCAGGTCCTTCAGCGCCTGCCGCAACGTGCCGACCGCGATCCCGAGACTGGACGCCATCTCACGCTCGGGAGGCAGGCGCTCGCCGTCGATCAGGCGGCCGGACGCGATGTCGCGGATCAACAGCTCGCTGATCTGCTGGTAGAGCGGCAACGACCCCGGCGCGACCATTCGCGATTTGCCCAAAAAATTGATCCAGTATTGATCTATATCATTGCAGATGCTACGCAAGCAACAAGCTGCGGCATCTTGGGGAGGGTTAGCATGACTGTCGTGCCCATTACGTCCCCTGACCTGGACGCGTCGGAGATCAGCTGGTTCGCGGCCCTGTGCTCGGATGACTACCAGTTTCTCGGCCAGCCCGACGGAGCGCTTCGATCAAGCTGGGAGCATTGCTCGGCGATCGTGAAAAAGGCGGAAAACCGCGGCTTTCGCAACATCCTGTGTCCGTCGTCCTACCAGGTCGGCCAGGACACGCTGTCTTTCGTGGCGGGCTGTGCGCCGATAACCGAAAGCATCAACTTCCTTGCCGCGATCCGCTGCGGCGAGATGCAGCCGGTCATGCTGGCGCGTACCGTCGCCACCCTTGACCACATGCTGAAGGGCCGGTTGACGCTGAACGTCATCTCGTCCGACTTCCCCGGCGAAGTCGCCGACAGCGCCTATCGCTACAAGCGCAGCCATGAGGTGGTAGAAATCCTGCGCCAGGCCTGGACGCAGGATCACATCGAATATGATGGCGACATCTACAAGATCAGCAAGCTCACCACCGACCCGGCCCGTCCCTACCAACAAAATGGCGGGCCGCTGCTGTATTTTGGCGGCTATTCTCCCGACGCCCTCGAATTGTGCGGCGCGCAGTGCGACGTCTACCTCATGTGGCCCGAAAAGCGCGAGACACTGGCCGAGCGCATGAAGGCGGTCCACGCCAGGGCGGCGGCGCACGGGCGCACCCTCGACTACGGGCTTCGTGTCCACATGATCGTGCGCGACACGCAGGCCGAGGCGAGGGAATATGCGGACTACATCGCCAGCAAGTTGGATGACGAATATGGCAAGCTGATCCGCGACCGGGCGCATGACAGCATTTCGCTGGGCGTTGCGCATCAAGCCCGCGCCCGCGAACTGGCCGACCAGTTTGGCTATGTCGAACCGCATCTGTGGACCGGCATAGGAAGGGCGCGCTCGGGTTGCGGCGCGGCGCTTGTGGGATCTGCCGACCAGATCCTGTCGCAGATCGAGGATTACCGGAAAATGGGCATCCGCGCCTTCATCTTCTCGGGCTATCCCCACCTCGACGAAGCCGACCACTTCGGCGACAAGGTCATGCCGCATTTGAAAACCTGTTCGCTGCCCCATGCCTATGGCCGCGTTCCCGCCGATACGCCTGCGACACCCCTGGGCAACGGAGTGCGCCGCTGATGCAATCGGGCCTGGAGGTGGCGTAATGTCCTGTGTCGGTTCCACCATGGAAAGCGGCTTCATCCCGACCCCGGATACGGCTCGCCCGTTTCGCGATGCGCTGGGCCGCTTTGCAACGGGCGTGACCATCGTGACCATCAACAGGCCGACAGGGCCGATGGGCTTCACCGCGAACAGCTTTACCAGCCTCTCGATGGATCCCCCGCTGGTTCTGTGGTCGCTGGCGAAATCGGCGCAGCGTTACCCCTTTTTTGCCGAGGCCGGGCATTTTGCCATTCATGTACTGGCGGCGGACCAACTTCACCTGATAGACCGGTTCCACCGCAACGGGCCGGGCTTCGAAGGGCTGAAGCACGATCTCAGCGCGAACAATGTGCCGCTGCTTGCAGGCGCGTTGGCGCGATTCGAATGTGATTTGCACACGACCTACGAAGGAGGCGATCATCTGATCGTCGTGGGGCGGGTGCAGCGCGTTGCCTGTGAAGACGGCGCGCCGCTGGTCTTCTTGGAGGGCCGGTTCAGGCGATTTTCTGCAATGATCTGATTGCGGAAGATCGATGCTTCGCTGAAGGGGGCGGAGCATACAGGGAGGGAAGCATGTGGGTCTGATCCTGGGCCTTGCAAATGGAATTGGCGCGGTCAACGCGGCCTTGCTCATGCTCGGGCGCTGGCTCGGCGCGGCATGCCTGGGCCTGATGGTGGTCGTGATCCTGACGCAGGTGTTTTTCCGCTATGTCATGGACAACGCGCTGCCCTGGCCCGAGGAAGCGTCGCGCTTCCTGATGCTTTGGTCCACCGGGCTGATGGCTCCGACAGCGTTCCGGCGCGGCGGTTTCGTCGCGATCGACATGCTGGTGCGCCTGTTTCCGAACGGACTGGCCACGGTTCTTTCGATCGTAATGCTGTCGATCAGCATTGCAGTGTTGTGGGTTGCTCTGGGCATCGGCTGGAGCGAGACGACCGGGATCGGCGGCCGCTTCGCGCTGGATTCGCTGCGGGTGCCTGCAAGCCTGGATCTTTCGGTCTGGGCGAAAGTTCCCAAGGCCGCAATGATGTCCGCCATGCTGGTTGGCGTCGTCTTGCTGTTGCTCGTCGCCATTGAGCTGGTGTTGCGCAACCTGTGCATCTTGACGGGACGGTTGCACCGCCTGAACGAAATCCCCGAAACCATCATCCTGGGATCGGGCGCGGAATGATACTCAGCTTGTTCCTGCCGTTGTTCCTGGTCTTTCTGGTTTTGGGCCTGCCGGTGGTGTTTGGCCTGCTTGCAGCACCCGGCATCCTGCTTTGGATGAACGGACAGGAACGCGATCTGGTATTGCTGTACCGCAATGTTTTCGAGGGGATGAACAGCTTTCCGCTGATGGCGATTCCCTTCTTCATGCTGGCCGGCGAGTTGATGAATCGGGGCGGCATCTCTTTGCGGATCGTGGGGTTTGCGCAGGCGATGGTCGGTCATTTCCGGGGCGGACTGGCGCAGGTCAACGTCGTTGACTCGATGCTGTTCGCGGGAATTTCCGGCTCGGCGGTCGCCGATGTTTCGGCCCTGGGGTCGATCATCATTCCGCAAATGGAGAAAAAGGGGTATCCACGGCCGTTTGCTGCGGCAATCACGGCCGCAAGCGCCATCATTGGCCCGATCATCCCGCCGTCGGGCATCATGATCATCTACGCCTATGTTATGGGCGAAAGCGTGGCCGCCCTCTTTCTGGCGGGAATCGTTCCCGGCATCCTGATCGGCGTGGCCCTGATGATCACCATCACGCTGATGGCGAACCGCTACAACCTGCCGCAAGCCATGCCGCGGGCAACCTGGCGCGAAGCCGGTGCGGCGGGCGCGGCTGCGTTCTGGCCGCTCCTGACGCCCGTCTTGTTGATGGGCGGCATCCTGACCGGGGTTTTCACTCCGACCGAAGCGGCCGCCGTGACCGTGGGATACAGTTTCATAATCTCGCTCTTCGTGCTGAAAACGCTGACCTTGCACGATGTTCCCGGCGTGCTCATCCGCGCAGGCCTCACCAGTTCGGTGGTGATGCTTCTGGTTGGCGCCGCCATGGCGTTCAAGACGGTTGCGGCGCTGGCCCACACGCCCGAACTTCTGGCTTCAACGCTGCTGAGCCTGACCGACAACCCGCTATTGCTGTTGTTGCTTGTCAATCTGTTGCTGTTCATCGTCGGCATGTTCCTGGATGCCGGGCCCGCGATCATCATCCTTGGCCCGATCCTTGCGCCGATCTTCACCCAATTGGGCGTGGACCCTGTCCATTTCGCTATCGTGATGGTGGTCAACCTGACCGTTGGCTTGCTCACACCGCCAATGGGACTGGTCCTGTTCGCCACATCGGCGGTCTCGGGCCTGCGGGTTGAAGTCATCGCCCGTGCCGTGCTGCCGTTCCTTGCTGTCGAGTTTCTGGTGATCCTTCTGATCACCTACATCCCGGCACTCTCGCTGACCCTGCCGCGCTTGGCAGGGTTCTTGAACTGACGTCTAAACAAGCTGACCAAAAAGGGAGAAGAGAATGTTGATGAAGACCTTGAAATCCGCGGTGATAGCCGCGCTGCTGGCCGGATCGGCCGTCAGTGCGTTGGCGCAGGAAATCACCCTGCGCGCCACCGCGAACTCCAACGAGAACGACGAAGACTATGACGGCCTCGTCGTGTTCAAAAACTACGTCGAGAATGCCTCGAACGGCGCGATCAAGGTCGAGTTGTTCATCGGAACCCAGCTTTGCGCCAAGGGGGACGAATGCCTCGCGGGGGTCGCCGATGGCTCGATCGACATCTACATCTCGACCTCGGGTGGGGCTGCGGGCCTTTTCCCGTATATCCAGGTTCTGGACCTGCCATACCTCATGTCGGACGATCGCGTGGCCGAAGCCGTGCTCACGCAGACCGACTTCACCAAGACGCTGCGCAGCATGGCGCTGACGGATTCGGGCAACAAGATCCGCCTGATGACCATCGGCAACACCGGCGGCTGGCGCAACTATGCCAACACCAAACAGCGCGTTTCTGCTCCGGCCAACCTTGCCGGGCTCAAGATGCGCACGGTTCCCGCCGACCTTCCGCAGTTCCTTGCCACGACGCTTGGCGCCTCGCCGACACCCATTCCGTGGCCGGAGCTTTTCACCTCGCTGCAGACGGGCGTTGTTGAAGGCACGGCGAACGGAATCACCGACATCATGTCGATGAAATTCACCGATGCCGGCGTGAAGTACCTGACGCTGGACGGCCATTCCTACATGGGAGCCTTCTGGTGGATGGGCCAGGACCGGTTCGCCGGGCTGACCGATGCGCAGAAGCAGATCGTGGTCGATGGATTTGCCGCCCTGCAGCAGGCCACCTTCGCAAGCCCCAAGCGCAAGGAAATACAGGCTTATGCCGACTTCAAGGCCGCAGGCGGCGAGGTCTACGTGCCAACCGCGGAAGAGAAGGCAGCATTCAAGGCTGCGGTCGCACCGGTAATGGATTGGTTCAAGACCAACGTGAAGGGCGGGCCGGAGGTCCTGGCCTCGTTCGACGCCTCGGTCGCAGCGGCACAAAAGATCGTGGATGCGGAACGCGCCAAGGATCTTCAATAACGGCACAAGGGCGAAGGGGCGCCCGCCTGCATGGCTGTGCCTCTTCGCCCGGTCGGCTGCCTCGGCGGCTCGCTTGGCGGATCAATGCACGCCTGACGTCACCGCCTTCTCCAATTGCCTGTCGAACAAATAGTCGGTAACCCCGGCCGACAGCCAGATCGCCACCAGCGTAATCCACGCCGTCAGGGCGAAGACGCTGGCGCCGGTGACGCCGGCCCCGACCGCACATCCGCCCGCAAGCATGCCGCCAAACCCCATCAGTGCGGCGCCCGCAAGGTAGCGGCGCATTGCCGGGCCGCCTTCGAAGCCCTGCAATTGCAGTTCACCGCGAACGAAAGCTGCAATGAACGAGCCAAGGAAGACGCCGGGCACCAGGCCGATGGCGAAGTCCAGCGGTTCGGGCCCGCTGAGGAAGAACATCAACGTGTCGGCGGAAGGGCCAGTGAAGGTGATGCCCTCCATCTGGACCGGATCGAAGGCAATTGCCGACATGGCAGACGTGAACCACCATGCCAGCGGCACCGTTGCGCCGACCACGAGCGCGCTCGCGATCTGCCAGGGCGGAACCTTGCGAAGAAATGCAACGCCAAGACTGGCGGCCAGCGCTCCTGCCGACACAAGCAGGGCGGTGGATACGGCGAGGCCGATCAATTGCATGATGTCATTGGCGCCGTCCGCCGAACTGGGAAGGATGCCGGCGAGCCTTTCACGCGCAAGCGACAGGAAGCCGTGAAGGCTGGCTTGCGCCACAACCGCGAAAACAAGGCCCGAAAGCAGCGCCCGCAGATTGCCCGTCGCCGCCAGGACCAGAAGCCGGCTGGCGCAGCCCCTTGCCAGAACCATGCCGGCGCCGAACATCAAACCGCCGATGGCCGCGCCCGAAAAACTTTGCGGCGAGGCAATCTGGCGAGCCTGCGTGGGCTGGATCGCGCCCAGCCAGGCAAGCAGCGTGGTCCCCGCCACGGCAGCGCAAAACACCATCAGCCAGATTGCGGTTCGCCCGCCAATCGACCCGCGCGCGAACTCGACGGCAGCGGCACGAAGGCAGAACCGGCTTTGCTGCGCAAACGCGCCGAAAAGCATTCCGATCACGATGCCGCCGGCAGCCAGTACCCAGCTTTCCCCGATCCGGTCCGTCAGTGCGACAAGGTCCATGAATGCCGCCTCCCCTTGATTGTCAGTCGAGCACCTCGACCGGTGGCCGGCATTGACCTTGGTCAAACATGCCGTCATATATTGTCAATATTGAATATTATGGAGCTTGGGATGGAGCCCTTTTTTTCCCGCCGCGATTTCCTGCGCCTGTGCGCCGCCGCCGGCATGGCGGGAACCATTGCCCCGCGCGCCCTTGCCATGGGGAAAACCCAGTTCGGCGCGCGCGAAATCACGGTGCTGAGCGACGGCAATCTTTCGCTGCCGGCAAGTTTCATGTTTCCGCAGATACCCAAGCAAGACCTGGAACCCCTGCTTTCCGCCTACGGCCTGCCGACGGACATGTTCCTGCCGGACTGTAACCTCACGCTTGTGCGCGACGGCGAGCGATTGATCATTTTCGACGCCGGTTCCGGGGCCAATTTCCAGCCCACTGCCGGCAAGCTGGCTGACAGCCTTGCCGAGGCGGGCATCGATCCGGCGGACGTGACCGATGTCGTTTTCACCCACGCCCATCCCGACCATTTGTGGGGCGTTGTGGACGATTTCGACGAGTTCACCTTCGGCAATGCAAACCATCACATGAGCAGGGCCGAATGGGATTACTGGCGTGCGCCTGACACGATGGAAAAGACGCCGGAAGAGCGCAAGAGCTTTGTCGCCGGCGCGCAAAAGCGATTCGAACTGCTGGCGGATCGCATCACGCTTTTCGATTTCGGGGCGGAGGTGCTTGCGGGGATCGAAGCCATCGACACGTCGGGCCACACGCCGGGCCACGTATCTTTCGCGCTCCACGACGGTTCGCAAAGCCTCGTCATCATCGGGGATGCGATCTCGCAGTCGGTCGTGTCATTCCAGCGCCCTGACTGGCATTCCGGCTCGGACCAGGACCCGCCAAAGGCCGCCAGTACCCGTCTATCGCTGCTGGACCGGCTGGCTGCCGACGGCAGCAGTATCATCGGCTTCCACCTGCCCCATCCAGGCATCGGCGCGGTGGAGCGCGATGGCGGCGCCTATCGTTTCGTCGCCCAAGACTGACGGCGCGGAACGGCGCAGAACATCTCCTGCAACGTTTTCACGATCGTCGAGACTTCGTTGTTCATCACCGAGTAGTAGATGGTGCGTCCATCGCGGCGCGAAGACACGAGGCGTTCCAGCCGCAGCCGAGCCAGTTGCTGTGAAACCGTTGCCTGCGGCATGTCCAGCAGCACTTCGAGTTCAGACACGGATTTCTCGCCGTCGCACAAATGGCAAAGGATGACCAGCCGGGTCTCGTGCGACAATGCCTTCATGAGTTCGCTGGCCTGGCGCGCCTGCCGGATCAGGGCGCCGGGTCCGCCGCCCTTTCCGTCGGCTTCATCCGTGGCCGTCATCCCGTGATCTCCAGGGCCAACATGAGGTGCGGTTACTCCTTGTCAGCCAGTGCCTGGAGTTCGGCCAGTAGCGGCCAGAAGAATTCATCGCCCGCATACCCGCGCATCCTGCCGATCTCCTTGCCGTCCTCGACCAATACGAATGTCGGCGTAAAGCGCTCGGGACGGATTGCGGAAAGGTCCTGCGGCCATGGCTGGTTGATGTCCACCCGCCTCAACGGCGCGCGCTTGCCCTCCTCTGTCTTGGGATAGGCAACGCCGATTTCGGCATGCCATCGCTTGCACCAGGCGCATCCGGCCTGTTCCAGCATGATGAGCTCCGCGCCCGTTGCACCGGCCGGGAACGCCAGCCACAAGGCCGCAAAGGCAGACGCCAAACGCATCGAAATACCCATCAGGAACGATCCGGTAAAATTTCGTTACTCATCATATATGAATTTCTGAATTTTTCCATTACCATTATTTCGATGATTGGGGGCGGTCGGGAGGATCGATGCTCGATGTGAGTTTCGGCATGGCGTTCGTCGCCGGCCTACTTTCGTTTGTTTCACCCTGCGTGCTTCCGATCGTGCCGCCATACTTGGCGTATCTCGCCGGTATAAGCTTCGCCGCGATGGATACCGACAGGATCGAGGCGCACGTTGCGCGCCGCATCGCGCTGTCCGCCGTCTTTTTCGTGCTTGGCTTCACCACCGTTTTCGTGGCTTTGGGCGCCACGGCCAGCGTGGTGGGCCAGTCTCTGGCGCGCTATTTCGATACGTTGTCGGTCATTGCCGGCATCGCAATCCTCATCATGGGCCTGCATTTTCTCGGCGTATTCCGGATTTCCATGCTGTACCGCGAGGCGCGGGTCGAAGTGCGCAATCGCCCGCCCGGTTATCTGGGCGCCTATCTCATGGGCCTTGCCTTCGCATTCGGCTGGACTCCCTGTGTCGGGCCGGTTCTGGCGGCGATCCTCTTCGTGGCGGGCGCAGAAGACACCATCTGGCGCGGCGCGGCGCTTTTGGCGGTCTATTCGCTCGGCATCGGCATTCCATTCATCGTCGCGGGGCTGTTTGCCAGCCGGTTCATCTCGTGGGCCAACCGCTTCAAGCGCCACATGCACAAGGTCGAGATGGCCATGGGCGGGCTGCTCGTTGTCACCGGCCTTTTGTTCATCACCGGGCAGATGTCGCGCATAGCGCAATGGCTGCTGGAGACATTCCCGGGTTTCGCCAACATTGGATAGGAGTGGAAAGATGCTTCGCAAACTCTTGATGGCGTTTTGTCTGGCCGCCGGGCTTGCCGCTGTGGCAAATGCAGCGGAGATCGGCGAGGACGGCCTTCACAAGGAAGAATGGTTCGCGATCACGTTCCGCGACATCGCCGAGGACATCAAGGCGGCGAAGGAGCAGAACAAGCGCCTTGTGATGATCTTCGAACAGCGCGGCTGCATCTATTGCGCCAAGATGCACACGGACATCCTGTCCGATCCCGAAGTGCGGGAGTTCGTCGAAAAGAACTTCATGGTCGTCCAGTACAACATGTTCGGCGACGAGGAAGTGACCGATCTCGACGGCGAGGTGCTCACCGAAAAGACGGCGGCGCGCAAATGGGCATTCCTTTTCACGCCGACCATCGTCTTCCTTCCCGAAGAGGTTCCCGAAGGCAAGACCGTGCCGCAGGCCGCCGTATCGACCATGCCGGGTGCATTCGGCAAGTGGACATTCCTCAACATGTTCCGCTGGGTGCACGAGAAGGGCTATGAGGGCGAGGAACACTTCCAGAAGTACCATGCCCGCATCATCAACGAATTGAGGGAGCAGGGCAGGCTGGTCTCCGAATAATTACATTCAAACAACTATATTTGTCATTGTTTTCGGCGAACGTTCGTCGTAGCTTGATCAAGGGAACGGGGTGCGTGCGCCCCGGAGGATGACTAGGAGGAGGAAGAACCGATGAAGCTGCCCAGGCAGATTGTCTTCTTTGGCTTCGCGGCGGGGCTTGGATTCCAGGCGTTCGCGGCCGAACTGCCACCAACGGAAGTCAAGATCGAGGACAACAAGGTAGCCATGTCCCTGACGGGGACGGCGGGCAATCCGGAGGAAGGCGCCAATGTCTTCAAGGATCGCCGGCTCGGCAACTGCCTTGCCTGCCACACCAACAAGGTGATGTCGAAGGAGCTCTTCCAGGGCGATGTCGGCCCTTCGCTCGACGGCGTGGCGGATCGGTGGTCGCCGGAGGAATTGCGCGCCATCGTCGTCAATTCGAAAGTCGCCCTCAACGACCAGACCGTGATGCCCGGCTTCTACACGCTCGATGTAGGCGTGAATGTCCGCGAGGAATCGGTCGGCAAGACCATACTGACGGCCCAGCAGGTCGAAGACGTCGTCGCCTATCTCGCGACGCTCAAGGAATGAAACGGAGGCAGAAGATGGAACTTACCAGAAGACAGGCGCTCGGCCTTTCCGTGGCTGCGGCGGCATTCGCTATCACCGGGTTCAAGTCCGGCCAGGCGTTTGCTGCAGCCGAGGACAGTGAAAAGCGGATCATGGAATTCACCGGCGGCAAGGCGCCGCAACCCGGCAAGATCACGCTTACCGCGCCCGAAATCGCCGAGAACGGCAACACGGTTCCCGTTTCCGTTTCAGTCGAAAGCGCAATGGCAGGCGACGATCTCGTCCAGTCGGTGATGCTCCTTGCGGATGGAAACCCCAATCCGGCGGTCGCAACATTCCACTTTTCGGAAGCGAGCGGCCAGGCTTCCGCGACCACCCGCATCCGTCTCGCCAAGACCCAGAATGTCATTGCGGTTGCCCTGATGAAGGACGGCTCGGCATTCATGGACACGAAGCAGGTTAAGGTCACCATCGGCGGCTGCGGCGGCTGAGGACAAGGAGAGGATTTCGCAATGGCACAGGCAAAACCACGCGTGAAGGTTCCCAAGTCGGCGGCTGCCGGGGAAGTCGTCACGATCAAGACGCTGATCAGCCACGAGATGGAATCGGGCCAGCGCAAGGACAAGGATGGCAAGGTCATACCGCGCAAGATCATCAACAAGTTCACTTGCGAGTTCAACGGCGCCAAGGTCTTCGAATGCGACCTTGACCCGGCCATCTCCGCCAATCCGTATTTCGAGTTCACGGCCAAGGTCAACGAGAGCGGCAGCTTCAAGTTCACCTGGGTGGATGACGACGGTGCGGTCACCACGGACGAACAGAAGATCGAGGTGAAGTGAGATCAGGCGCCGCCGGCAATCCGGCGGTTCTTTCCATTCATTCTTGCGAGGGAGGAACGTTCGTGAGGCAAATTCTAAGGGGATTGTTGCCGGCAGCAGCATTGACTGCCGTGCTTTCGGGACCGGCGCTGGCCGAGCCCGTCGATGAACAGCTGACGATCGACGGACGGGAAATGACCGTGCGCACGAAGGCTCCCGAGGGGTATCCGTTCGACGAGGTGCTTTCCGGCTGGCTGTTCCGGACAGCTGAAACCCGTGCCCTGGAAGCGGACGGTTTCGACAATCCGGGCATGCTTGCGGTCGAAGCCGGTGGGGTGATCTGGAACACGGTCGAGGGAACCGCGGGCAAGTCCTGCGCGACATGCCATGGCGATGCTGCCGAGAGCATGAAGGATATCGGCGCGCACTATCCCAAATGGGACGAGACGACCGGCAAGCCGATCAATCTCGAACTCGTCATCAATCGATGCCGTACGCAGAACATGGGGGCGGATGCCTACGAGTTCGACAAGCCGGAGCAAAAGCAGATCACCGCTTTCGTGCGCCACCAGTCGCTTGGCACGCCGGTCAGCATCGACCTGTCGCAGGGTGAAATGCAGAAGTGGTGGGATGACGGCAAGAAGCTGTATTACACCCGCACCGGCCAGCTCAATCTCGGTTGCTCGAATTGCCATGAGGAAATCATGGGCAAGTATATCCGCGCCGATCATTTGAGCCAGGGGCAGACCAACGGCTTCCCGACCTATCGCCTCGGCGACGGCCTCGTCTCGACGCATGGCAGGTTCCGCGGCTGCATCCGCGATACGCGCGCCGTTATTCCCAAGGCGTTTTCGGACGAGTTGATGGCGCTGGAGGTCTACGTGGCCTGGCGCGGAACCGGACTGTCGGTGGAAACACCCGCCGTTCGCCAGTAGGCGCACGGAGATGGACATGACCCGGCGGCCGTCGATGACGGCGCCGGGTACCGTATGACCGGGCGCGGCATTGTTCCGCGCCTTGGCCGCGCCGCAAACACCACAAGGTGCATTGATGATTTCGAGACGCGAATTTTTGATGGCATCCGTAGCGCTCTCCGCGATCGCCGGCAGCGCCATGGCCGGGCGGTGGTCGGTGGCGGCCGCGCAGCAAGCCTTGAGCGAGGACGCCTTGCTTGCCGCCGAACCCTTCGGCAATGTGACGCTCGTCCACATCACGGACATCCACGCGCAGCTTAAGCCGGTATATTTCCGCGAGCCATCGATCAATCTGGGCGCCGGGGAAGCAAAGGGTCAGCCGCCGCATGTGACCGGCGCCGATTTCCTGAAGCTGTACAACATCGCGCCGGGATCGCCCGACGCCTATGCCCTGACGTCGGAGGATTTCGCCGCGCTCGCCAAGGCTTATGGCCGCATGGGCGGGCTCGACCGTGTCGCCACGGTCATCAAGCGTATCCGTTCGGAGCGCGGCGCGGACAATGTGCTGCTGCTTGACGGCGGCGATACCTGGCAGGGTTCGTACACGGCACAGAAGACCATGGGCGCCGACATGGTCGAGGCAATGAACGCGCTTGAGCCAGAGGCGATGACTTCGCATTGGGAGTTCACGCTCGGTATCGACCGCGTCACCGAGATCGTCGAGAGCCTGCCTTTCGCATTCCTTGGCGGCAACATCTACAACAACGAATGGAACGAGCCGGCCTACGAAGCATACAAGATCTTCGAACAAGGCGGCGTGAAGATTGGCGTGATCGGTCAGGCATTCCCCTATCTGCCGATCGCAAACCCGGGCTGGATGTTCCCCGAACTTTCCTTCGGAATCCGCGAGGAAGACGTCGCCAAGAATGTCGAGGCCGTGCGCGGCGAAGGCGCCGATGTTGTCGTGCTTTTGTCGCACAACGGCTTCGATGTGGACCGCAAGCTTGCCTCGCGCGTGCCCGGCATCGATATCATCCTGACCGGCCACACCCATGACGCCCTGCCCGAGCCGGTGATCGTCGGAAAGACGCTGCTGATCGCGTCGGGTTCGCACGGCAAGTTCGTTGCACGCATCGACCTCGATGTTTCGGACGGCGAATTGAAGGGTTACCGGCATCGCCTCATCCCCATATTCTCCGACGTCATCACGCCCGATGCCGACATGGCCGCGCTGATCGACAAGATCCGTGCGCCGCACGAAGAGGAACTGAGGCGGGTGCTCGGCACGACCCAGTCGCTTCTGTACCGCCGCGGCAATTTCAACGGCACGTTCGACGACCTGATCTGCCAGGCGCTGCTTTCAGAGCGTGACGCGCAGATCGCCCTTTCGCCCGGCTTCCGTTGGGGAACAAGCCTGCTGCCGGGCAGCCCGATCACGGTCGAGGAACTGCACAACGCCACGGCGATGAACTATCCGGCGGCCTACCGGTCGGAAATGACCGGCCAGACGATCAAGGACATCATCGAGGACGTCGCGGACAATTTGTTCAACCCGGACCCTTACTACCAGCAGGGCGGGGACATGGTCCGCGTCGGCGGCATGGGCTACGCCATCGATGTGGGCAAGCCGATCGGCTCGCGGATCAGCGACATGACGCTGCTTTCCACCGGAGAGGCGATCGACCCGGCGAAGACCTATGTGGTCGCCGGCTGGGCATCGGTGAACCAGGCGACGGAAGGTCCGCCGATCTGGGAAGTGGTCGAAAACCACCTGAAAAAGAACCCCGACGTGATCGTCAACGAAAACAGCTCCGTGCGCGTGACCGCGTGAAAAATCCATGGAGGACGAAATGGGTTTAGACAAATCGCAAGACAGGCCGGACGGCGCGGCCGAAGGCAGGCGGTCCTCCCGCCGCGAGTTCCTCAAGACAGGCCTTGTCACCGGGGCGGCGCTTGTCGCCGCGCCCGCTATTGCGAAGGCGGCCGGCGATCCGCTGATCACCGAGATCCAGGAGTGGAACACGGTGCTGGGCGATGGCGTCGATGCCGCCCCATACGGCATGCCCTCGCAGTTTGAAAAGGAAGTGGTGCGCCGCAACGTCGCCTGGCTTACCGCCGATCCGATATCCTCCGTCAATTTCACGCCCCTGCACGAGCTTGACGGCATCATCACGCCGAACGGGCTTTGCTTCGAGCGCCATCATGGCGGCGTGGCGCAGATCAGCCCGGCCGACCACCGGCTGATGATCAACGGTCTTGTCAATACGCCGCTCGTCTTCACGATGGACGATCTCAAG